>NZ_LHCD01000004.1:0-311169 GCF_001262595.1 Methylobacterium sp. ARG-1
TGTTGGCTGCACCCGCTAGTGGAGTGCCAAGCCAGGTTTGCGCGTTGCGGTGGCGGGCTGGAGGGTGAAGGGACGGCCCGCCTCGAGGTGATCGAGACGCGGGCCCTCGAGAGGGAAAAGCGGGAACGTACAGGTCACCTGGGTCCCGGCCCCGGGCGCGGTCTCCAGATGGACCCGCCCGCCATGGAGTTCGACGAAGGACCGCACGATCGAGAGGCCGAGCCCGACCCCGCGATGGCGGGTGCCAAGGGTGTGGCTCTCGAAGCGGTTGAAGACCGAATCGGCGATCTCGGGCGGCATGCCGCGGCCGTGGTCGCGCACGCTGAGGATCAGGTCGTGGGCCTCACGCCGCGCCCGAACCTCGACGCGCTGCCCGGCATCTGAGAAGCCGACGGCGTTGGACAGCAGGTTGAACAGGATCTGGCGGACGCGCTTCCCGTCCGCGTGGACGCTGCCGATGTCCTCCGGCACGTCCAGCGCCAGGGTGATGTGGGATTCGGCCAGCCGGTCCTCGATCCCCCGCACGGCGGCCTCGATCGTGGACTGGACGTCGACCTCCTCGCGCTGAAGCTCCAGGGAGCCGGCATCGATCGAGGCGAGGTCGAGGATGTCGTTGATGATCACGAGCAGCGCAGCCGAGGAGCGCATGATGTGGTCGGAATATTCGCGCTGCCGGTCGTTGAGCGCGCCCACCGTCTCGTCACCGAGCAGTTGGGTGAAGCCGATGATGTTGGTGAGCGGCGAGCGCAGCTCGTAGGAGACATGGTGCACGAAGGTGTCGCGTAGCTGCGCCGCCTTCTCCAGGGCGTCGTTCTTCTCGGTGAGCGCCCGCTCGACATTCACGCTCGCGGTGACGTCGATCAGGGTGAGCAGGGTCGCGCCCTCGGGCAGCGGCTGCGCGGCGCAATCGAGGACGGTGCCGTCCACCACCTCCAGACGGCAGGACCGGGCGGTGCGCGATTCGAGGCCGACCACCGCGTCGCGGATGTCGAGCCACGGCTCCTCGGCGGGTGCCAGGGACCGGCAGGATTCGATGACGGCATCGACGTGCGGCCGCTCCTCCACGGTCGCCGGATCGAGCCGCCAGACGGTGCAGAACGCCCGGTTGGCGAGCGTCATGCGCCCGTCCGCCCCGAACACCGCCACCGGCTCGGCGAGGGTGTCGAGCGTCTCCGCCTGGAGACGGCGCAGGGCGTTGTAGCGGGATTCCGCGTTCAGGCTGTCGGAGACGTCGTCGAACAGATAGGTCAGGCCGCCCTGCGGGTTCGGGTCGGCGACAACCCGGAGCGTCCGCCCGTCGGGCAGGTACCACCAGCTCTGGTTGGCTTCGGCGGCCCGATAGGCGGCCAGCACCCCCTGCTTCCAGCCGCGGAAATCGGCATGCTCCTCGAGCTTCCGCTCGGCCCGGAGGTGGTCGAGGATCTCGCCGTCGGAGGGGCGGCTGTCCAGGAACGCCTGATCGAGGTCCCAGAGCTGTCGGTAGGCGGCGTTGTGGAAGATCAGCCGTTGCGACACGTCGAACATCGCCACCGCGGTGGGCAATTGGTCGAGGGTGCGGACGTTGGCGTTCATCTGGCGCTGCAGATCGGCGCGGACGCTCTCCAGCTCCGAGACATCGATGGCGATGCCGACGCGGCCGCTGTCCAGGGTGGTCTCGAAGACGTCGAGCATGCGCCGGCTGCCGGCCATCACCGCCGAGAGCCGCGGGACGCTGCGGGACAGGCCGGCAGCCCGCGCCGCCTCGTCCCGGGCGATGGCCTCGCGGGCCGGACGGTCGAATAGCTCGATGCTGCGATCCAACGTGGTCTCGCGGCTCTCCGCCTCCACGGCCGCCACGTAGGCGGCGTTGACCCAGCTCAGGCCGCCCTCGCGGTTGCGGCGCCAGACCGGCTGCGGGATTGCGTCGAGCAGGCCGGCCAGCGCGGACAGGCCGCGGCGGGTCTCGTCCAGGGTGGCGCGCAGATCGGCAATCTCGCAGCGCTCCTGGCTGGTCTCACGCAGGCGCAGGAGCGCCCGGCCGGCCACGGCCTGCCCGTGCGCGTCGATGCTGCGGCCGGTCTGGGTGCGCAGGCTCAGCGTGAAGCTCGTACCCCGGGCCCGCAGGGTCTCGACCGCGGCCTCGACGGCGGTGGCATCCGAGGCGACCAGCCAGGTGCCGAAGGCGAGGACCCGGCGAGCATAGCCCGAGGTCGGACGCTCGCCGTAGATCGCCAGGCTGATATCGCCCTCGACCACGGGCTCGCTGCGGCGGTCCCAGGTGACGATGATCTGGCGCTCGGCGTTGAGCAGCATCTCGGCGCGGTCGTGCGCGCCGCGCAGCACGTCGAGGGCGCCGGCGAGCTCGCGCTCCCGGCGGGTCCATCGACTGCGCTCGTAGAGGTGGAGCAGCGAGAGAATCACCGCGAAGGCCACGAGGCCGCCGAAGATCGCTAGGGCGGCGACGCCGTGCATCTCACGCGGCGCGTGCGCGGTCGCGGTCTCGGGCAGTTCGGCGAGCGCAGCGCTCGCCGCCGTCAATGTGAGCGCACCCACGCAGATTCGAACGTGCGCGGCACGACCGACACCCATGATAGCCCTGCCCCCACCCCTGGCGATCCGAATGCGCGTGCAACCGCGCGGCGCAGAACGCACCGTCCCCGCAGGCGATTCTCCCGAACCGTTGCGGACCCACCGATCTAAGATTCGCCCGCACCTTAACGTGCTGCGGAATCCACCCGGAAGGGGAACGAAGCGTGGCTATACGCCGACGGCTCACAATCATCCGTTAACGACACTTAGAAGACACAGTGTGTCGGGCCCGGAATGGGTTGACAAACGAAAGGGCCCGACGCAGCGCGCCGGGCCCTTTTTGGTTGGTGATCGCAGCGGCAAAAGCCGTGCCGGCTACCGTCCCGTCGGTCGGGAATTCAACTCCCGGTTCGACCGGCGTCGAACCGGGAGTGTCCCCGACTTAGGCCGGCTCAGTAGCGGTAATGCTCGGGCTTGAACGGGCCGGACTCGGAGACGCCGATATAGGCGGCCTGATCGGGGCGCAGCTTCGAGAGCTTCACGCCGATCTTCTCCAGGTGCAGCGCCGCGACCTTCTCGTCGAGGGTCTTGGGCAGGGTGTAGACCTGCTTCTGATACTTGCCCGGGTTGGTCCAGAGCTCGATCTGGGCCAGCGTCTGGTTGGTGAAGGAGGCCGACATCACGAAGGACGGGTGACCCGTCGCGTTGCCGAGGTTTACCAGGCGCCCCTCCGACAGGAGGATGATGCGGTGACCGTCCGCGAAGGTGATCTCGTCCACCTGCGGCTTGATGTTGGACCACTTCAGGTTCTTCAAGCCGGCGACCTGAATCTCGTTGTCGAAGTGGCCGATGTTGCAGACGATCGCCCGGTCCTTCATCGCCCGCATGTGGTCGATGGTGATGATGTCCTTGTTGCCCGTGGCGGTGACGAAGATGTCGGCGCGCGGGGCGGCGTCCTCCATCGTCACGACCTCGTAGCCCTCCATGGCGGCCTGGAGCGCGCAGATCGGGTCGATCTCCGAGACCAGCACGCGGCAGCCGGCATTGCGCAGAGACGCAGCCGAGCCCTTGCCGACGTCGCCGAAGCCGGCGACCATGGCGACCTTGCCGGCCATCATCACGTCGGTGCCGCGGCGGATGCCGTCGACCAGCGACTCCTTGCAGCCGTAGAGGTTGTCGAACTTCGACTTGGTGACCGAGTCGTTCACGTTGATCGCCGGGAAGAGCAGCTTGCCCTCCTTGGCGAGCACGTACAGGCGGTGGACGCCCGTGGTGGTCTCCTCGGAGACGCCCTTGATGCTGTCGGCGAGGCCGGCGAACCAGCCCTTCGGCTTCTCGGCGAGCTTCTTCTTCAGCAGCGCGAAGAAGATCTCCTCCTCCTCGCTCTCCGGCTTGTCGAGGAAGGCGGTGTCGCCGTTCTCGGCGCGCAGGCCGAGATGGACGAACATGGTGGCGTCGCCGCCGTCGTCCAGGATCATGTTCGGCATGCCGCCGTCATGCCAGTCGAACAGGCGCGAGGTGTAGTCCCAGTACTCCTCCAGGGTCTCGCCCTTCACGGCGAAGACCGGGATGCCGGCGGCCGCGATGGCGGCGGCGGCGTGGTCCTGGGTCGAGTAGATGTTGCAGGAGACCCAGCGGATGTCGGCGCCGAGCGCCTTCAGGGTCTCGATTAGCACCGCGGTCTGGATCGTCATGTGGAGCGAGCCGGCGATCTTGGCGCCCTTCAGGGGCTGCGCAGCGCCGTACTCCTCGCGGACCGCCATCAGGCCCGGCATCTCCGTCTCGGCGATCGAGATCTCCTTGCGGCCGTAATCGGCCAGCCCGATGTCCTTGACGATATAATCCTTGGCCATGAGTCGGCGGCTCCGTGTGTTCGCGTTGCGGTTCGGGGCCAGCCCCTACCACTTCGCGGGATACGAAGCAATCAAGACATAAACATGTCTTTATGCGTTCCAGTCTGCGAGGCGACCGCCGGCGGCTCTCCGAAGCCTCAAATCTCGATCTCGGTGCCGACCTCGACCACCTGCCGCGTCGGCACGCCGAAGAAGGCGCCGGTGCGCTCGGCGTTGCGCTGCATGAAGGCGAACAGGTTCTCCCGCCAGGGCGCCATCCCGCGCTTGTCGCTGCGCGGGATGATGGTCTCGTGGCCGACGAACACGGTCATGTCCTCGATGACGTGCGCGGGCAGGTGGCGCGAGGCGACGGCGCAGGCCAGCCCCTCCGGGATCGAGGCCTCCTCCATGAAGCCGTAGCGGAGGATCACCCGGTAGAAGTCCGGCGCCAGAATCGTCACGTGGGCGCGCTGCTCCGCCGGGACCGTCGGGGTCTCCTCGTAGAGGGCGGTGATGATCAGGATCCGTTCCATGAGGGCGCGGTTCCGCTCGACGAAGCGCGACAGGTGGAGCGGAATCCCGTGCTCGGCCGCCGACAGGAAGGCCGCGGTGCCGGGCAGGCGCAGCAACTCGCGGTGCTGGAGCCCGGCCAGGAAGGCATCCTCCGGCAGGCGCAGGGCGACCCGGGCCTCCTCGACCAGCTCGTTGCCCTTCTTCCAGGTGAGCATCATCAGGGCGACGAGGCCGGCGAGCACCAGGGGAAACCAGCCGCCCTCGAGGATCTTCACGCTGTTGGCCGCGAAGAAGACGGCGTCGATGGCGAGGAACAGGCCGTTCACGGCGAAGACCAGGATCGGGTTGTAGCCCCAGCGGAGCGCGATCAGCGCGGCGAGCAGGGTGGTGATGCCCATCAGCATCGAGACCGCGATCCCGTAGGCGCCGGCGAGCGCGTCCGAGGAGCCGAACATCACCACGGCGATCAGGGTCGCGGCGGCGAGAAGCCAGTTCACCATCGGGACGTAGATCTGGCCGCGCTCCTCCTTGGCCGTCTGGACGATGCGCATCGCCGGCAGGAAGCCGAGCTGGACCGATTGCTGGGTCAGGGAGAAGACGCCGGAGATCATCGCCTGCGAGGCGATGATCGTGGCGAGCGTCGCCAGCGCGATCAGCGGGTAATGGCCCCAATCCGGGCAGAGCTGGAAGAACGGGTTCTCGATCGCGTCCGGCGAGGCGAGCAGCAAGGCGCCCTGGCCGAAATAGTTGAGCACCAGCGCGGGCAGGACCAGAACGAACCACGCCGCCCGGATCGGCATGGCGCCGAAATGGCCGAGATCGGCATACATCGCCTCGCCGCCGGTCACCGCCAGGAAGGCGGCGCCCAGCATGGCGAAGCTCACATGCCAGCCGGCATGCAGCATGAAGTCGACGGCGCGCAGCGGGTTCACCGCGGCGAGGATCTCCGGCTTGTGCAGGATGCCGCCGATCCCGAGGGCCGCCAGCACCACGAACCACAGCAGCATCACCGGGCCGAACACCCGGCCGATCGCCGCCACGCCCTTGTGTTGGACCGAAAACAGCGCGACCAGGATCGCGATCGTGATCGGCACGACGAAATGGCCGAGGGCCGGCGCGTCGACCTTTAACCCCTCGATGGCCGAGAGCACCGAGATCGCCGGCGTGATCGCGCCATCGCCGTAGAGCAGCGCCGCGCCGATCAGTCCGACCACCAGCAGGGCGGCCTTCCAGGTCCCGTGGCGGGCCTGCCGGGCGCCGAGCAGGGCCAGCATCGCGACGATGCCGCCCTCGCCCTTGTTGTCGGCGCGCAGAATCAGCACCGCGTATTTCAGCGACACGATCAGGATCAGCGCCCACAGGATCAGCGATACCGCACCCGTGGCGGCCGCCGGCACTGCGGCGCCGCCCGCGGTCGCCGCCTTCACGGCCTCCTTGAAGGCGTAGAGCGGGCTGGTCCCGATATCGCCGTAGACGACGCCCAGCGCCCCGAAGATCAGCGCCGGCTTGAGCCGGCCCTTCTGGGACGCGGGCTCGTCGCCGGCACCGGCCTGGGAACCCGGCGCCGCCGCGGGGGCAAGGGACTGACTCAACGCACGGCTCCCGCGGGATTAAATCGTTCGCCCTGGCCGGACAGGTAGAGCGCCGGCCGTCGAAGTGGAAGCCGGCGCGGCCGGATCCGTTTGCGGTGGAAGGGTTTGTCCTTGACCCTGAACGTCATTGCGAGCGCCGCGAAGCAACCGAGGGATCCGCAACGAACTGAGAGCGCGCGCTGCCCTAGGTTGCTTCGCTGCGCTCGCAATGACGGTGGAGGTATTGGCCCGCTCGATCACACGGTCGGCGGACGAGGCCCGGTCAGACCAGATCGGCCAACGCCTCCGGGCAGGCTTCGCCGCGCCGCAGGCCGAAGACCGGCACGCCGGCATGCCGCGTGATCGACGCGGCCACGGTGGCGAGCGGTGCCGGAGCCCCCACGCTCTCGCTCACCGCGATGGCGCGGAGCGAGATGCCGTGGAGGCGCAGGGTCTCGCAGGCGGTGAGCGCGTGGCTGATCGCCCCCAGATAGCTGCCGGAGACGAGAAGTGCCGGCACGTCGAGGGCCTTGAGCCAGTCGAGCCCGGTGGCCGATTCGGTGACCGGGCTCATGAGCCCGCCGACACCCTCGATGATCAGGGTTCCGTCACCGTGGGCGATCTGCGCCCGGCACCAGCCGACGAGGTCGGGCAGCGCCAGGGACCGGCCCTCCAGCACCGCCGCCTGATTGGGGGCGAGCGGGGCCGCGAACCGCCAGGGTGAGCAGGCCTCGACCGTCTCGTCGTCGATACCGAGGCCCTGCGCGTCCAGCAGCCGGGCCGTGTCGCTCTCCGCGAAGGCCGGGTCGCTCAGCGGCGGCACGCCGCTCGCGAGCGGCTTCAGCGTCCGCACCGGCCGACCCTGCGCCCGCAGGCGCCGGGTCAGCGCCGCGGTGACGTAGGTCTTGCCGATCTCGGTGCCGGCGCCGGCGACGAAGACCGTGCGGGCGGCCATGGGGCGGGCCGCCTCAGGCCTGGAAGGTGCCGTGGCAGTGCTTGTACTTCTTGCCCGAGCCGCAGGGGCACGGCTCGTTGCGTCCGACCCGGCCCCAGGTGGTGGAATCGTTCGGGTCGCGCTCCAGCACGGCGCCGTCGGCCGCGAGCCCCTGCGCGGCGTAGCCGTAGGCCGGACCGCCGCCGCCGTCGCTGCCCGAGCCGCGCCCGGCATAATCCATCTCGTTCTCGCCGGTGACCGGGTCGAGATGCTGGGCGAACATCGGCGGCAACTCCGGGGTGCCGCCCGGGAAGGCCTGTTGGTCGGGCTGCTGGTGCACGATCTCGACGCGGGAGAGCTGCGTCGTCACCTGCTCGCGCAGGGCCGTGATCAGGTTGTTGAAGAGGTCGAACGCCTCGGACTTGTACTCGTTGAGCGGGTCGCGCTGGGCGAAGCCGCGCCAGCCGATCACCTGCCGCAAGTGGTCGAGGGTCACGAGGTGCTCCCGCCACAGGTGATCCAGGGTCTGGAGCAGGACCTGCTTCTCGATATAGGCGGTGATCTCGGTGCCGTTCTTCTCGGCCCGCTCGGCATAGGCGGTCTCGGCGGCCTTGAGCAGGCGCTCGCGCATCTCCTCGTCGGCGATGCCCTCTTCCTTGGCCCAATCCTCCACCGGGACGTCGAGGTTGAGCACCTCGCGGACCTGCTCGTGCAGGGCGGCGACGTCCCACTGCTCGGCATAGGCGTTCTGCGGGATGTAGCGGGCGACGAGGTCGTCGATCACGCCCTCGCGCATCTCGTCCACGGTCTCGCGCACGCTCTCCTGGGCCATGAAGTCCCGGCGCTGCTCGAACACGACCTTGCGCTGGTCGTTCATGACGTTGTCGTATTTGAGCACGTTCTTGCGCATGTCGAAATTGCGCGCTTCGACCTTCTGTTGCGCCTTCTCGATCGCCTTGTTGATCCAGGGGTGGATGATCGCCTCGCCCTGCTCAAGGCCGAGCTTCTGCAGCATCCCGTCCATGCGGTCGGAGCCGAAGATCCGCATCAGGTCGTCCTGAAGCGACAGGTAGAACTTCGAGCGGCCGGGATCGCCCTGGCGGCCGGAGCGGCCGCGGAGCTGGTTGTCGATGCGCCGCGACTCGTGGCGCTCGGTGCCGATGATGTAGAGGCCACCCGGCAAGGCCTTCTTGCGGCCGGCGGCCGGGTCGGCCGGCTCGCCCGAGGCCAGGACCTTGGCGCGGTTGTCGGCGATCTCGGCCTTGATCGCCTCAATGGCGGCGTCGCGCTCCGGCCCGTCCGGCAGGTGGCCGAGCTCCTTCTCGATCCGCATCTCGAGGTTGCCGCCGAGTTTGATGTCGGTGCCGCGGCCGGCCATGTTGGTGGCGATGGTGATCGCGCCCGGCACGCCGGCCTCGGCGACGATGTAGGCTTCCTGCTCGTGGAAGCGGGCGTTCAGGACAGCGAAGCGCTTGGTCACCCGGCCCTCGCGGGCGGCCTTGTAGACGTCGGTCAACGCGTTCGGATCGGAATAGTCGAGCAGGGTGTAGCCGTGCTTCTTGAGCATCTCCGCCAGGTGCTCGGATTTCTCGATCGAGCCGGTGCCGACCAGGATCGGCTGGTGCCGGCTGTGCGCCTTGTCGATCTCCGCGATGATGCCGTCGTACTTCTCGGCGACCGTGCGGTAGACCTCATCGTCCTCGTCGACGCGCTCGACCTCCTTGTTGGTCGGGATGTCGACCACGTCGAGCTTGTAGATCTCGGCGAACTCGTCGGCTTCCGTGGAGGCCGTGCCGGTCATGCCGGCGAGCTTGTTGTAGAGGCGGAAGTAGTTCTGGAAGGTGATCGAGGCGAGCGTCTGGTTCTCGGGCTGGATCGTCACCCGCTCCTTGGCCTCGAGGGCCTGGTGCAGGCCTTCCGAGTAGCGCCGGCCCTGCATCATGCGGCCGGTGAACTCGTCGATGATCACCACCTCGTCGTTCTTGACGATGTAGTCCTTGTCCCGGGTGAACAGCGTGTGGGCGCGCAGGGCCTGGTTCACGTGGTGGACGAGGCTGACGTTGTGGGCGTCGTAGAGGTCGCCGTCCTTAAGCAGGCCGACCTCGCGCAGGGTCACCTCGACGAACTCATTGCCGGCTTCCGTCAGCGAGACCGTACGCTGCTTCTCGTCGAGGTCGTAGTGCTCGCGCACCAGCCGGGGCATGATCGCGTCGACCGAGACGTAGAGCTCGGAGCGGTCGTCCACCGGGCCCGAGATGATCAGCGGCGTGCGCGCCTCGTCGATTAGGATCGAGTCAACCTCGTCGACGATCGCGAAGTTGTGTCCGCGCTGGGCGAGCTGCGACAGCTCGTACTTCATGTTGTCGCGCAGGTAATCGAACCCGTACTCGTTGTTGGTGCCGTAGGTGATGTCGCAGGCATAGGCCGCCTTGCGCTGCTCGTCGTCGAGCCCGTGCACGATGGTACCGACGGTGAGCCCCAGGAACCGGTAGAGCTGGCCCATCCATTCCGCGTCGCGGGAGGCCAGGTAGTCGTTCACGGTGACGACGTGGACGCCCTTACCCTCGAGAGCGTTCAGGTAGACCGGCAGCGTCGCCACCAGGGTCTTGCCCTCGCCGGTCTTCATCTCGGCGATGCCGCCCTCGTGCAGCACCATGCCGCCGATCAGCTGCACGTCGAAATGGCGCTGGCCGAAGACGCGCTTGGCCGCCTCGCGCACCGTCGCGAAGGCCGGGACCAGGATGTCGTCGAGGCTCTTGCCGGCGGCGAGTTCCGCCTTCAGCATGTCGGTGCGCGCTCGGAGCGCGTCGTCCGACAGGGCCTGAATTTCCGGTTCCAGCGCGTTGATCTGCGCCACGCGCGGGCGATAGCCCTTGACGCGCCGGTCGTTGGAGGAGCCGAAAATCTTCTTGGCGATGGAGCCGAGCATCGTTGACCTGCGGACGCGCGAGCCCGCCCACGGGTGAGCGTGGCGGGCCGGCCTTGGCGGAGTTGGCCGGGCTTATAGAGGTAAACATCGGCCGGCGCACCTGAAAGAGGCAGCCTCCGATCCATCGGGCTCCGGACGGGTGAAACGGCAGCGCTTGCCTTCTCGTGCGACGCGCGCCACCTGTGCCGCGGCGCGCCGCCCGGCCTCACCGGGGCGGTGCCGAGACGTCAGCCGAGGACCACGCCAGCATGCCGAACACCGCCCTCCTCCGGCGCGCGAGCGCGCTTGCCCTGATGCTCGCGATGCCCGGTGTCGCGCTGGCCCAGACGCCCCAGGCGGCCCCGGCTCAGACCTCGACGCCCGCGGCCAACACGGCCGCCCCGAGCCCCGACACCGTGGTGGCCAGCGTCAACGGCAAGCCGATCACGCAAGGCGACTTGGCCATCGCGTCGGACGATCCGGCCCTGTCGCTGCCGGGTGTCGACGAGGCGCAAAAGAAATCCCTGCTGGTGGATTACATGGTCGACCTGCGAGTCGGCGCGCAGGCCGCCGAAGCGGCCAAGATCGGCGACACGCCGGAGTTCAAGCGCAAGCTCGCCTATTTCCGGGACAAGCTCCTGCTCGACGACTACCTGGAGCAGGAGGCCAAACGCGCCGTGACCCCCGAGGCCGAGCACGCGATCTACGACCAGACAGTCAAGCTGATGAAGCCCGAGGAGGAGGTGCACGCGCGCCATATCCTCGTGGACAACGAGGGCGACGCCAAGAAGATTGCCGCACGGATCAAGGGCGGCGAGGACTTCGCGAAGGTCGCCGCCGAGACCTCGAAGGACCCGGGCTCCAAGGCCGAGGGCGGCGATCTCGGCTGGTTCACCAAGGAGCGGATGGTCCCGGACATCGCCAACGCCGCCTTCGCGATGAAGCCCGGCCAGGTCTCCGACCCGGTCAAGAGCCAGTTTGGCTGGCACGTGATCAAGGTCGAGGAGAAGCGCACCAAGCCGCAGCCGACCTTCGACGAGCTGAAGGAGCAGATCGACCAGCACCTCGTCCGCAAGGCCCAGCAGGACCTGATCCTGAAGCTGCGCGCCGACGCCAAGATCGAGCGCACCGACGCGGCGCCTGCGGCGGCCCAGCCGGTGCCGGAAACGAAGAAGCCGTGATTGGATCGGCGTAGCGGATCGATCCGGCAGGTGGCTTGCGCACACCTGCCGGATCCTCACGACTCAAACCAGGACTGCTCAGGGTGGAAAAGGGATTACGTCGTAATCCATTGCGCCATTGAGGACGTGCAAGATCACGATCCGATCGGTCTCGACACGATAGACGAACACATAATTGGCGTAGACCCGACGACGAATTTCCTGCTTCTCGTAACGTGGGACGACAGGAAATCCGTTCGGTAAGTCGGCGAGGCCCATGCACTTTGAACGAAGCGACTGCACGAAGCTGAGCGCCCGAAACGGGTTAGTGCGAGCGATGTAGTCGCCGATTGACTCCAGGTTGCGTTCCGCTTCCTCGGTGAAACGGACGATCACGCCTTGGCGTTGCTCAGGTCACGGTACTTGCGTTCGAGGCGGTCGAAAACCTCCTCGGCGGCCTTCGTCTGTCCGGCATCCGCTTGCTCGATCCCACGTGCGACCGCGGCGTCGAGGTTCGCGGTTCGGATTTCTCGATCCTGAATGAGCCGGACCCCCTCACGCAGAACTTCGCTCTGGGACCTGTACCGGCCGGTCCGGACCAGCTGCGCCACGAAGGCTTCGAGTTGCTGCCCGAGATCGGCACGGATCATCGCGTCCTCCTGAAGGCGGCTGCCAAGCAAAGGCTATCCGGTCTTGCAAAGCGTCGCCAGCGGGCCGCGCAGACCGATAAGGCCCGCTTAACGGCGATCCCCAGGTCTCAATACGGCCGGTCGGGATGGAGGTAGGCGGACCTGGCGGCGGCCGTCGGTGCGGTGACGCCGAGCGCGGCGAGCTCGGCCGTGCGGCGGCCTTCGGCAATCCGGTCGAGCACCGCGATCAGCAGCCAGGGACACGCGATCCCGATGAAGAACGCCATGTGATCCTCCGACGCCGGATCTGAAAGCCGTCCAGCTTCGGAGGATGATAGGCTGGACGGGGCCGTCCGCAAGCGGCGTCGCGGCGCTTTCGCGTCAGAGCCAACCCTGAAGCTCTCGGCGCACCACGTTCTCGATCACCTTCATACCCAGATCGGAATCGTTCAGGCACGGGATATAGGCGAAGCGCTCGCCGCCGTTCCCCTCGAAGTAATGGCGATTCTCGCCGTCGAGCTCCTCCAGCGTCTCCAGGCAATCCGCCGTGAAGCCGGGGGCGACGATCGCCATGCGCTTGACGCCGGATTTCGCCAGCTCCGTCACGGTCTCGTCGGTGTACGGCTTGAGCCATTCCTCGTTGCCGAAGCGCGACTGGAAGGTCACCCGCATCCGCTCGGGCGACATGCCGAGGGCCTCCCGGATCAGGCGTCCGGTCTTGTGGCACTGGCAATGATAGGGGTCGCCCTTGAGCAGGTAGCTGCGCGGCACGCCGTGGAACGAGGTCAGGATCACCTCGGGCTCGAAATCGAGCTTGGCCAGGCCCTCGCGGATCGAATCGGCCATGGCGGCGATGTAGACCGGGTCGTCATGATAGGGCGGCGACACCCGCACGGTCGGCTGCCAGCGCATGTCCATGAGCGCCCGGAACGCCTGGTCGCAGGCAGTGGCCGAGGTCGCGGCCGCGTATTGCGGATAGAGCGGCACCAGCAGGATCCGGTCGCAGCCCTGGTCGAGGAGCGCCTGAAGGCGTTCGGCCACCTCCGGCTTGCCGTAGCGCATCGCCCAGTCGACCACGACGGAATCGCCCATCGCGGCTTGCAGGCGCTCGCTCTGGCCGCGGGTGATCGTCTTGAGCGGACCCTCGTTCCGCTCGTTGTTCCAGACGCTGGCGTAGTCGCGGCCCTTCGGCCCCGGGCGCTTGGTCAGGATGATCAGGTTGAGGAGCGGCCACCAGATCAGCCGGGGCACCTCGATGACCCGGCGGTCCGACAGGAACTCCTTCAAATAGCGGCGCATCGGCCAGTAGCTGGTGCCCTCGGGGGTGCCGAGATTCATCAGCAGCACGCCCACGCGGCCCCAGGCCACCTTCGGGTGGTCGGCCGGAAGGCCGCCTGCGGCGGGGACGAGGGTCGAGAGGGGCCGGCCATCCGCCAGCGCGGCGGGTTCGACGCGTTCGTTCATGGCAGCGTTCCGGCGCCGCGCGCCGAGTCCTTCTTCTGGCTTCGGATACCCGGCAGCCGGCGCACGCGCTTGGGTCTGAACCGGGGTGTTCGGTATCGCGTCCGCCCCATGTAGGGTGTCCGCCCGCTCAGCGAAGGCCGGCTGCGACATGCTGGACCGTACGCGCTGGCGCGGGGCCGACCCATTCTCCCTAATCATGGCGCCGGTGCCCCGCAACCGCGGAGCGCATCGTCCGACCCGGCGAGACCCGATGACCGACACCCCCGTGGCCGCCGCGCTGGCCGCCTTCCGCGCTTCCGGATCGCCGTGGCTGGCGCTGCCGTTCTTCGCCGGCGGTGCGGCCGACGCCGTAGCGGGCCGGGTCGATGCCCGGATCGCCGAGGGCGCGCAGGTGCTGCCGGCGCCGGCCGACATCTTCCGCGCGCTGACAGAGACGCCGCTGCCGGCGGTGCGCGCCGTCATCTTGGGGCAGGACCCCTATCCGACGCCCGGCGACGCGAACGGCCTGGCCTTCTCGTATGTCGGCTCGGGCCGGCTGCCCGCGTCGCTGCGCGTGATCCTAGCGGAGGCAGGCTCGGAACGGGCTGCCGGCGGTGACCTGACCCCCTGGGCCCGCCAGGGCGTCCTTCTCCTGAACAGCGCGCTGACGGTCGAGGCGGGAAAGGCCGGCGCGCATCTGCGCTACGGCTGGTCGGCTCTGACCGACGAGGCGGTCGCCGCGGTCTCGGCCCGTCCGGAGCCGGCGGTCTTCCTGCTCTGGGGCGCCCAGGCCCGCGCCCGGGCGGCGCTGATCGATGCGGCACGCCACGGCGTGTTCGAGAGCGGGCATCCCTCCCCGCTCAACCGCGCCCGAGATTTCCCGGGCTCGGACCCGTTCGGCCGCGCCAATGGCTGGCTGGCCGAGCGCGGGGTGTCGCCGATCGCGTGGCGCCTGGGCTGAACGATCACTGCGCGGGCTTGGCGGGCTCCGTCCGGGCTGGAGCGCCGGTCGTCTGACCGGCCGGCAGCAGGACGTTCTTGGTGATCGAACCCTCCGGCCCGTACTCGCCGGCCACCGCGATGCAGGCTTGGTCGCGGTTCTGGGCCATCTGATTCGACATCAGGGTGAACATCGTCTGCACGCGGTTGCCGAACGGCCCGCGCGGCTGGACGTCGTCCACCCGCACGTTCTGCTTCGCCAGGAGACCCTCGAACGCCTCGTTGCCGATTCGGTAACCGCAGACATTCGAGGCCGCAAAGATGTAGGCGGCAAATTCCAGAGCTCGCGGGGACGGCGCGTTGCGGATCTGCGCCTGCGCCGGCAGGGCTGCGAGCGTGAGAGCGAAGGCGGCCGCGTAGGGGGCGATCTGGCGCATGGGTGGGCGTTTCCTCAGTCGGGGCAACCTCTTCCGGGTCGCCCGCTCCAAGCGGGAGATAGGCCGGCCCGCGCCCGAGGCCAATGCGACCGAATTTGCCTCCAAATGGCTCTGCCCCGTTCATCATCGATTCGGCATAGGCGCAGTCCCGGCCGTCCGGAGCCCTGAAAAACGGCCAGTGTTCCGGAGATCTGCGAACCTGAGACAGAGTGTTAACCTGCGCGCGTCACGCCAAGGTCCACCGTTTATCCAGATCCAGGCGGTTCGCAGCGTATGTTTGGCGTGAACTCCACTGTCGCAGACATTCCGGTCCCGGCGCCGGTCCCGCGTGATCCGGATCGGCGCTTCCGATCCGGGCTCGGCCTCACCTCAGGCGACCGGCGCGCCGCCCCGGCGATCTGCCCCAACCGGGTCGCCCACTGGGCTTTCGCCGAGGGCCTGCACGCCGGCGAGACCGTCGCCCTCCTGGTTCGCGACCTCAGCCAGGCGGAGGCGATGCGCCTCGGCCTGGCGCGGATCGGGGTCCGCGTTGTCGCCCTCGATGGCAGCCGCCGCGGCGAGGCGCTCGCCGACAGCCTGGCTCGCTCCGGCGCGACGCTGGTGATCATCGATACGGCTCTGGCAGACGCCTATGCCGGCGTGATGGGCCGGCTGCCCTCCTATCCGAGCGTGTGGTGGAACGGCCCGGGCGCCGATTTCGCCAGCCTGGATCTCGCTCTCGCTGAGCAGGATTGAGGGGCGCTCTCTGCGCCACACCACGGGCGTGCTAGCCTCCCTGTCTTGAAACCAGCTCCGCACGATCAAGGGGCCGGAACCGGGAGACGTCGCCATGTCCGCAGCCCTCGCCGCCCCCAGCTCCACGGACGCGCATGTCCTGCTGCGCCACGATGCCGACGGCGTCGCGACCCTGACGCTGAACCGTCCGCAGGCGCGCAACGCCCTGTCGATGGCGCTCATGAACGCGCTTCAGGACGCGCTCGACGCGATCCGGGAGGATCCTGCGGTCCGGGTAGTGATCCTGCGCGGGGCCGGCCCGGCCTTCTGCGCCGGGCACGACCTCAAGGAGATGCGCGCCGATCCCTCCCGGGCGGCGACCGAGGCGGTGTTCCGCACCTGCGCCCGCCTGATGCTGAGCCTGACGCGCCTGCCGCAGCCGGTGATCGCCCAGGTGCACGGCATCGCCACCGCGGCGGGCTGCCAGCTTGTCGCCACCTGCGACCTCGCCCTCTGCGCCGAGGAGGCCCGCTTCGCCACGCCGGGGGTGCAGATCGGCCTGTTCTGCTCGACCCCGATGGTCGCCCTGTCGCGGGCGGTGTCGCGCAAGGCCGCCCTGGAGATGCTGCTGGTCGGCGAGCCGGTCGACGCGCAGGAGGCTTTGCGGATCGGCCTGGTCAACCGCGTGGTACCGTCGGCCGAATTGGACGGCGCGGTGAACGCCATGGCCCAGACCATCGCCGGGAAGGCGCGGCGGGTCCTGGCGATCGGCAAGGAGGCGTTCGGCCGGCAGATCGAGATGGGTCTGGAGGAGGCCTACGGCTACACGGCCGAGGTCATGACCCGGAACATGATGATGGCCGACGCCCAGGAAGGCATCGACGCGTTCCTCACCAAGCGATCGCCGCGCTGGGAGCCGTGAGCCCCGCGCGATACGACGCAGGTCTCCCGCGTCAGGATGCGTAGGCTCCGGGGGCGCCCTGCCCTAGGATGACAGCATATCCAGTCCTGCCGGGCTCGGCACCTCCATGCGGAACGGCTGATGAGCGCGATCGACCTGTTCGGACTGACCCTGGCCTTCGTCGGCACCATGCCGCCACCCCGGCCGCCGCGTCCGCGGCCGGACCGCGCGACCTGGGCCGCCGCCCTGCTGTTCGGCGGCGTCTGCCTCGGCACCGTCGGCCCGATGATCACGATCTGGAGTTTCCACAGGCCCTATGCCGAGGCCAAGGCGCGCTGCATCGCGGATGGCGGCCGGATCCTGTACGCGGCGCTCGACGGCAGCGGGCCGTATCGTTGCGCCCGGCCCCTCGGAACCGCCGATACCGGCGCACAGCCGCCCCTCCGACCGTATTAAATCCGCGCCTCGGCGTTTCCTTCAGCTATATCCGGCGCCGTCTGACGCGAACCGGATGCCGAGACCTTGGAAGACGCGCTGTATCGATGGCTGCAATCCACCGCCCTGTTGCGGGCGGATGTTGCGGCGCTCATCGGCTTCGCCCTGGCGATCGGCGTCACCCTGCACGCCCTGCTGCGCAAGCGCCGGGTCAGCGTCGCGGTTGGGTGGATCGGGCTGGCTTGGCTCTCCCCGATCTTCGGGACCGCGCTCTACCTGACCTTCGGCATCAACCGCGTCTCGCGCCGGGCGCGCAAGCTTCGCACGAAGCCCTCCGACGCGACCCAGCTGCCCGATACCGACGATGCCGTGGTGCCTGAGACGCTCTGGCCCCTGGACCGGGCGATCCGGCGCATCACCGGGCTGCCGGCCTTCACGGGCAACGACGTGCAGATGTTCCGCAACGGCGACGCCGCCTATCCGGTCATGCTGGCGGCGATCCGTAACGCCAAGGCCAGCATCGGGCTCTCGAGCTACATCTTCCGCGACGATCCCACCGGCCGCGCGTTCTGCGATGCTCTGGCCGAGGCGAAGGCCCGCGGCGTCAAGGTCCGCGTCATCATCGACGGGATCGGCGGCGGCTATTTTCGCGCGCCGGTCTATCACCGACTCACCGGCCTCGGCATCCCGGCGGCCCTGTTCATGCACTCCGCGCTGCCCTGGCGGATGCCGTTCCTGAATCTGCGCTCACACAAGAAGCTGCTGATCATCGACGGGTGCGTCGCTTTCACCGGCGGTCTCAACATCTCGCAGCCGAACCGGGTCTCCCTGAAGCCCGAGCATCCGATCCGCGACACCCATTTCCGTCTCCGCGGGCCTGTCGTCGAGCAGCTTGCGGTGGCCTTCGCGGCCGACTGGGCCTTCGTGGACGGAGAGATCCTCGATTCCGAGCCGTGGCTCGCCGACCTGCAGCCGGTGGGCAAGAGCGTCGCCCGGGTGGTCACCTCGGGGCCGGACGCGGATGTCGAGAAGATCGAGCAGGTCATCCTCCAGGCGCTCGCCTGCGCACGCCGGACGGTCCGGTTCGTCACCCCCTATTTCCTGCCCGACGAACTGGTGACCGGCGCGCTCGCTCAGGCCGCGACCCGGGGCATCATCGTCGACGTGATCATCCCGCGGGTGAGCGACCATCCGTTCATCGACTGGGCGACCCGGGCGCATCTCGATCCGCTGCTCCGCGCCGGGGTGCGGGTCTGGCTCGACGAGCCGCCCTTCGACCATTCGAAGGCCATGGTGGTCGACGACGTCTGGTGCTTCGTCGGCAGCGCGAACTGGGACATGCGCAGCTTCCGGCTCAATTTCGAGCTGAACGTCGAGATCATCGACGCGGACCTGGCGGCCCAGCTCGACGCCTTCATGCAAGGCAAGATGGAATCGCGTCTCAGCCGTGAGGATCTCGCCGCGCGCGCTTTGCCGATCCGTCTGCGCGACGCAGCCGTGCGACTGCTGCTGCCATACCTCTAAAGCGCGCGGGCGCGCGGGCCTCCGGCGCCGGCCCGAGATGGACGACAATCGGACGGTGGTCGGAGGGGCCGCGCGGCAGGACGGCATGCTCGTGGCAGATCAGGCCGCGGGCGAGGCACCGGTCGAGCCGCAGCGGCAGCACGTCGACCATCGCGTGGGTCGGCCTCCGGGGGCCGACATCGCGGAAGCCCGGGATCAGCGCCGGCCCGACGATGTTGTAGTCGCCCAGCACCGCGGCCCGCGCCGGCAGCTCACCGACGATGCGGCGCAGCTGGCGCCGGTTCAGCATCTGCCCGTGCGACAGGTGGACGTTGGCGACGCCGAACTCGCCCAGATCGAGCACCTGGCAGACCCGGTGCACCAGGGCGCCCGAGGGGAGCGTGATGACCCGCGGCGCATTCGGAAACGGTTTCGGGCTCCACATCGCCAGGCCGTGGATCCGCCCGGGCAGCGGTGCCCAGGCGTAGTGGCCGCCGATCCGGTCCTGCAGGAAGCCGATCGCCCGGGTCGCTTCCTGCATGAGCAGAAGGTCTGGCTTCTCCTGCGCGACCAGGGCGACGACGTCGTCCACCGCCGCGCCGGTACGTCGCAGCAGGTTCCAGCTCACGATCTTGAACGGCGCGTGTGCACGCTCCGCCGGCCGGATCGGAAGCGCCGTGGCGAGGCCGGAGCGGTCCGGATGGGCGAAGCTGTTCATCGGGCCGGACTCGTACCTCACCGGGTGGTTCTGGCGCCACCGCCGCGCTTCAACGCGTCGGAAGCTCGGGCGTTCGCTTGGAGGCGAGCCCGATCTGCTTTTGCGGAAGGCGGCCGCTTTGGTCCCAGCCTGGCCGTTCAAGCGTCCGTCTCGATGTCCAGGAGCGGATGTTGAACAGATGCCGGGGTGGGACGAAAGCGGGCTGGCAGAGAACGACCTGCTTTCCGGCCCGCACCCGCATGCCATTTCGAGCGCAGATTGAATGCCGGTTTCCGGCGCTTCGATAAAGTTGCGGCGCCCGATCCCCTCGCGCTTCGTTGAGCTCGCGGCCTCGGCGGTCTATGCACCCACCCCATGGACCTCCAAGCCTCCGCGAGCCGATCCCTGGCGACCCTCGCCTGCAAGGCGCTGCTTCCCAGGAAGGCGGCGCCATTTTTGCCGATGAGCCGCGCCGAGATGGACGCGCTCGGGTGGGACGCCTGCGACGTCGTCCTGATAACGGGCGACGCCTATGTCGATCATCCGAGCTTCGGCATGGCCATCATCGGCCGATTGCTTGAAGCGCAGGGATACCGGGTCGGCATCATCGCGCAGCCCGACTGGCAATCGGCGGAGCCGTTCAAGGCCTTGGGCAGGCCGACGCTGTTCTTCGGCGTCACCGGCGGCAATCTCGATTCGATGGTGAACCGCTACACGGCGGACCGTCGCCTCCGGCACGACGACGCCTACACGGCGGGCGGCGAAGGCGGCCGGCGTCCGGACCGCTCGACCATCGTCTACACGCAGCGCTGCCGCGAGGCCTACAAGGACGTGCCGATCATCCTCGGCGGGATCGAGGCGTCGCTGCGCCGCATCGCCCACTACGATTACTGGTCCGACAAGGTGCGCCGCTCGATCCTCGCGGACGCGAAGGCCGATCTGCTCATCTACGGCAATGCCGAGCGCGCCGTCGTCGAGGTGGCGAACCGCCTCGCGGCGGGCGAGGCCCCGCACGATCTCGATTCCGTCCGGGGCGTCGCCCTGTTCCGCCGCGTGCCCGCGCATTACACCGAGCTGCCCGCCGACGATCTCGATTCGACCGACGAGGCCGCTTCCCGTCGCCCCGGCGAGACCGTGATCCGGCTCCCCGCCTACGAGCAGGTCAAGGACGACAAGGAGGCCTATGCCCGCGCCTCGCGGGTGCTGCACCGGGAGGCCAATCCCGGCAACGCCCGCCCCCTCGTCCAGCGCCACGGCGACCGCGACCTGTGGCTGAACCCGCCGCCGATCCCGCTCTCCAGCGAGGAGATGGATGCGGTCTACGACCTGCCCTACGCCCGCGCCCCCCATCCGTCCTACGGCGACGCGAAGATCCCCGCCTGGGACATGATCAAGTTCTCGGTGACGATCATGCGCGGCTGTTTCGGCGGCTGCACCTTCTGCTCCATCACCGAGCACGAGGGCCGCGTCATCCAGAACCGCTCGGAGGGCTCGATCCTGCGCGAGATCGAGAAGATCCGGGACAAGACCCCGGGCTTCACGGGCGTGATCTCGGATGTCGGCGGGCCGACGGCGAACATGTACCGGATGGCCTGCAAGGACCCGAAGATCGAGGCGGCGTGCCGGCTGCCGTCCTGCGTCTTCCCGGATATCTGCCCGAACCTGAACACCTCGCACGACGACCTGATCCGGCTCTATCGCAAGGTCCGCGAGGTGAAGGGCGTCAAGAAGGTGATGGTCGCCTCCGGCGTGCGCTACGACCTCGCGGTCCGGAGCCCCGAATACGTCAAGGAACTCGTGACCCATCACGTCGGCGGCCGTCTCAAGATCGCGCCCGAGCACACCGAGCGCGGGCCCCTCGACCTGATGATGAAGCCGGGAATCGGCACATACGACCGCTTCAAGGAGATGTTCGACGCCGCCGCCAAGCAGGCCGGCAAGAAATACTACTTGATCCCGTATTTCATCGCGGCGCATCCGGGCACGACCGACGAGGACATGATGAACCTCGCCCTGTGGCTCAAGAAGAACGACTATCGCGCCGATCAGGTCCAGACGTTCCTGCCCTCGCCCATGGCGACCGCCACGACCATGTATCACACCGAGATCAACCCGTTGCAGGGCGTGCGGCGCGGCGGCAGCGAGCCGGTCGATGCGATCAAGGGGATGCGGCAGCGCCGGCTCCACAAGGCGTTCCTGCGCTACCACGATCCCGAGAACTGGCCCCTGTTGCGCGAGGCGCTGCGGACGATGGGCCGTGCGGATCTCATCGGGCCGAGGCCGGACCAGCTCGTTCCGCTCTCGCAGCCGCCGGGAACGGGTGCCGGTGCGGGCAAGGCGGGCGGCCAGTCGCGCTCCGTGCGCCATCCGGGCGCGCCGCGTTTCACCACGAAGGGCGTGCCGCTGCGCAAGTGACGGTCGGGCGCGCCTCGCGACCGGATGTTCTGAGGGCGGTTATCGGGGCTCTATGCCCCGACGCGGACCAGCAGAAAGCCACTTTCTCTGCCGCCGCCAGGGCCATGCTGATCGAGGTTCGGTCCCGAGGCCGTCGCACGCGCCCCACGCCGGTGCAGCGATGCGCCGTCGCCGCTTGAGGCTGCAGGCCCCGGCGGCCTAAGACCCCGGTTCACCGATTGCTCACCGGGGGCCGATGTCGGGCTTCAGCTTCATCCACGCGGCGGATCTGCATCTGGGCAGTCCGCTCTCCGGTCTCGCCACCCGCGACGCGGAGCTGGCCCGCCGGCTCGCCACCGCCGGGCGGCAGGCCTTCGAGGATCTCGTCACCCAGGCGATCGAGCGGCGTGTCGCTTTCGTGGTCGTCGCCGGGGACATCTACGACGGCGACTGGGCCGACAACACGATCGGGTTGTTCTTCGCCCGCCAGGTGGCCCGCCTCGACCGGGCCGGCATCCCGACGATCCTGGTGCGCGGCAACCACGACGCCGAGAGCGTGATCACCCGCTCGATCACCCTGCCGCCCTCGGTGCACGTCTTCCCTGCGGCCCGGGCCGAGACACTGCGCCTCGAATCCCTGCGGGTCGCCGTGCATGGCCGGAGCTTCCAGGCGCGGGCCGTGGAGGAGAACCTGTCGCTGACCTACCCGGCCGCCCTGCCCGGCTGGTTCAATCTCGGCGTGTTGCACACCTCCTGCACCGGCCACGCCGCCCACGAGACCTACGCCCCCTGCTCGGTCGCCGACCTCACCGCCCGGGGCTACGATTACTGGGCGCTCGGCCACATCCACGAATATGCGGAACTGTCTCAGGATCCCTGGATCGTGTTCCCCGGGAACATCCAGGGCCGGAGCGTGCGCGAATGCGGTGCGAAGGGCGCGGTCCTGGTGGAGGTCGCCGACGGGCGGGTAACCGGGGTCAGCCGCTTCCCCCTCGACCGGGCCCGCTTCGAGCAGGTCACTGTCGACCTGAGCGAGGCCGCCGACACGCGCGCGGCCCTCGAGACGGTGGAGACCACCCTGCGGCCCCTGGCGGAGGTGGCGGCCCAGCGCCTCGTGCTGGTGCGGGTGCATCTCGCGGGCACCACGCCGGCCCATGACGGGCTCTCCGCCGACCGGGAGAACGTCACCGCCGAGATCCAGGCTGCCGCCCACCGCCTGCACGAGGATATCTGGCTGGAGCGCCTGAAGATCGAGACCCGCCGGCCCCGCGCCCCGGTCGAGGCCCCCGGGGCGGCGATCGACCCGGCGGTCCTGCTCGCCGACCTCGACCGCGACCCGGACTTCCGCAGCCGGGCCAAGGCGGCGCTCGCCGAGATCGGCGCCCGCATGCCCGCCACCGCGGAGCCCGACCTGGAGGCCGAGTTCGACGCGCTCTGCGCCGAGGCCGAGGCGCTGATCCTCGGGCGTCTCGGCGGCCGGCATTGTTGAGGCGCGCAAAATGCGGCTGATCCGCCTCGCCTTGGAGCGCTACGGCGCCTTTACCGACCGCACCGTGACCTTCCGGCCCGATGCCCGCCTGCACGTGGTGCTGGGCGCCAACGAGGCCGGCAAGAGCACGGCGCTCGCGGCGGTCACTGACCTGCTGTTCGGCTTCGAGAAGACCACGCGCTACGCCTTCCTGCATGACATGCCGCTCTTGCGCCTCGGCGCCGAGGTCGAGGCCGCCGACGGGCGCCGCCTCGCGTTCCGCCGCCGCAAGGGCAACACCCGGACCCTGATCGACGCCGCCGAGACACCGCTCGCCGACGACGCCCTGGCGCCGTTCCTCGGCGGCATCTCCCGCACCGTGTTCTGCCGCGCCTTCGGCCTCGATGCCGGCAGCCTGCGGGCCGGCGGGCGCGAGATGGTCGATGTCGAGGGCGAGGTCGGCGCCAGCCTGTTCGCGGCGGGCTCGGGCTTGCGCGGCCTCACCGAGTTGCAGGCCGCCCTCGACGCGGAGGCCGAGGGCATCTTCGCCCCCCGCCAGGCCAAGCACCGGACCTTCTACCAGGCGCTGGAGCGGCACGAGACCGCCCGCAAGGCGATCCGCGAGAAGGGCTTGCGCGCCGGCGACTGGCGCGCGCTGAACGACGAGATCGCGGCCGCCGCCCAGCAGCTGGACGCGCTCCGGGCCGAGCGCGAGCGCGTGGCCACCGAGCGCGCCCGGCTGGAGCGCCTGAAGCGCGCCCGGCCGATCGTCGCCGAGATCGACGCGCTGGACCACCGGATCGCCGCGGATGCCGGCCTCGCCGAAGCGGATTCCGCCTGGATCGAGCGTCTGGGCGCCGCCCTCGAACGCTGCCGCCAAGCCGAGGCCGAGGCTACGCGCGCCGACGCCGCCCTCGCCCGGGCGCGGGGCGAGGCCGAGGCCGTCCCGGTGGAGCCGGCGCTGATCCTGCGGGCCGAGGAGATCCTGGCGGCGTTCAGCGGCACCAAAGAGTTCGAGAAGGGCGGCACCGACCTACCCCGGATCGAGGGCGACGCCCACAAGGTCGCGCTCGAATTGGAGCGCCTGCGCGCCCGGATCGGCGCCCCGGATCTGGCGGCTCTCGAAGCCAACCAGCCCACCGACGCCGCCCGCGCCCGGGTCGACCGGCTGATCCGCGACGGAAGGACGCTCGCCGCCACCGAGGACCAACTGGCGCGCGACGCTGCGGCCGCCAGGGCCGAGCGCGACCGCCTGGCCCGGGAGGTCGAGGCGGCCGGCGCCACCCACGATCCGACGCCGCTCCGCGAGGCTCTGAAGCCGCTGGCCAAGCTGCACGAGCGCCTCGCCGCCCACGAGGCGCTGGACACCGCGATCCGGCGGGAGACCGCGTTGCTGCGCAATCAGGCGGCGCGTCTGTCACCGCCGGTGGCCGACACCGCCGCGCTCGCCCGCATGCCCCTGCCCAGCGCCGACACCATCGCCCGCTATCGCAGCCTGCTCGACGGCAAGCGGCGCGAGCAGGAGCGCGCCGCCGACCGCCGGGACGCGGCCCGAGCCCAGGCCGACGCCACCCGCACCCGCCTGCGCGAGCGCGAGGCCGGCCGGCCGATCGCCACCCAGGAGCGGCTCGAGTCCGTGCGGGCCGCCCGCGACACCGCCTTCGCGCCCCTGCGCGACGCCCTCGCGGCCGGCCGGCCCACCGAGCCCGGCACGCTGGCCGCCTACGAGCGTGCCCTGTTCGAGGCGGACCGCCTCGCCGACGAGCGCGCCACAGACGCGGCCCGGGTCGCGGCCCACGCGGCCGATCTCGACCGCCTCGCCGCCGAGGATGCGGCGCTGGCGGCAGCCGAACGGGTGCTCGCCGGGATCGCGGACGAGATCGCCGAGGGCGAGGCCGCCTGGCGCGAGGCCTGGCAGCCTGCCGGCTTGGTCCCGGGCCCCCCGGCCGAGATGGCGGCCTGGCTCGCCGAGACCGAGAACCTGATCGAGGCCGAGCAGCGGCTGGCCGAGCAGCGGATCGAGCGGGACCATCTGAAGGCTCGGATCGAATTCGCCCGGGCGCCGCTCGCCGACCTGTTCACCCGGGCCGGGCTCGATCCAGACCGGGATGGCGATATCGGCGAGTCCCTCGATCGGCTCGAGGCCCGGGTCACGACGCTCGCGAGCCGCTGGGAGGCCAATCTCGAGACCGGCGGTCGGCTCCGCGCCGCCGCCGCGACGGCGGAGAAGCTGGAAGCCGCTCTGGCCGAGACCGGGTCGCGCCGCGCCGCCTGGCAGTCGGACTGGGCGGAGGCGTTGAGGCCCCTCGGCCTGCCCGCTACCGCCCAGCTCGAGGAGGCCGAGGGCGCGCTGGAAGCCTGGCGCACGGTGCCGGACCGCCTCGCGGAGCGCGCCGCCCTGCAGCGCCGGGCGGCGGGGCTGCGACGCGACATGGAAGCCTTTCAAACCAAAGCGGCGGTCTTGGTCGAAGCCCTGGCGCCGGAGCTCGCCGATACGCCGTCCATCGGCGCGATCCGCACACTGCATGCCCGCCTGGTCGCCGCCCAGGCCCGTGAGGCCCGCCGCGCCGAGCTGGACCGGCTCCTGGAGGAAGCGGAGGCGGCCCTGCGCCACGCTGTTGGGCTCCGAGACGCCGCCCGGGCGGACCTGACCCGTCAGGTCGCCGATACCATGCCGGATCTGGCCGAGGCGCCGACTCCTGCCATCGCGGAGGTGTTCGGCCGGCTCAACGCCCGGGAGATGCTCCGGGCCGAGCGCCTGCGGCTGCGCGGCGGCCTCGCCGGAGCCGCCGACGGGCTGTCCGAATCCGAGATCCGCGCCGGCCTCGACGCCCTGCCCCCGGAGGCCGTGGAGGCGGAGCTGGCCCGGCTCGCCATGGAGGCCGAGGAGCAGGCCGAGCGCGGCCAGGTCATCTTCGCCGACCGCGACCGGGCCGAAAGGCGCCGGGCGGAACTCGAAGGCGGCAGCGGCGCCGAGCTGGCCGCCGCCGAGCGCAAGGCGGCGGAAGCCGACCTCCAGGCGGCGTCCCGCTCCTGGGCAGTGCTACGGCTGGCCGGCCTGATGCTCGGCCAGGCGGTGGCTCGGCACCGGGCCGGCCAGCAGGACCCCCTGGTGGCCCGCGCCGGCGCCCTGTTCCGGGCCCTCACCGGCGGCGCCTTCTCCGGCCTCGCCCAGACCTACGACGAGGCCGACACGCCCAAGCTCGCCGGTCAGCGCGTGGGCGGGGGGCTGGTCGGGATCGAGGCGCTCAGCGAGGGCACCCGCGACCAGCTCTACCTCGCCCTGCGCCTGGCCTACCTAGAGGATTACGCCGGCCGCGCCGAGCCGGCGCCGTTCATCGGCGACGATCTCTTCTCGACCTTCGACGAAGCCCGCACCGGCTACGGCCTCGACGCGCTTGCGGAGATTGGTGCCAGCGTCCAGCCGATCCTGTTCACGCACCACCGCCACGTCGCCGAGATCGCGCGGGATCGGTTGGGGGATGCGGTGGATGTGCTGGAGCTGTAGGGGGCGGTTTGCGCGGGCGCGGCCGACCTTTGTCGTGCCGACTAACGCATTCCCTGATCGATGACCGCATGAGGCGCGGGTCCCCTCTCCCGTACGGGAGAGGGACAGGGTGAGGGATGTGCCGTATCCGGAAAGATCCGATCCCTCACCCCAACCCTCTCCCGCACGGGAGAGGGGGCACGTCGCGCCTGAGATAGGCCGAAGCAGGACGATCTTTCACGGCGGGGGAATAGGGACTGGAGCCTCGTCCGGTCTTCAGCGACCCAGATACCGCGCCTCCAGATGCGCCCGGAACGCCGCCGTCCCGAGGGGGGCCCCCGTCGCCCGCACCAGCAGATCATCCGTCCCGAGCAAGCTGCCGACTGCGTGGACGTTGGCGCGCAGCCAGGTCCGCAGCGGCGCAAAATCGCCTTCGGCGAGGCAGCCTGGCAGGGCCGGCTCGACGGTGCGTGCCGCCCGGAACAGCTGGGCCGCGGCGAGCGCGCCCAGCGTATAGGTCGGGAAGTAGCCGAAGGCGCCGCTCGGCCAGTGGATGTCCTGCAGGCAGCCGACGCGGTCCTCCGGCACGGTGAGGCCGAGGAGGTCGCGCAGGCCGTCATTGAAGGCGCCGGGCAGGTCGGCGACCGCGAGGTCGCCCGCGATCATCGCGGTCTCAAGCCGGTAGCGCAGCAGGATATGGGCCGGGTAGGTCGCCTCGTCCGCATCGACCCGGATGAAGCCCGGCCGGACCTGCGTGTTCAGGGCGTGCAGGTTCTCCGGCGACCATTCCGGCCCGGAGCGGCCGAACGCCTCCCGCAGCAGCGGCGCCAGGTAGGTGAAGAACTCCCGGCTGCGGCAGGCTTGCATCTCGACGATGAGCGACTGGCTCTCGTGCAGGCTCATGCCGCGGGCGGCGCCGACCGGCTGGTGCCGCCAGGCGGCGGGGCGGCCCTGCTCGTAGAGGGCATGGCCGGTCTCGTGCAGCACGCCCATGAGGGCGCGGCCGAAATCGGCCTCATCGTAGCGGGTGGTGATGCGCACGTCGTCGGTGGCACCGCCGCAGAACGGGTGCAGGCTGATATCGAGCCGGCCGCGGGCGAAATCGAAGCCGAGGGCGGTCATCAGCTTGAGGCCGAGCGCGCGCTGCGTGCCCGTGTCGAACGGCCCCTCCAGGGGCAGCGGCACCGGGCGCGAGGCCTGGATGTCCCGGGCGCGGGCGATCAGGTCCGGCAGCCAGCTCGTGAGGTCGGTAAACAGCGGGTCGATCACCGCCCGGCGCATACCCGGATCGTAGCTGTCGAGCAGGGCGTCGTAGGGGTCGAGCCCGAGCGCCGCGCCCTTGGCCTGCCCGATCTCCCGCTGCAGCCGCAGCACCTCAGCGAGATACGGCGCCAGCCGGGCAAAACCGGAATCCCGCCGCGCCTCGCGCCAGACCATCTCGGACCGGGACACGGCCCGGGAACTCGCCTCCACAAGGTCCCGGGGCACGGCGCTGGCATGGGCCTGGGCCCGCCGCATCTCCCGCAGGTTCGCCGCCGTCCAGGCATCCAGGCCGTCCTGCTGCTCGGCGGCGGCGAGCTCGTCCCGCGTCTCGGGCGCGGTCAGAATCTCGTGGGCCAGCCCGCGCAGGATCGCCAACTGGTCGCCCCGCGCCTCCGCAGCCCCGTCCGGCATCAGCGTCTGCGCGTCCCAACCGAGGATCCCGGCCGCGCCTTCCAGGGCCGCGAGGCGGGAGAAGCGCTGTTCGAGGGTCTGGTAGGCGGTCATGCGATCATCCGTTCCGGTCGGTTCGCGATCGTTGCGGCCCCGCGGGATCGTGCCCGCAGTGGCTCGATAAGACATTATACCTAGCTTGTGCCGCGGGTCGGTATCACCCCGCCTGCAGCATCTCCAGCTCCAGCCACCGGTCCTCCGCCTTCGACAGCTCGGTCTCGGCCTGGGCCAGCATGGCGGTGGCCTTGTCGAACCGGGCCGGATCGCGGGCGTAGAGGTCGGCATCTTCCAGGATCGTCTTGAGCTGGGCGATCGCCGCCTCCAGCTTGGCGATGCGGGCCGGGAGCGTCTTCAGCTCGTGCTGGTCCTTGAAGCCGAGCTTCGGCTTGCCGGCCGGCTGGGCTGACGGGGCGGAGGCCTGGCGCTCGCGCGGCTCCTTCTTGGTCGCGACCGTGCGCGCCTCGACCCCCTGCCCGCGCTGGACCAGCATGTCGCTGTAGCCGCCAGCGTACTCGACCCAGCGGCCCGACCCTTCAGAGACCAGCACGCTGCCGGCCACCCGGTCGAGGAAGTCGCGGTCGTGGCTCACCAGGATCAGCGTGCCCTGGTAGTCGCCGAGCATCTCCTGCAGCAGGTCGAGGGTCTCGAGATCGAGGTCGTTGGTCGGCTCGTCGAGCACCAGCAGGTTGGCTGGTTGTGCCAGTGCGCGGGCGATCAGCAGGCGGTTGCGCTCGCCGCCGGACAGCACCGAGACCGGGGTCCGGGCCTGCTCGGGGGTGAAGAGAAAGTCCTTGAGGTAGCCGATCACGTGGCGGCTCTGGCCGTTCACCGTGACGCTGTCGCCCCGGCCGCCGGTGAGCACCTCGGTGACGGTCATGCCCGGCTCCAGCGTCGCCCGTGCCTGGTCGAGCACCACCGGCATCAGGTTGGTGCCGAGCACGACCTGGCCGGAATCGGGGGCGAGCCGGCCCATCAGCAGGTTGATCAGGGTCGACTTGCCGGCGCCGTTGGCCCCGACGATGCCCAGCCGGTCACCGCGCATCACCCGCAGGGACAGGCTGTCCACGATGGTCCGGTCGCCGTAGGCCTTGGAGATGTCCCGGGCCTCGACCACCAGGCTCCCGGAGGATTCGGCCTCGGAGGCGTTCATGCTGACGCTGCCTACCGGGCGGCGGACGTCGCGGCGATTCTGCCGCAGCTCGTGCAGGTTGCCGAGGCGGCGGACGTTTCGCTTGCGGCGCGCGGTGACGCCGTAGCGCAGCCAATGCTCCTCGGCGGCGATCTTCCGGTCGAGCTTGTGCTGGTCGCGCTCCTCCTCTTCGAAGAAGGCGTCGCGCCAGGCCTCGAAGTTGGAGAATCCCTGTTCAATCCGCCGCGTTTCGCCGCGGTCCAGCCAGATCGTGGCCCGCGATAACGCGGATAGAAACCGTCGATCGTGGCTGATCAGAACCATCGCGGCGCGGGTTCCGCGCAACTCCGCCTCGAGCCACTCGATCGCCGGAAGGTCGAGATGGTTGGTCGGCTCGTCGAGGAGCAGAACGTCGGGCTCGGGGGCGAGCGCCTGGGCGAGCGCCGCGCGCCGCCCCTCGCCGCCGGAGAGTTGTTTCGGATCCTCGGCCCCGGTCATGCCGAGGCTCTCAAGCAGGTATCGGGCGCGATGGGCGGATTCGCCCGGCGGCAGCCCGGCCTCGACGAAATCGAGGGTGGTGGAGAAACCGGAAAAGTCCGGCTCCTGCGCCAGGTAGCGGATCGTGGTGCCGGGCTGGACGAACCGCCGCCCCTTGTCCGGCTCGACCAAGCCGGCGGCGATCTTCATCAGGGTCGACTTGCCAGAGCCGTTCCGCCCGACAAGGCAGGTCCGCTCGCCGGGGGAGATGGTCAGGTCGGCGCGGTTGATCAGCGGCGTGCCGCCGAAGGTGAGCGCGACGTCCTGGAGGGTCAGTAGAGGGGGAGCGGCCATGCCGGGCTTATGGCAGTGCCGGGCCTCCGGTTCAAACCGGGCCGCTCCCGGCGCTCAGGCGATCGGGTTGGCGGGCCCGGTGGGCGGGCTGATCTCCGGCGGGCCGGGATCGTTGACCGGGATTTCCGGCGGCTGGATGCCCGGCGTCTCGGCCGGGGTGTTGCCGGGGATCTCGGGACCGGGCGGCTGCGTCGGCGCCTGCGGCGGATCGTACGGGGTCTCGGGCGCCGGCGTGGGCTGGGGCGGAACTTCCGGCACTTGGCTCGGATCGGCGAGGGTGAAGTCCGGCATAGTTGTCCTCCAGAGGGCCCGAGGTGCTGTTCCGCACCGTTCGGGCGGCAACGAAGGCCTGCGGCTGGGGTTCCGGCGCGCTACTTCTTGGTGAGTAGGAGATTGCCTTCCTTGCTCGCCACCTTCTGGATCTTCTCGGCGAACAGGGCGAGCAGGAACGGAAGCTTCACCTCGAGGCGCACGCTTTCAGGGCCGACATCGATCGTGCCGCCGATCTTCTGGGTCATGGCCGAGACGCCGAAATCGAGGCGGTCGCCGGTCCAGGCGAGCTGGTCGATGGTGACGCCGCTCTTGGCCAGGAAGGCCCGCGCTTGGTCGGTGCCGTGTTCGAGGCGCCGCTTGGCCTCGTCGCGGCCGAGGTCATGCGGGATATCGACGATCAGGGGCTTGGGCATGGGGCGGCTGGATCCGGGCTGCTCCCACAGCACATGGGGCCTCCCGACGCCGCAGGCAACGTCGGGAGGCCGCTCGGCTTCAGGATCGGTCCGATCCGGGCGCCGTCAGGGTGCGCGCAGCCGGATGGAATGCCGATTTGCCATCAGCGATCGGGCGCAGGTGGCGCCGGATCCTCAGTTCAGGACTTGAAGCGAGACGTAGCTCGTGCCGCCCATGCCGAGCGCGCGGGCCGAGCCCTTCGAGAGATCGATGATGCGGCCACGCACGAAGGGGCCGCGGTCGTTGATCCGCACCACAACCGAGCGACCGGTCCGGCGGTTCTCGACGCGGACCCGGGTTCCGAACGGCAGGCTGCGATGGGCAGCGGTCAGTCCGTTGGGGTTGAAACGCTCGCCGTTCGCGGTGCGAGAGCCGCTCCCGTACCAGGAGGCCGCGCCGCTCTGGGCGGCAGCCGGGAGGGTCGTTCCGACGAAGGCTGAGAGCATTCCAACGGTGGCCACGAACTTACCGAAACCAGATGTCATTCTTCCCGCATTCCCTTGTTGTTTCCGGGGCGGCGCCAGTCGTTCGAGAAACGGGCCGGAATATGGCGGGGTTTTCGGGTCGGTTGACGTCACATTTTAGCCGGGTTCTACCTGGTCATGTGGATTACAGTGCGTTCTATTTCAGTTTATTTCTGATTTTGTTACGATTTGTAAGACCGACAGTCCCTTCAGGTAATCGTCACGTCACACAACTGTCCTATGCGCCGATCCTCTGATCTGCCTAAATTCCTAAGCCCTGCGTTGAGTGTGACCCTGCGTCCCACTGAGCTGGATGCCGGCTCCGACGAAGCCCGAAATCAGTCGTGCCGACACGGACCACAGGAATGGCGGCTCTTGCACGGCGCGCGGTCCGATCAGCCGCGCCGCGGCAGAAGACGGACGGGCTCAATGCACCGCACAATACGCGCTTGATCTGTGGAAGGACTGGGCGGGACGCGCTCGGCAAAAACTGCAGCCCCAGAACGGGACGGCGACCGGGCAATTTCGACAACGCGACCTTTACCGTATCCGACGCATGGTCTGCCGGTCAGTCGCGTAACCGGTGTTTGCCATGGCTTCCCCGCGTACCGTGGCTGCCGACGCCGTCGCCCGGAAACAGGTCTCGCGTGCCGGGCGGCCCGCGTCGGCGCCACGGATGGGTCTCGTACCCACCCAGCGTCCCCTCCCCCTCGACCAGGTGCTGGTCGGGGATTGCATCTCGGCCATGAACGCGCTGCCGGCTTCCAGCGTCGACTGCGTCTTCGCCGATCCGCCCTACAACCTGCAGCTCGGCGAAGCCGGCCTGCTGCGTCCGGACCAGAGCCGTGTCGACGCGGTCGACGACGACTGGGACAAGTTTGCGACCTTCGAGGCCTACGACGCCTTCACGCGGGACTGGCTCGCCGCCTGCCGGCGCGTCATGAAGCCGAACGCAACCCTCTGGGTGATCGGGTCGTACCACAATATCTTCCGGGTCGGGAGCGCGTTGCAGGATCTCGGTTACTGGATCCTCAACGACATCGTGTGGCGCAAGGCCAACCCGATGCCGAACTTCCGCGGCAAGCGCTTCACCAACGCCCACGAGACCCTGATCTGGGCCTCGCGCTCGGCGGAGTCGAAGGGCTACACCTTTCATTACGATGCGCTGAAGGGGGGCAACGAAGACCTCCAGATGCGGTCGGACTGGTTCATCCCGCTCTGCACCGGCGAGGAGCGGCTGAAGGATGCGGAGGGCCACAAGGTCCACCCGACCCAGAAGCCCGAGGCGCTGCTCGCCCGCACCCTGATGGCGGCGACCAATCCCGGCGACGTGGTGCTCGACCCGTTCTTCGGCACCGGCACCACCGGCGCGGTCGCCAAGCGCCTCGGCCGACGGTTCATCGGCATCGAGCGCGAGGCCACCTACGCGAAGGCCGCGATGGCGCGGATCGCCGCCGTCCAGCCGCTGTCGAAGGCCGCCCTCATGGTGGCGCCGACCAAGCGGGCCGAGCCGCGGGTGCCGTTCCTCTCGGTGATCGAGGCCGGGCATATCCGCCCCGGCGAGATCGTCACCGACGAGCGCCGCCGGTTCCGCGCCACGGTGCGTCCGGACGGCCAGCTCGACAACGGCCTGGTCATCGGCTCGATCCACAAGATCGGCGCCCTAGTCCAGGGGCTCCCGGCCTGCAACGGCTGGACCTTCTGGCACGTCGAGCGCTCCGGCAAGCCGGTTGTCATCGACAGCTACCGGGCCGGACTGCGCCAGGCGATGGCGAACGGCTGAGCCGTTCTCCGTGTTGGTCATGACACCCCAAAGGGCTGAGCCCTTTGGCGGGTGCAGGGCGGAGCCCTGCAAAGGTCTCGGGGCCTTGCCCCGAACCCCACCAAAGGGCTCGCCCTTTGGGAACCCGGTCCCTCGGAGCTAGCGACGCCGCGCGGCGCCCGGTCGGCGCGGCGTCGGCCGGGCGCGCGCCGGCGCGACGGGCGCCTCAGGCTCGGCGTCCAGGAAATCGTCCATCTCCGGCGGCGGCTCGGGTGCCGGCTTGGGCCGGGGCTTGGGCACCGCGCGCACGCTCGGTCGCGGCTCCGGATCTTCCATCGAGATCGGCGCCTCCATGGCCGCGAGCAGGGGCATCGCCGGCGGCTCCTTCTTCGGGCGACCGCGCGCCTTCTTCTCGGGCTCCGGCTTCGGGTCGAAGGCGTGGGCCAGCACCTTGCGCATCAGGCCGGGCAGCGGCTCGTCGTCCAGCGCGGCGCGCGGGGTAAAGCGCATCCCGGGCGGCGTCGGGGTCGAGAGCGCGACCCGCGCCGAGAACACGGTCAGCTCCAGCGGGAAATGCGTGAAGCCGTGGCGGACGAGGCCCGGCAGGCGCTTCCAGCGGGCGTCGATCGGCGCATCCAGCAAGGCCGCCGCGACGTCGTAATCCGGCTCCCAGGCACTGCCCGGCGGCTCCGCCATGTTCCCCAGCAGCCCCTCCGGCGGGCGAGTCCGCAGCAGGACCGCCTCGTCGCCGCTGCGGATCGCCACGAAGGCCGCCCCGCGGCGCAGCGCCCCCTTGGCGACCTTGATCTTGCGCGGGAACGTGTCCTGCGTCCCGTGCGCCCGCGCCTGGCAAGGCAGCATCCAGGGGCAGAGGGCGCAGGCGGGGCGTTTGGGCGTGCAGATCGTCGCGCCGAGATCCATGAGCGCCTGCGCGAAGTCGCCCGGCCGGTCGTGCGGCACCAGGGCCTGGGTCAGCCGGCGGATCTCCGGGCGGCTGCCGGGCAGCGGCGCCTCCACGGCGAAGACGCGGCTGAGGACCCGCTCGACATTGCCGTCGACCGCGGCTTCCGCTCGCTCGAACGCGATCGCGGCGATCGCCCCGGCCGTGTAGGCGCCGATCCCCGGAAGCTTGCGCAGGCCCTCGGCCGTGTCGGGGAATCGGCCCGCGGCGGAAACGGCCTTGGCGCAAGCATGGAGGTTGCGCGCCCGGGAATAGTAGCCGAGGCCGGCCCAGGCCGACATCACCGCTTCCTCGGGGGCGTTGGCGAGCGCATCGACATCGGGAAAGCGCGTCAGGAAGCGCTCGAAATACGGCCGCACCGCCGCGATCGTGGTCTGCTGCAGCATCACCTCCGAGAGCCAAACCCGGTACGGATCGGGCGTTTCGCCGGCCAGCGCGCGCCAGGGCAGGACCCGCCGGTGCCGGTCGTACCAGGCGAGCAGGTCGTCGGCGCGGGGTCCGGGGGCGGACCCGGGATCCGGGGCTGGGCAGGGCGGCATGGGCGAGGCTGCATACAAGGCGAGGCCGGACGATCATAGGGCCGCGAAACGCCGGGCTCGTGCTCCCTTCGTCAACGAAGCTGCGCTAACCTCCTGCGACTCACGTGAAGGATGGCGAGGCCCGAAGCACCATGGCGCGCGTCAAACCGTTGGCCGAGCTGATCGAGAGCTGCATTGGGCCGGCCTTCGCGGCGCAGGGCTTCGCGTCGACCGACATCCTGGCCGCCTGGCCGGAGATCGTGGGGGAACGGCTGGCGCGCTACTGCCGGCCCTCGAAGCTCGAATGGCCCAAGCGCCGCCGCAAGGATGCCGACGCACCGGAGTCCGGGACGCTCGTGGTCCGGGTCGAGGGCGTCTTCGCGATCGAGCTCCAGCATCTGGCGCCGGTGGTGATCCAGCGCATCAACGCGCATTATGGTTGGGCCTGTGTCTCGCGCATCGTGCTGCAGCAGGACCGGGTCGGCCGCGGCGGCCGGCCGGCGCCGCGCACCGGCATCGACCCGTCCCGGGCCGTCGAGGTCAAGCGCGCGGTGGCGGCGATCGACGATGACGGCTTGCGCGCCGCCCTGGACCGGCTCGGGATCGCGGCGCTGGCGACCCGGCCTGAGCGCTAAACATCAGGTTTCGGTGGCGATTGCGTCGCCTTGCCAGGACAGCCGCGCCCGAGTACCCGAACCGGGACGCCAAGCCTAAGACGCCAAGACCGACGAATTCGGCGGAGCCTGCTCATGACCACGCGACGCGACGCTCTTAAGTTCACCGGCCTCGCGCTCGGCGCCGGCCTTGCCCTCCCCTACCTGGCGCGCTCGGCCTGGGCCCAGAACGCCGACCTGGCGGCCTTGATGCAGCCCGGCCCTCTCGGGGACGTCTGGCTCGGTCCGGCGGACGCCAAGTGCACGATCATCGAATACGCCTCGATGACCTGCTCGCACTGTGCCGCCTTTCACCGGACCACCTGGCCGGTGCTCAAGGAGCGCTACATCGATACCGGCAAGGTGCGCTTCACCCTGCGCGAGTTCCCGCTCGACCCGCTGGCCACCGCCGCCTTCATGCTGGCGCGCTGCCAGGGCGATGCCAAGTATTACCCGATTACCGACCTGCTGTTCGACCAGCAGCCGGCCTGGGCCTTCACGCCGAAGCCGGTCGATGCCCTGGAGCAGATGCTCCGGCAGGCAGGCTACACCAAGGACACGTTCGAGGCCTGCCTGAAGGACCAGAAGGTCTACGGCGCGGTCAACGCCGTGAAGCAGCGCGGGCTGGACGTTCTCAAGGTGGATTCGACGCCGACCTTCTTCATCAACGGCGAGCGCTACACCGGCGAGATGACGATCGACGGCATGGAGAAGGTGATCAAGCCGATCCTGGGCGCCTGATGTGTCTATGGCACGTTGCGCGAAGCACCGCTGCCACGCCGGCCCGAAAACCGGAAAAGCAGATCGAAATCAACGACTTGCTGTGTATCGGCATCGCCTTGACACCCAAGATAGGCGAAACTATGGTGCGCCCGCTTGATGGGGGCGTCCAGCCGGTTTCAGATCCTCCCGCCCTGTGAGTTTCAGCCGTGAACGGCGACGATTCCAGGGACGGGAACGGGACCGAGGGAACGCCGACGGACAGCGAACTCTCGGCGAGGCTCAGACGTCTCGAGACGCAGATCGAACGGAAGCGTCCGCAAGCCGCTCCCGATCCTTCCATGCGGCCTCGGGGTACCGGGCCCTCCTCGCTTGGCCAGGCCATGACGATCTCCACGGAGTTCGTCGCGGGCGTGATCGCGGGGGGCATACTCGGCTGGATCGTCGATCATGTCTTCGGGACGAAACCCTGGGGCCTGATCGTCCTCCTGATGCTGGGGTTCGTGGCGGGGATCTACAACGTGATGCGGGTGTCAGGTTTTGCCGGCACGCGTCCCGGACGAGGCGACGGGCAAGAGCCATAAGGCACGCCGGTCGATAGAGGTTTGAGGCGATCGACGCTGTCGATGCGCCGGATCAAGAGGGGCGGAAGCGGGAATGGCGGTCACGATCGACCCGATCCATCAGTTCGAGCTGAAGCCGCTCGTATCGCTGGGCCATATCGGCCATCAGCAACTCGCCTTCACACAATCCGCTCTGTACATGTTCGCCGCCGTCGGGGTGATCGCGCTGATCACCGTGGTGGCGACGGCCTCGCGCTCGGTTGTGCCGGGGCGGATGCAGTCTCTGGCCGAGATATTCTACGAATTCATCGCGGATACGCTGCACCAGGCCACCGGCGACGGCGGCAAGCGGTTCATGCCGCTGGTCTTCTCGCTGTTCATGTTCGTGCTGATCCTGAACCTGTTCGGCATGATCCCCTACGCCTTCGCGGTGACCAGCCACCTGATCATCACCTTCGGCCTGGCCGCCCTGGTGATCTCGGTCGTGGTGATCTACGGCGTCATGAAGCACGGCGCCCACTTCTTCGGCCTGTTCGTGCCGTCGGGCGTGCCGAAGCCGCTTCTGGCCATCCTGGTGCCGATCGAGATCATCTCGTTCATCTCGCGGCCGATCAGCCTGTCGGTGCGTCTGTTCGCCAACGTGCTCGCCGGCCACATCGCGATGAAGATCTTCGCGTTCTTCGTGGTCCAGCTCCTTCTCGCAGGTGCCTGGAGCGTGCTATCGCCGCTTCCGCTGTTCCTGACGATCGCGCTCACCGCTCTCGAGTTCCTCGTTGCGGCGCTTCAGGCCTATGTCTTCGCGACGCTGACGGCGATCTACCTCAACGACGCGCTCCACCCCGGCCACTAGGCTCACGCCCCGGCCGCTCAGCTTCACCCCGGCCTCCCCGTTTGGCCGGCTCCACCCGCCGCGAACGTCACCGCACGTTTCGATCTGAAGAGACCTCAGGAGTTATCATGGATCCCGTCGCTGCGAAGTACATCGGCGCCGGCCTCGCCTGCCTCGGCATGGCGGGTGCGGGCATCGGCCTCGGCAACCTGTTCGGTCAGTTCCTCGCCGGCGCCCTTCGCAACCCCTCCGCGGCCGACGGCCAGCGCGCCACCCTGCTCCTGGGCTTCGCCCTGACCGAGGCGCTGGGCATCTTCTCGCTGCTCATCGCGCTGCTGCTGCTCTTCGCCGTCTGATCGACGCGCTTCGGGGGCCGCGGGCGACGCGGCCTCCACCGGGCTCTCACCGCCCGACCACCAGGTGGGCGCTTCGCGAACGAGGCGTCCACCTTCTTCCGTCACCGCGTCGGCGGTGACCCAAGCGAACGGTGTCAGTGTAGCGGTCTCATGGCGCAGCCGAATCCCCTCACCACGCCGCCCCCGGGCGCCGACACGCAGCTCGTGCCCGGCCATGTCGAGCATGCCGAAGCGCATAGCGGCGCCTTCCCGCCCTTCGAGACCTCCGGGTTCCTGTCGCAGCTGATCTGGCTCGCGCTGGCCTTTGGTCTCCTCTACTACCTGATGGACAAGGTCGCGCTGCCGCGGATCCAGGCGATCCTGCATGCCCGCGCCGAGCGCCTGCGCGCCGATCTCGACCAGGCCCAGGCGATGAAGGCCGAGGCCGACGCCGCCGGCATCGCCTACGAGACCGCCCTGCGCGATGCCCAGGGCAAGGCCCGCGACATCGCCCAGACCACCCGGAACGAGTTGGCCGCCGAGGCCGACGCCAAGCGCAAGGCGCTCGAGACGGAGCTGAACGCGAAGCTCGCCACCGCCGAAGCGACGATCCGCACCCGGACCGAGGCCGCGATGGGCAACGTCCGCAGCATCGCCGGCGAGGCCGCGTCGGCCATCGTCGAGCGCCTGACGGGCCAGGCGCCCGATTCGGCGACGCTCGACCGCGCCCTCGACGCCACCGCACATTAACGGGAACCCACGATGCTGCTCGAAGCCGAATTCTGGGTCGCCGTCGCGTTCTTCATCTTCATGGGTATCGCCTGGAAGGCGGGTGCCTTCTCCGCGATGACCAAAGGCCTCGACGGCCGCGCCAACCGTGTCCGTCACGAACTCGACGAGGCCAAGCGCCTGCGCGAGGAGGCCGCCACCGTGCTGGCCGACTACAAGCGCCGCCGCGCCGAGGCCGAGAAGGAAGCGGAGGCGATCATCGCCAGCGCCCGCGAGGAGGCCAAGCGCGCTGCCGAGGAAGGCCACCGCAAGCTCGACGACTTCCTGGCTCGCCGTACCAAGGCCGCCGAGACCAAGATCGCCCAGGCCGAGGTCCAGGCCGAGGCCCAGGTTCGCGCGGCTGCTGCCGACGCCGCCGTGAAGGTGTCCGAAACGATCCTGCGCGAGCGGCTGCAGGGCGATGCCGCGCAGGGCCTGATCCGCGCCAGCCTCGGCGAGGTCCGGACCCGCCTCCGGTCCTGATCGTCCGGGAGCGGAAACACAGACCAGAAGCCGCCTCCGGGCGGCTTTTTTCATGGGTGCTCCCAGCCGACGAGTGGGACGTCGACGCGGGCTAGGGCGCGGGGACGATTCGGAACGTCGCTGCCAGCACGAAGGGCGATCCGGGCACATGCGCCCCGTCGCCCTCCCGCCGCACGCTGATCGCGTAATCCTGGCGGGGCGACAGCAGGCCGGGCGGAAGGTCCAACGCGAAGCCGCACCGTCCCGTCCCGATGCCCTCGATCGCGAGATCCTCGCGGAACAGGTCGGCCCGGCACCGTCCGAGGACGCGCCGCTCGATCGTGACCAGGACGGTCACCGGAACGTCCGGCGCGTCCATCTCCCAGGCCCAGCCGACGATGCGGCGGTGGCTGAGCACGTCGATACTGCCCCGCAGCGTCACGATGGACCTTTCCGGGATCAGGCGACCTGTGCCGGGCGCCACCCACCCGCGGCATCGAACACCATCGCGCCGATCATCGCGCCGTCCATCGAGCGACGCACCAACACCCTGTGGGGTACCGCCGGTATCAGGTCCCTCTCCAGACCGAGGTCGAATCCGTGCCGCCCCTCCCCGATCGCGGCCGCGCCGAGATCGGGCCGGTCGATCTCGGCAAGCGTCATCGCGACCACGATCCCGTCCACGACGATGTCGAGGCAGACCGGCCCGGTCGGATGTGCTGTATCCTGCGCCCAACCGGCGACGCGCAGGTCGCCGTCCCGGACTTCACACAGGTCGAGGTTGCCGCGAAGCGCCCCGAATCCCGGCGCGTCCACCGACAAGCCGGCACGCAGGTTCAGGCGGCGGTTAAGGGCTTTCAGCGCGGGGCCATGCGCGACACGCTCGGCATAAGGTTTCGGCGCCGAACCCATGTCCGGCCGCGCGTCCGCGCCGTCGAACTGCGCGCGCAGGCCGGCGGCGGCGAGAAAGCTCTCTGCGGGAATGGCCTCGGCCAGCAGCATGTCGTGGGTGTCGAGCTCGACATGCCAATAGGTCAGGTCGATCACCGCCTCGCCGCGGGTGATGGTTCGGCCGTTGACCAGATGGCCCGCGGCGACGAGAAGGCCATCCAGCAGGAGCGCGTGGTCCGGCGACACCCAGAGATCGCGGGCGGGCGCGCCGTCGGCCAGGGCGCCGGCCCTGATCCGAACCGGCCTGTCCGCCGGAGGCGCGGTCAGCCCCGGGTAGCGGCGCGTCCCGATCCACCGGATGGGGCGCCGCTGTCCCGAAGCGGTCACGACCCCCTGGCCGGCCCGAAGATCTTCGACGGCGATCTCGCCGTGTTCGGTGAGGATCCGGGTGCCGGTGCAGTAGCACGGGGCCGGGTTGGCGGAGGGCGACGATCCGGGTGCGGCCGCCGTTCCCGACGGTGCCGCGGTGGCACCCGTTGCGGGCGACGCTGTCGCCGAACCTGTCGCTGGCGATGACGCGGCGGTTCCAGCGGCCGGCGACGAGGCAGCGGCACCCGACACGGATGAAGGCGCGGCCGCACCTCCCCGGACGGGCGATGAAACCGCCCCGGCGGTCAAGGTCGACCGCGCGGCCGCGGCCCCGTAGAGGCCCGGATCGTACCCATCCGGCGAGGAAACTCGGCCCTGTGGCACGGCAACCGCGTTCGCGCTGTTGGAATAGACCCGGATGTAGTCGATGTTCGACGTGATCGGGCTTCCCGTTGCGGTCCCCTCGCTGCGAACGGCGAGGTTGGCCAGCAGATACATCGGGCTGTGCAGGTCCGACGGTGTGGTCTGCGAGCCGGTGAGCTGGCCATCGACGTAGAAGCTGATCTTGTCCGGCTGCCAGTTCATTCCGTAGGTGTGATACCCGGACGGATCGTTCAGCTCGGTGACGACCTGGCGATTGTCCTGCCAGCGGATGCCGTTCTGCGGGTCAGTCGTGTGGATCGTGCTGTACACGCTCCTGTCGCCGTTGCCGTAATGCTCGACGACATCCAGCTCCTGGTGGCCGTTCGTGCTGCTCGATTGCGTGCTCTGCTGGTTCGGCAGCAGCCAGAACGCGTCCCAGGCATTCGGATCGTTCGAGAAGTCCGCGCGGATCTCGAAGTAACCGTATGTCTGCGAGAAATTCCCCTGCGTGGTGATCAGGCCGGATTCCCAACTGCCGGGAACACCCGACGGGGTCCGGTCCGGCACGGCGGTGATCGACAATATGCCGTTCCGGACGCTGAACGGATCGTAGCCCGAGGCGGGATCCACGAAGGAGGACCGCCCGAAGCCGATATCGGCCGTCCCGTCGGCGGTCCGCCACTCGGCACGGGTATCGGCGTAAGTGGTTCCGGCACCGGTCGACGAGATGCTGCGCGTATTGAACTCGTCGTCGAAGGTCAGGCGATAACCGGTGAGATCGACCATTCGAGCCGCCCCTTCTAGGCAGATATTCCGCTAATTACGGCTGAAAGCCGCGTTTAACATCAGTTATCATCAACGATCAAATTGTTAATGGATCGTTACGAAGGGCGGCGGTCGAAGCGCGCAACGCAGGGCGGCGGTCACGGAGGAAGCCCTCGGCGGGCGCGACGACGGTTTGGGCCGGCCTTGGAACGGGGTCGCAGCGCGATGTCCCCGCGATCGGAAAACGATCAATCCAGGGGCGTGTGCGCGCTTCCGCGAATTCAAGACCTTTCACCCGCCCAGTCGCCACGGACCGCCTAACGGACTGGGCGCCACGTCCGAACATCGACGCCTGCGCCGCGTTCACCGGAAACGAATTTCCAGGAGACGGCATGGCGGACAAAGCACGGATCGTGATCATCGGCGGCGGCGTCGCGGGCATCGAGGTCGCCACCAGCCTCGGGCGAGGCGGCAAGGCCGAGGTGGTCCTGGCCGATCGCAGCCTGTCCCATGTCTGGAAGCCGATGCTGCACACCTTCGCGGCGGGAACCGCCCGGCCCGACCGGCAGAAGGTCGACTTCTTCGCGCAGGCGCGGCGCAACGGCTTCCGGTTTCAGCCGGGGACCCTGATCGGGATCGACCGCCCGGCCCGTCATGTCCGCCTCGCGGTCGAGGCGGCGCAGGGGCGGCCGGAGGTCGATCTCGCCTACGATCTCCTGGTCCTCGCCATCGGCAGCCGGGCCAACGATTTCGGGGCCCCCGGGGTGGCCGAGCATTGCCTGACCATCGACGACCTCACCGAGGCTGAGTCGTTCCACCGGCAGCTGCGGCGTCATCTGCTGGCCCGGCTCGATAGCCCCGAGATGCTCGAGATCGCCATCGTCGGCGGGGGCGCGACCGGCGTCGAGCTGGCGGCGGAACTGAAGCACGCCATCAACCTGGCTTCGGATTACGGCTCACCGGACCTGCCGCACAGGCTGCGCCTGACCCTGATCGAGAGCGGGCCGCGCCTGCTGCCGGCCTTCCCGGAGCGGGTATCCCAGGCGGCCGCTCGGACCTTGTCGGATCTCGCCGTCGAGGTCCGGACCGGCGCCATGGTCACCGGCGCGGATGCGTCCGGCTTCACGTTGCAGGACGGCAGCCGCATCGCCGCCGGACTCAAGGTCTGGGCGGCCGGCGTGAAAGCGCCGGACGTGCTCGGCGCGGTCGAGGGCCTGGAGCGCTCGCGGACCGGGCAACTCGTGGTCGGTCCCGACCTGCGCACGACCCGGGATCCCGCGATCGTCGCCCTCGGGGATTGTGCCAGCCAGACCGATCCCAAGACGGGCAAGCCGGTCCCGGCCACGGCCCAGGCGGCCCGGCAGCAGGCGCAGCACCTCGCGTCTCATCTCGGGCGGACGCTGGCCCGGGGGGACACGGTGGCGTCGGAACTGCCGCCGTTCCACTACGTCGAGAAGGGCGCCATCGTCTCCCTGGCCGATTTCAACGGCTGGGGCACGCTGGGGCGCTACACGTTCGGGGGCGGCCGCTTGACCGGCCTCTCGGCGCGGCTCACGCACGATCTGCTGTACCGGCAGCACCAGATCGGCCTGTACGGTCCTTTGCGCGGGACGATGACCTGGATCCTCGACGACCTCGATCACCTGATCAGCCCGCCGGTGAGCCTCGACTAGCGCGCCCGGTCAGTCGGTGCGCTCACCCTCGACCTCTTTGGTCTCCTCGACCTGGGGCGCGACCTGGCCGTAATTCAGGACCGCCACGAGGGTGACGCCGCCGATCGTGTTGCCGAGCAGCGTCGGCAGGAAGAACTTCATCCCGTAATCCTCGAGCGAGGCGGCGCCGGTGATCAGCAGGAAGAAGGCCTCCACCGACCCGGCGACGATATGGGCCAGGCCGCAGAGCGAGACCAGCCAGGTCATCAGCAGGATCACGAAGGGGGCGGCGTTGCCGGTCGCGGGCAGGAACCAGACCATCAGGGCGATCATCCAGCCGGCGAACACCCCTTTTACGAAGGTGGACCAGAACCCGTGCGCGATGGCGTCGTGGCTGATCTCCGCAAAGGCCTTGAGCACCGGCGGCTCGAACGCGCTGGCATGGGCCAGCACCGTGGCGATGGCGAGCGTTCCAAGGATGTTGCCGCACAGGACGATCAGCCAGAGTCGCACGACGCGGAACGCCGTCTTGATCGAGCGGTCATGCAGCAGCGGCAGGATTGGCGTGATCGTGTTCTCGGTAAACAGCTGCTGGCGTCCCAGAACGACCACCAGGAAGCCGATCGAGTAGCCCATCGTGGTGACGACCTTCACCCAATCGGCCTCGGGCAGGTGGCTCTTCAGCACCCCGGGGACGATCAGCGATAGGGCGATGCTGAGGCCCGCCGCGAAGGCCGACAGGAACAGCGCCAGCCCGTGGCGCCGCAACTCCTCGTCGCCTTCGAGCCGGATCACCTCGTGCAGGACGTAGGCGTCCGGCCGTCCGATCTCGGAGACTTCCTTGAGCAGCTCGTCGCGGCGGGCCTCCTTGTCGGCCCGTTCGTTCTGGTCCCGAATCATTCTTTCAGCTCCGCGACGCAACCCAACCGGAGGCCGGGATTTCAGGCCGACAGCTTTGCCAACAACGCCTCGACGGCCTGGCGCGCCTCCGCGAGGGCCTGTGCATCCCGGCTGCGCACGACGATCCGGTTGCGAAACCCGTCCGGCGTCATCGCCGGATAGGAGCCGATCGACACGGCCGGCCGGGCCTTGGCAATCTCGCCGAGATCGCCGGCGTAGTCCCCCTCGGGTAGCCCGCCCGCCTCGATGGTCTCGGACATCATCGCGGCGCCGCCCTTCAGGGTCGGCGCGATGGCATCCAGCATGGCCTGCATCACGCTCGGCACCCCGGCCATGACATGAACGTTGCCGATGCGGAAGCCCGGCGCCTTCGAGACCGCGTTGGGGATCAGGTCGGCTCCGAACGGGATCCGCGCCATGCGCAAGCGGGCCGCGTTCAGGTCTTCGGGCTTGTGGCGCTCCAGCAGCATCGCCCGCGCCCGCTCGTCGATGTCGATGCCGACCCCGAAGGCCTCGGCCACGCAATCGGCGGTGATGTCGTCATGAGTCGGGCCGATCCCGCCTGTGGTGAACAGGTAGGTGTAGCGCGCCCGCAGAGCGTTCACCGCCTCGATGATCATGGCGGCCTCGTCCGGCACGACCCGCACCTCGCGCAGGTCGATCCCGGCGGCGGTGAGGAAGTCGGCGATGGTGCCGATATTCTTGTCCTTGGTGCGCCCCGACAGGATCTCGTCGCCGATGACGAGGATCGCGGCGGTTATCGAATCGGAAGACTGGTCCATGGGACTCTATGGTCGGAGGGAAGGTCGGGGCCGGATCGCGATCCGGCCGATCAATCCTGCGCGCATCGGTCTCGCCGCTCCAGCGGTGACACCTGCGACGGCGGATGGTCAGCAGATAGCGCGGCCGCCGGCCCGGACCACACGAACCCGGAGATATTAGATGCTCTTCGCCGCGCCGCTCATGCCGGGACGGCTCGTGCAGCGCTACAAGCGCTTCCTGGCCGATATCGAGACCGGCGACGGCCTCGTCACGGCCCATTGCCCCAATCCCGGCGCCATGCTCGGCCTCAACCTGCCGGGCCGGCCGGTGCTGCTGTCGCGCTCGACGAACCCGACCCGGAAGCTGCCTCTGACCTGGGAGCTGGTGGAAGCCGACCTGCCGGGCGGTCCGCAATGGGTCGGCATCAACACCCTGCGCCCGAACGCGCTCGTGGCCGAGGCGTTTCGCGCCGGCGTGATCGGTGCGCTCGCCGGCCACGACGTCTTCCGGCCGGAGGTCCGCTACGCGCAGGCCAGCCGGGTCGATTTCCTCGCGAGCGGCGCAGCGGCCGGGCCGTGCCATGTCGAGGTGAAGAACTGCCACATGATGCGTCGCCCCGGCCTCGCGGAATTCCCGGACTGCGTCGCCGCCCGCAGCGCCCGGCACATGCGGGACCTCGCCCAGGTGGTCGCAGATGGCGGCCGGGCGCTGGTGATCATCGTGGTGCAGATGCACGCGGAGGCGTTCGACGTCGCCCGGGACATCGACCCGGCCTTCGACCGGGCGTTCCGGGAGGCACGCGCGGCAGGCGTGGCGGTGCGCGCCTATCGCTGCGCCGTCAGCCCGGCGGGCGTCGCCCTGACCGACGAGATCCCGGTGATCACGCCGCCCTGACCGGGGCCCGGCGCTCGAACATCAGGTTCAGCCGCGAGCGTGAGATCTCGCGGTAGCCGAACCCTTCCAGGTGTCTGGGCAGGTCGAGTTGCCACTGGCCGGTGCCGTTCTCGATCAACAGGATGCGCGGGAGCAGCGCTTCCGGCGCCTCGCGCAGGAACGGCTCGAGGATCAGGTCCTCGGCGCCTTCCACGTCGAGCTTGATGGCATCGACGCGGGTCAGGCCCTCGGCCCGCAGCAATCCGATGAGCGTCACGGCTGGCACGGTGATCCGTGCGCCCTCGTTGGTGCCCACGATCCGCAGGCTCGATTCCCCGCGGTTGCGGGGGTCGATGAACAGGGTCAGCTCGCCGGATTTGTCGGCCACCGCGCAGGCCACCGCCTTGACGGTGTGGAACGGGTTCTGGGCGATGTTGTAGGTCAGGCGGGCGAACACGTCGGGCTGCGGCTCGACCGCGACGATCCGGGCGGCCGGTCCCGAAAACGCCGCCACGCACAGGGCATAGGCGCCGATATTGGCGCCGATATCGAGGAACACGCAATCCTGCGGCAGGCGCTCCTGCAGCATGGCCCGCTCCTGCGGGTCGAAGAATTGCGGCGTGAACAGCACCTTCTTCTCGCAGTTGTTGTTGTAGGGGTGCAGCCGCATCCGCGCCCCGTATCGGGTCACGTCGAGGGGCTTTCCGCCCAGCCGGGAGATCGCGATCCGGCGCAGGAACAGCGCCAGGCGCCGCCCATACCAGGATTCGGCCGGGATCCGGTTCGTCCGCCGGGTGATCGCCGCGACGAGGCCGGCCGGTTCGTAGGTGCCGTAGGGTTTGGTATCGGTCATAACCGGGGCGGTGTGCCAGCCGGCGCCCTGCCCCGCAAGCGGATCGATCCGCGTTGCCCCCGCGCGGCCGGGTGGTCTAAGCGTCGGGTCTCGTCAAAGCACCGACACGGCACGGGTTGCGCGGCATGGACTTCTTCGATTCGGACGGCGTGCGGATCGCCTATATCGACGTCCCTCCGGCGGAAGGGGCCGGTACGCCGGTCCTGCTGATCCACGGTTTCGCCTCGAACCACGCGGTCAACTGGGTCAACACCCAGTGGGTTCGCGCCCTGACCCAGGCCGGCTACCGGGCGATCGCGCTGGACAATCGCGGCCATGGGGAGAGCGAGAAGCTGTACGATCCGGCGGCCTACAGCTCCGAGGCCATGGCCGGGGACGCGGTGCGGCTGCTCGACCATCTCGGGATCCAGCGCGCCCACGTGATGGGCTACTCGATGGGGGGCCGGATCACCGCGCATGTCGCTTTGGACCATGCCGACCGGGTCCGTTCCGCCCTGATCGGCGGCCTCGGCATGCATCTCGTGGAGGGCAAGGGTCTGCCGTCCGGGATCGCCGAGGCCCTCGAAGCGCCCGTGGGCACGCCCGCTCCGAACCCGACCGCCGCGGCGTTCCGGACCTTCGCCGAGCAGACGCGCAGCGACCTGCGGGCGCTGGCCGCCTGCATGCGCGGCTCGCGCCAGACCCTAAGCCGGGCGGAGCTCGCCCAGATCGAGGTGCCGGTGCTGGTCTCGGTGGGCACCCTCGACACGGTCGCGGGCTCCGGCCCAGCGCTGGCCGCCCTGATCCCGGACGCGCGCGCCCTGGACATCGACGGCAAGGACCATTCCACCGCGGTCGGCGCCAAGCCGCACCGGGACGGCGTCTTGGCGTTCCTCGCCGCGCAGCCCTGACGTCAGCTCTTCAGGCGGTAGCCGGTCCGGAAGATGTATGTGACGAGGCCAAGGCAGATCACCAGGAACAGCGCGGTCATCCCGAGGCTGATCGCGATGCTGACATCGGCCTTGCCGAAGAACGCCCAGCGGAACGCGCTGATCAGATAGACGACCGGGTTGACCAGGCTCACCGCGTGCCAGAACGGCGGCAGCATGCTGATCGCGTAGAAGCTGCCGCCCAGGAAGGTCAGCGGCGTCACGACGAGGAGCGGCACCAGCTGGAGCTTCTCGAACCCATCCGCCCAGAGCCCGATCACGAAGCCGAACAGGCTGAACGTGACCGCGGTCAAGAGCAGGATGCCGATCATCCAGATCGGGTGATCGATCCGCAACGGCACGAACAGCGCCGAGGTCGCCAGGATGATCAGGCCGATCAGGATCGACTTGGAGGCCGCCGCGCCGACGAATCCCAGCACCACCTCCAGGGGCGAGATCGGGGCCGACAGGATCTCGTAGATCGTGCCGGCGAAGCGCGGAAAGTAGATGCCGAACGAGGCGTTCGAGATGCTCTGTGTCAGCAACGAGAGCATGATCAGCCCGGGCACGATGAACAGCCCGTAGGGTACGTCGTCCACCGCCGAGACCCGCGAGCCGATCGCGGCCCCGAACACCACGAAATACAGGGTCGTCGAGATCACCGGGGCAAGGATGCTTTGCCCGGCGGTGCGCCAGAAGCGGCCCATCTCGAACCGGTAGATTGCCCGGACGGCCGGCCAGTTCATATTCATCGTCGCGCTCGTGCCGGTTGTCATGCCCGCGCCTCGCCCTCGCGTACGAGGCCGACGAAGATGTCCTCGAGGGAGGACTGTTCCGTATGGAGATCGTTGAACCGGATGCCGGCGGCCGCCAGGCCGGTGAGCAACCCGGTGATGCCGGTCCGCTCGGCGCGCGTGTCGTAGGTGTAGACCAGCTCACGGCCGTCGCCGGCCAGCACCAGCCCGTAATCCGAGAGCTCCGGCGGAACCTCGGTGATCGGCGCCTGGAGCTGAAGCGTCAGCTGCTTGCGCCCGAGCTTGCGCATCAGCGCCGCCTTCTCCTCGACCAGAATGATTTGGCCCCGCCGGATGACGCCGATGCGGTCGGCCATCTCCTCGGCTTCCTCGATGTAATGGGTCGTCAGGATCACCGTGACGCCCTGCTGGCGCAGATCGCGCACCAGCCCCCACATGTCCTGGCGCAGCTCCACGTCGACGCCGGCCGTGGGCTCGTCGAGGAACAGCACTCGAGGCTCGTGCGACAGCGCCTTGGCGATCAGAACCCGGCGCTTCATCCCTCCGGACAGGGTCATGAGGCGGCTGTCACGCTTGTCCCAGAGGGACAGGGCCCGCAGGATCTTCTCGATATGGCCCGGATCCGGCTGCAGCCCGAACAGGCCGCGTGAGAAGCTCACCGTGTTCAACACCGTCTCGAAGGCGTCGGTGGTCAGCTCCTGGGGCACCAGGCCGATGGCTCGGCGCGCGGCGCGGTAATCCGCGGCGATGTCGTGGCCATCGACCATCACCGTCCCGGAGCTCGGTGTGACGATACCGCAGACGATGTTGATCAGCGTCGACTTGCCGGCCCCGTTCGGGCCCAGCAACGCGAAGATCTCGCCGCGCTCAATCGCGAGGTCGATGTTGCTCAGCGCAGTGAAGCCCGACTTGTAGGTCTTCGACAGCTTCGAAACGGAGATTATCGGCATCAGGGCCTGAATCGAACGCGGGGCATCGTGCGCCGGCGACGATCGTCCCGGCTTCGGGGATGCCGAGGACATCGCGACGTTCCACACAACCCGCCGATCGGCGGGCCGCTCTCGGAAGCGGCCGCCCCTATAGCACGCGACGGGCGCGGCTCTCAGCGGGCCGATGTGTGCCGGCGCACAGCGGGAGGGCCCGCACGGCTACGCGTCCGCGCGGTCCTCGACCATCGCCAGGCATTCCCGACGGGCATCCGGGTCGCGGATGCGTGTGAAGGCCGCCAGCATCGTCGCGCATTCGGACGCAGTCGGACCCTTGTCCGGCGAAGAGGCGGCATGGCCGCGCCGAAAGACCGCGACGGGCAGATTGAGCATGCCGGCAATCCGGCCGAGAAGCCGCTCTTCCTCGTCGAAACGAGGCGCGGCATCGGCCGATCCGAAGCGTACTGCGTCGCTCATCCTGCCTTCCAGCCCCCATAGAAGCCGAGCATGGGAGCATGCACCCCACTGGGCCGGCACGACTCAGGTCGACATCCGGCGCGACCATTCATGACTTCTGGCGGCGCTGCAATCCACCGTTACGTTTCTCGGTAGTTTACTGAGGACGAAACGAATTCTGAATTTCAAATCTTATCGTGCGTCGCCATGCGAAATCTGATGTTTTCGATCGAGAGACTGGTCTCTGGCGCATGGTCGATCGACGCAGCTATAATCGCCCGTCGCGTCAATTGGTCCAACGCCCCCTGAGAAGCGGTCAGGAAGAAAACGCTCGGGCGGCTGGAATGGTCGGGACGATCCAAAACCGCCTCAGCCGCCGCTCCGCAGGGCGATCAGGGTCGCGAGACCGATCAGCGCGGCGAGACCGAGCAGTCGCCGCCACGGATTGACGCCACGGACAAGCTCATCGATCGCCCACCAGCCGAGCGCGACGTCGGCGGCAAGGCTCAGCCACGTGGCGGCGGGTTCGGCGCCGCGGGCGAGCCAGGCGGCGAGCATGAGGCCGAAAAACAGCCAGAGCGGCAGGTTGGGCCACTGCGCCACGGTGATGGCGCCCGTCCGCCGATCCCGGAAAAGCCAGTCGCGCGCCCGCAGGACGGGGCTGGCCGATGGCTGCGTCATAGGCCTGCGCCCTTCCTGTTGCTGCATGACCGTGCGGCCCCACACCGCGACCCCGCTGAGCCGAAGTTAAGACGGATCCAGCACGACGCGCCGATCTTAACCGGTCATCAACGTTACCGAATGGAAGGCGCGGACCAATGCCTAACAGTTCCTGAAACGACTCGCGAAAAAGCGCTTCATCGGACGATAATTCAACACCCGGACAGCAACCCACGCCCTTAGAGGTCAGGATCAATCGTGAGCGCCCGATTCGAAGACCTGAAGTTCATGCTGCTGCTCAGCGCCGTCACGCTGCTCGGCAGCGGCCCCGACGTCATCCTGCGTTGATCGAGGCGGCCATGCCGCGAGCGGGCAGCGGGGCGGCCTGCATGAAGGCGCGACCCAGGGCCGAGCGGGCCGCGGATTCCCTAGGCCGCGTGGCGCCGCGGGGCTGCACGACGACCGGCACGCTGACGACACGCGACGCGCCCCTGCGCCAACGCCGTTGCACGGCAGGTTTCACGACAGCATCCGACGACTGACCGGTACGCAGCACCGTGCGCAACTCGGCCACGCGTGCCATCCGCTCCGTACGCATCACGAACGCGGCGACCACCAGACCGCTGAGTCCGGCCCCTTCGAGGAATGCCGCGACCACGTAACCCGGACCCATCCGTCCCCACCATTCGCACGAAGCGACGCCGCGCATACCGGCTGCCGGACTGCTGCTGTGGGCAATCGTGGTTAGCGAACGCTTAAAAACCCACCTGGATTGATGCACGAAGGCGGCGCGGTGGCGCTGAATCCACGATTTGAAGCAAGCTGAGATGCAATGGATTTGTCTATCGTTTCACCGCGAGCGCTGGATGCTGCGTCTTGGAGGCGCGCTCGACCGAAGTCTCTGCAGGTCCGATCGCGGGAATAGCAATCCCGTCTGTCCGGACCGGTCGCGTTTTGCCGGTATCGGCCCGAAATCCCCGACGCTTTAGCCGTCGCATGGGCCACCGCGCCTTGGCAGGCCCTTGCGACGGGTGTCTGCGGTCTGCGATCGACTGCTTCGAGCCCGTAGCATGAAGCAGTCTGATGCGCCCTACCACATGTCAAGGGCGACGCGGGCCTCGTCCGACATCCGGCTCTGATCCCACGGCGGATCGAACACCATGGTCACGGCGCAGGATTGTACACCCGGCACGGCGCTGACCGCGTTCTCGACCCAGCCCGGCATCTCGCCGGCGACGGGGCAGCCCGGGGCCGTCAGCGTCATGTCGATCGCGACCTTCCGGTCGTCGCCGATATCGACCTTGTAGATCAGGCCGAGCTCGTAGATGTCGGCCGGGATCTCAGGGTCGTAGACCGATTTCAGCGCGGCGACGATGTCGTCGGTCAGCCGGTCCAGCTCGGCCGGCGGGATCGCCGCGGCGGCTTCGACCGCGGGGGCGTTGGCGCCGCCGGTGATTGTGGCGTCGGTGCTCATGGTTTCCTTCTCCCCCAGGCCCGCGCAGACGGAACCGGTTTCATCGCATCTTGCGCATCGCCCGCACGATCAGGGTCGGGACATTGCGCCGATCAGGCGAACATCATCTCGGCTTTGCCGAGCGCCTCGGCAAGGGCGTCGATCTCGGCGGTGGTCGTGTAGAGGCCGAAAGAGGCCCGACAGGTGGATGTCACGCCGAAGCGCGTGAGCAGCGGCATGGCGCAGTGGGTCCCGGCGCGCACCGCGACGCCCTGGCGGTCGATCACCGTGGCGATGTCGTGGGCGTGCGCCCCCTTCATCTCGAAGCTGACGACGCCGCCCTTGCCCTTCGCGGTGCCGATGATTCGCAGGGCGTTCATCGCACCGAGCCGCTCGTGGGCGTAGTGGGTCAGCATCGCCTCGTGCGCGGCGATGTTCTCCCGGCCCAATCCCAGCATATATTCGAGCGCCGCCCCGAGCCCCACCGCCTCGACGATCGCCGGGGTCCCGGCCTCGAAACGGTGCGGCGGGTCGTTGTAGGTCACCGTATCCTGGCTGACGGTCCGGATCATCTCGCCGCCGCCCTGGTAGGGCGGCAACCGCTCCAGCCATTCCTTCTTGCCGTAGAGGACGCCGATGCCGGTCGGGCCGTAGACCTTGTGGCCTGTGAAGATGAAGAAGTCGCAGTCCAGCGCGCGCACATCGATCGGCTGGTGGACGGCGCTCTGTGCGCCGTCGAGCAGAACCGGCACGCCGTGGGCGTGGGCGATACGGACGATCTCCTCGGCCGGCGTCACCGTGCCCAGCACGTTCGACATGTGGGTGATCGCCACCATCTTGGTGCGCGGCGTGAACAGCTTCTCGTACTCGTCGACCAGGAAGTTGCCGTCCTCGTCGACCGGCGCCCACTTGATCACAGCCCCGCGGCGCTCGCGCAGGAAATGCCAGGGCACGATGTTGGAGTGATGCTCCATGATCGACAGGATGATCTCGTCACCCTCGCCGATCAGCCCGGCCCAGCCCATGCTGGAGGCCACGAGGTTGTAGGCCTCGGTGGCGTTGCGGGTGAAGATGATCTCGTCCGTGGAGGCTGCGTTGAGGAACTGGCGCGTGGTCTCGCGGGCGCCCTCGAACCCCTCCGTGGCGGCGTTCGCCATGAAGTGCAGGCCGCGATGGACGTTGGCGTAGCCGGTCTCCATGCAGGAAACCATGGCGTCGATCACCTGCCGGGGCTTCTGCGCCGAGGCGGCGTTGTCGAGATAGACCAGCGGCTTGCCGTAGACCGTCTGCGACAGGATCGGGAAGTCCTTGCGGACCGCCGCGACGTCGTAGCCTTTGGTGAGGACGGGTGCGTTCATTGTCGCGACCTTCTGAGACCTAAGTCCGTCCCATAGGCCACCTCGATCCGAGGGGCCGGAGAAAAGCGGAGGCCTCGGGAGAGTCCTCCGAAGAGCTTGGCGACCCACGAACCGCCCTTCGCAACGGCCTTGCCGGCTTCAGAAGGTTCGGGTTCGCATTTTCGGCCGACCTCGGGACGAGATCGGCCGATGGGTCAGGCGCGCGCGGCGAGCCAAGCCTCGATCTCGCCGATCAGCGCCGCGCGGGCGCCCTCGTGTGAGACCGATTCGACCGCCTCGCCGATGAAGGCCTGGACCAGCAGGCTCTCGGCCACCGCACGGGGCAGGCCGCGGGCCATCAGGTAGAACAGCAGGTCCTCGTCCGGCGCGCCGCAGGTGGCGCCGTGGCCGCAGGCAACGTCGTCGGCGAAGATCTCCAGCTCCGGCTTGTTCATCATCTGCCCCTCGTCGCTGAGGAGCAGGCAATCCGACTTCATCTTGCCGTCGGTCTGCTGGGCCGCCTGACGCACGATGATCTTGCCCTGGAACACCCCGGTGGCGTCCCCGTCGATCACCGTCTTGAACATCTCCCGGCCGACGCCGCCAACGGCGGCATGGTCGGCCAGCAGGGTCGAGTCCGCCAGCTGGCCGTCGCCCAGCATCGCGGCGCCGTTGACGACGGCGTTCACGTTCTCGCCCGCGACATGCATGAAGATCTGGTGGCGCGAGAGGACGGCACCCGTGACCAGGTTGACCGTCTCCAGGCGGGCCTCGTCGTCGAGACGCACGCTGATTGTCGAGAGCGCGATGGCGGCCTTGCCCTCGCGGTTGAGCCGGGCGTGGCGGAACACCGCCTGCTTGCCGACGCGCACGTCGAGCGCATCGTTCGGCTGGTAAGTGATGTCGTCCGGCCCCTCGTGGCTTTCCAGCAGGGTCAGCTCGGCACCCGCGCCGAGATCGACCAGCACGCGGGTGGCGGTCGAGAAGCCCTCCGACCCGGTGCCCACGAAGCGCAGATGCAGCGCCCGCTCGATCTTCGTGCCAGGGGCGACCGAGATCAGGGCACCGTCAGCCAGGAAGGCGGTGTTGAGCTGGAAGACCGGGTTCTCCCGCGCCTGCTCGACCGGGGCCAGCAGACGGAGGCGCGCATCGCCCTTGCCCATCGCGTCGTTGAGCGGCGTGACGGTGAGGCCCGCGGGCAACCCGTCGAGGTCCGACAGCGGACGGATGAGATGACCGTTCACGAAGGTCAGGCGCGCGGCATCGAGGCCGGCAAACCCCTTGGCCGACGCGACGGCGGCCTGAGCGACCTCGGGCGACGGTGCCTCGGCCGGCGGGACCGCCTCCTTCATGGCGGCGCGCAGGTCGGTGTACTTGAACGCCTCGACACGCCGGTTCGGCAGGCCGGCAGCCTCGAAGAAGCGGAACGCCTCCTCGCGGGCGATCGCCTCTTCCGAAGCGAAGCCCTTGCGGGCAGCTTCGAACAGGTTCGACAGCCCGGTCTCGGCGCTTGTGCGCAGGTTCTGGATGTCGGCCATGGGCTTACGCGGCCTCGTTGGTGCGGTACTCGGCATAGCCCGACGCTTCGAGCTCGAGCGCTAGGTCCTTGCCGCCAGTCTTCACGATCTGGCCCTTCGACATGACGTGCACGGTGTCGGGCACGATGTGGTTGAGCAGACGCTGGTAGTGGGTGATCACCAGGAACGAGCGGCCCTGCGCGCGCAGCGCGTTCACGCCCTCGGAGACGATGCGCAGGGCATCGATATCGAGGCCGGAATCGGTCTCGTCGAGCACGCAGAACTTCGGCTCGAGCAGCGCCATCTGGAGGATCTCCATGCGCTTCTTCTCGCCGCCGGAGAAGCCGACGTTGAGGGCGCGCTTGAGCATCTCCTTGTTGATCTCAAGCTTGTCGGCCGCGGCGTTGACCTTGCGGATGAAGTCCGGGGTCGAGATCTCCGGCTCGCCGCGCGCCTTGCGCTGCGCGTTCAGGCACGCCTTCAGGAAGGTCATGGTGCCGACGCCGGGGATCTCCAGCGGGTACTGGAAGGCCAGGAAGATGCCGGCGGCGGCGCGCTCGTCGGCGGCCATCTCCAGCACGTTCTGCCCGTCAAGCAGGATCTCGCCGTCGAGGACCTCGTAGTCCTCCTTGCCGGCGATGACGTAGGACAGGGTCGACTTGCCCGACCCGTTCGGCCCCATGATCGCCGCGACCTCACCGTCGTTCACGGTCAAGTTCAGGCCGTTCAGAATACGGTTGTCCTCGATCTGCACGACGAGGTTCTTGATTTCCAACATGTTAGTTCAAGTCCTATCGAACGGCGAGCCGGGTTCATGCGCCGACCGCGTGCCGTCAGTTCCTTATCGCCGTCACCGAGACGGCCATTTCGAAGGCCTTCAGCTCCGGATGCCGTGCGTGAGCGCCGTCACGCGATCCGGATGGCGACCGCAGGGATGCCGCGATCGCCTGGGGTATCCGATCCGCGGTGGACTTAGCCGACCGAGCCTTCGAGGCTGATCGAGATCAGCTTCTGGGCCTCCACGGCGAACTCCATCGGCAGCTGCTGCAGCACGTCGCGGACGAAGCCGTTGACGATGAGGGCTGTCGCCTCCTCCTCGGAGAGGCCACGCTGCAGACAGTAGAACTTCTGGTCCTCGGAGATCTTCGAGGTGGTCGCCTCGTGCTCGAACACCGCTGAGGCGTTCTTCGACTCGATGTAGGGCACGGTGTGCGCCCCGCATTGATCGCCGATCAGCAGCGAGTCGCAATTGGTGAAGTTGCGGGCGTTCTTGGCCTTCTTGTGAGCCGAGACGAGGCCCCGATAGGTGTTCTGCGAACGCCCGGCGGAGATGCCCTTCGAGATGATCCGGCTGGTGGTGTTCTTGCCGAGATGGATCATCTTGGTGCCGGAATCGACCTGCTGCATGCCGTTCGACACCGCGATCGAGTAGAACTCGCCGCGGGATTCGTCGCCGCGCAGGATGCAGGACGGGTATTTCCAGGTGATCGCCGAGCCGGTCTCGACCTGGGTCCAGGAGATCTTCGAGCGGGCGCCGCGGCAATCGCCGCGCTTGGTCACGAAGTTGTAGATACCGCCCTTGCCCTCGTTGTCGCCCGGGTACCAGTTCTGGACCGTCGAGTACTTGATCTCGGCGTCATCCAGGGCGACCAGCTCGACCACCGCGGCATGGAGCTGGTTGTCGTCGCGCTTCGGGGCGGTGCAGCCCTCCAGATACGAGACGTAGGAGCCCTTGTCGGCGATGATCAGCGTGCGCTCGAACTGGCCGGTGTCGCGCTCGTTGATGCGGAAATAGGTCGACAGCTCCATCGGGCAGCGCACGCCCGGTGGGATGTAGACGAACGAGCCGTCGGAGAAGACGGCCGAGTTCAGCGTCGCGAAGAAGTTGTCGGTCGAGGGCACCACCGTGCCCAGGTACTTCCGGACCAGCTCGGGATATTCCTGAACCGCCTCGGAGATCGGCATGAAGATCACGCCGGCCTTCGAGAGTTCCTTCTTGAAGGTGGTCGCCACCGAGACCGAGTCGAACACGGCGTCGACCGCGACGCGACGCTCCGGCGCGATGCCTTCCAGCACCTCGACCTCGCGCAGCGGGATGCCAAGCTTCTCGTAGGTCTTCAGGATCTCGGGATCGATCTCGTCGAGCGACATCGCCGCCGGGCGCTTGGGCGCGGCGTAGTAGTAGATGTCGTTATAATCGACCTTGTCGTACGAGACGCGCGCCCAGTCCGGCTCCTTCATGGTGAGCCAGCGGCGGTAGGCGTCGAGGCGCCATTCCAGCAGCCAAGCCGGCTCGTTCTTCTTGGCCGAGATGAAGCGCACGACATCCTCGGAGATGCCCTTGGCGGACTTCTCCATCTCGATGGTGGTCTCGAACCCGTACTTGTACTGGTCGAGGTCGATCGAGCGGACCCGGTCGATTGTTTCCTGCACGGCAGGCATCAGCGTCTCCTGGCAAGCCCGGTTTCAAGGACCGGGAAGCGTCTTTCGGAAAGCGTGGGACGCGGCCGCTCAGGCCGCGCACCCTCGCCGCTTATATAGGGGCTGCAAGACCCGTTCGAAGGCGTCGAGAAAGCATGACGCATCCTCGTCCACCGTGTTCCAGCCGAGGCTGACGCGCAGCGCCCCCCCGGCAAGCTTGGGATCGACGCCCATCGCCGCCAGCGTCGCCGAGCGTGCGACCTTGCCCGAGGAGCAGGCCGAGCCGGACGACACCGCCACGCCGGCGAGGTCGAGGGCGATCAGCGCCGCGGGGGCATCGAGACCCGGGACCGCGAAGCTGAGCGTGTTGGGGAGGCGCACGGCGCCGGCGGCGAACACCACCGCGTCGGGCGCCTGGGCAAGGAGGCCGGTCTCGATCCGGTCGCGCAGGCCCGAGAGGCGTGCGGCCTCCCGGTCGAGCGCCTCGCCGGCGAGCCGCGCCGCCTCGCCCATGCCGACGATGGCCGGCAGGCACTCGGTCCCGCAGCGTTGCCGGCGCTCCTGCCCACCGCCGCGCAGGAAGGCGTCGTCGAGGGCCACGTCGTCGGCGAGGATCATCGCGCCTACGCCCTTCGGGGCCGCGAATTTGTGGCCCGACAGGGTGAGCGCATCGAGCCCGAGGGCGCCCATGTCGAGGGCGATCTTGCCCACAGCCTGCACGGCATCGCTGTGCACCAGCGCTGAGCCGTGCGCGCGCGCCAGGGCGACGATGTCGGCCAGGGGCTGGACCGCCCCGGTCTCGTTGTTCGCGGCATGGACCGAGATGAGCAGGCGCTCATCCGCCAGCGCGGCGAGCCGGCGTTCGAGGACAGCGAGGTCGATCACGCCGTCGGGGGTGACCGGGACCTGCTCGACCGCACCCTCGGGGAAACGGTGGCCGGCGGCCACGCAAGGGTGCTCCGTCGCGGAATGCAGCAGGCGCGTCGGCTTCGGCTGCCCACGGCGCCCGAGCGCACCGGACAGGACCGCATTCGCGGCCTCCGTCCCGCCGCTGGTGAACACCACCTGCGCCGGGCGGGCACCCACCAGGGCGGCGAGCTGCCCACGGGCGGATTCCAGGGCTGCGCGGGCTGCACGGCCCTCCTGATGGATCGACGAGGGGTTCCCGGGCAGCATCAGGGCGCGCGCTACCGCCTCCGCCACGGCCGGGCGGACCGGGGCAGTCGCGTTGTGATCGAGATAGGCGCGGGCCCGGCTCATGCTGATTCCGTGTCGTCCCCTGGGTACGGCGCGTTACAATTCCTTGCCCGCGCACCGGTCCGCCGTGCTAAGGCGCGCCGACAAATGAGGTCTCGCCAACCGAACGGCTGGTGCAGGGAGCAAGCATTTCCCGCAAGCTCACTTACTTTAGAATAGTTCTAATCGCCTAGAACTGTTCTAAGAGCGTTTGTATGGTGTGCGTGCGGTGAGTCAAGGCTGCCTTTTCACTGCCCACGATCGCGCGGCCGGCGACCGCTGAAACGAGAGTCGAACGATGCCTGAAGTCATCTTCACCGGCCCGGCCGGACGTCTGGAAGGCCGTTACCAAGCCCCCAAGAAGCGCGGCGCGCCGATCGCAATCGTGCTGCACCCGCACCCCCAGTTCGGGGGTACGATGAACAATCAAATTGTGTACAACCTTTTCTACACCTTCGCCAATCGCGGCTTTGCAGCCCTGCGCTTCAATTTCCGCGGGGTCGGGCGGAGCCAGGGCTCGTTCGACCATGGCTCGGGCGAATTGTCCGATGCGGCTGCGGCGCTCGACTGGGTGCAGTCGGTCAACCCGGAGGCGAAGTCGTGCTGGATCGCCGGCGTGTCCTTCGGCGCGTGGATCGGGATGCAGCTTCTCATGCGCCGACCGGAGATCGAGGGCTTCATCTCGATCGCCGCCATGGCCAACCGCTTCGACTTCACCTTCCTGGCCCCCTGCCCGTCTTCCGGCCTGTTCGTCCACGGCTCCGAGGACCGGGTCGCGCCGGCCCGCGAGGTCATGCCGGTGATCGAGAAGGTGAAGGTGCAGAAGGGCGTGATCATCGAGCACCAGGTGGTCGAGGGCGCCAACCACTTCTTCGACGGCAAGGTCGACGAGCTGACCCAGACGGTTGACACCTATCTCGACAAGCGCCTGGGCAAGCGCGAGGAGGCGGCCTGAGACGGCTGCCCTACGCCCGGCCCCCGCGCCTTGACGGGGGCAGGCCCGGGGAATACGGCGCGGGCTTCGCGCGTCGCGACTGAACCTCCGCAGGTCTGATGACAGAGAGCCCGTCCGACCAACCCGTCGTGCTGCTGGTGGAGGATGACGGCCTCCTGCTCATGGAGGCGTCCGACACCTTGGCGGATGCCGGCTTCACGGTGCTGGAAGCCAGCCACGCCGACAAGGCGCTCAAGGTCCTGGAAAATCGCGACGATGTCGGCGTCCTGATGACGGATGTCGACATGCCGCAGGGCTCGATGGACGGGTTCGCCCTCGCCCGCCTCGTGGCGCATCGCTGGCCGACGATTCCCGTGCTGGTCGTGTCCGGCATGGGCACGCCCGGCCCCAACGACATGCCGGAGGGCGCCCGGTTCATCCCGAAGCCCTACGAGCCGACCACCCTGGTCCGAACCCTGCAGGCCTTCATCCGCCGCGCGGCGTGAAGCCTCTTCAGGCTCGGGCGCAGCGACGATCCGGGCGCCGAACAGCCGACCGAGAGCCATGACGGATTTGAGCCGCAAGCACCGTTTCGCGACCCGGGCCATCCATGCCGGCGCGGCGCCGGACCCCGCCACAGGTGCCCGGGTCCAGCCGATCTACTTCACCAACGGCTTCGTGTTCGATTCCACCGAACAGGCGGCCGACATCTTCGCGGGCCGCCGGTCCGGCTTCTCTTATTCGCGGGGCTCGAACCCGACGGTCGCCGCCCTGGAGCGGCGGGTCGCCGACCTGGAAGGCGCCAAGGCGGGCGTCGCGGTGTCGTCTGGGCAATCGGCGATGCTGCTCGTGCTGATGACGCTGATGAAGAGTGGCGACGCCTATGTGGCCTCGCCGCGCCTGTTCGGCGGCTCCCTCGGCCTGATGCGCCGCCTCGACGGCCGCTATGACCTGAAGCCCCGCTTCGCCGGCGGCATGACCCCCGCGGATTTCGAGGCCGCGATCACACCGGATTGCCGGGCGATCATCTGCGAATCGATCGTGAACCCCTGCGCCTCGGTGATGGACCTCGCCGGTATCGCCGCAGTGGCGCGCCGTCACGGCCTGCCCCTCGTCGTCGACAACACCCTGGCCTCGCCGGCCCTGATCCGGCCGATCGAGCACGGGGCCGACATCGTCGTTCACTCGACCTCGAAGTTCCTCGGCGGCTCCGGGCAGACCATCGGCGGCATGATCTGCGATGCCGGCGCCTTCGACTGGACCCGGACCAGCGGCTACAACCTGATCACCGAGCCCTGGCCGGACTATGACGGCTTGGTCCTGACCGAGAGCTTTCCCGAGACCCCCTTCGCGGCGGCCTGCCGATTTTTCGGCCTGCGTGACCTCGGCCCCGGCCTGTCGCCGATGAACGCGTTCCTGACCCTGATGGGCATCGAGACGCTGCCGCTGCGCATGGAGCGCCACTGCGCCAATGCCCGGGCGGTGGCGACCTTCCTCAAGGACCATCCGGCGGTGGCCTGGGTGAGCTATCCTGGTCTGCCCGGCCAGCCCGGGGAGGAGCTGGCGCGGCGCTACACCCCGCAGGGGCCGGGCTCGATCTTCACCTTCGCGCTAAAAGGCGGCGAGCCGGCCGCCCTTGCCTTCATTGCCGGGTTGGAGCTGATCTCGCACCTCGTCAACATCGGCGAGATCAAGTCGCTGGCGATCCACCCGTCCTCGACCACGCACCGGCAATTGCCGGAGCACGAGAAGGCCGCCGCCCAGGTCGGCCCCGAGACCGTGCGGCTGTCGATCGGCCTGGAGAACGAGGCCGACCTGATCGCCGACCTCAAGCAGGCGCTCGACAAGCTCGGCTGAGGGGGCATCCCCCCCCTCCTCCGCTGGCCCGATAGGGGTTGGCGCTACCGCCGCCGCTCCAGGATCGACACGTAATTGGCGACGGCCGCGCCGCCCATGTTGAAGATCCCGGCCAGGTTCGCGCCGGGGACCTGCATCTCGCCGGCCTCGCCCATAAGCTGGAGGCAGGCCATCACGTGCATCGAGACACCGGTGGCGCCGACCGGATGGCCCTTGGCCTTCAAGCCGCCGGAGGGATTGACCGGCAGGCGGCCGCCCTTCTCGGTCAGGCCTTCGCGAACGACGCGGTAGCCCTGGCCCGGCTCGGCCAGACCCATCGCCTCGTACTCGATGAGTTCGGCGATGGTGAAGCAATCGTGCGTCTCGACGAAGGACAGGTCGTCGTTGCCGATCCCGGCCTGCGCCCGCGCCTTTTCCCAGGCGAGCCGCGCACCCTTGAATTCGGTCGGATCCCGGCGCGACAGGGGCAGGATGTCGTTGACATGCGCTCGGGCGCGGAAGCCGATCGCCCGCGCCAGCCCCTCGGCGGTCTCGGCATCCGCAACCACGAGGGCGGCGGCGCCGTCCGAGATCAGCGAGCAATCGGTCCGGCGGAGCGGCGCCGCCACGTAGGGGTTCTTGTCGGAGACCGTGTTGCAGAACGCGAAGCCGAGATCCTTGCGCAGCTGCGCAAAGGGGTTGGCGACGCCGTTGCGGTGGTTCTTAGCGGCGATCCGAGCCAGTTCCTCGCTGCGGTCGCCGTAGCGCTGGAAATAGCCCGCCGCGATCCGCCCGAACACGCCGGCAAACCCGCCCTCGATGTCGGCCTCCTCCTTCCGGTAGGAGGCGCCGAGCAGGATGTCGCCGGTTTCGGCCACGGATTTCGCGGTCATCTTCTCGGCGCCGACCACCAGGGCGATTCGGCCGCGGCCGCTATCGACGAAGTCGAGGGCGGCGTAGAGCGCGGCCGAGCCGGTGGCGCAGGCATTCTCCAGATGCGTCGCCGGCGCATGGGCGAGGCCCGGTCGATTCAGGGCGACCTGCGACCCCTCGAAACCCTGCTTCGAGAAGCCGATGTTCATGACGCCGACATAGATGCCGTCGACCTGGGAATCCTCGACGCCCGCATGCGCCAGCGCTTCGCCGGACACACGCGCGACCAGCGCCTCGACATCCGGTTCCTCGAGCTTGCCGAAGGGGGTGTGGGCCCAGCCCACGATGCAGGCGCGCGTCATATGGTCGACTCCTCCCGATTCTTCGTCGAACGATGGCCCCGGGGCCGCGGCGGATCAAGCCGCGCGCGTCAGCGCGGCTCGCCCTCCCCGATCAGGAAGTCGAAGTCGCAGCCTTCCGGCGCCTGGGTGACAGTGCGCCGGTAGAGCGCCTTGTAGCCGCGCTTGGGCGCAGGCGGCGGTTCATGGTCGGCGAGCCGGCGGGCGATCTCGGCCTCGTCCACCAGCAGGTCGATCCGCTTGTCCCGGATCGACAGGCGGATCCGGTCGCCGTCGCGCACGGCGCCGAGCGGGCCCCCGATGGCGGCTTCCGGGGCGATGTGCAGCACGATCGACCCGAAGGCCGTGCCGGACATCCGCGCGTCGGAGATCCGCACCATGTCCTTGATCCCGGCCCGGGCGAGCTTCTTCGGGATCGGCAGGTAGCCCGCTTCCGGCATCCCGGCGGCGTGAGGCCCGGCATTTTGCAGCACCAGCACGTCGCCCGGCGCCACGTCGAGATCCGGATCGTCGATGCGCCGGCTGAGGTCTTCGAGGCCGGTGAACACCACCGCCCGCCCCTCGGATTCGAACAGCTCCGGCGTCGCGGCGGCGCGCTTGAAGATTGCCCCGTCGGGGGCGAGGTTGCCGGCGAGGGCCACCAGCCCGCCGACCGGTGAGACTGGATTGTCGAAGGCTCGGATGACCGAGCGGTCGACCCAGCCGGGCGGCTCGTCCAGGCGCTCGGCGAGGGTGCGGCCCTCCACATCCACGGTATCAAGATGCAGGAGCGGGCGCAGTTCGCGCAGCAGCGCTCCCATGCCGCCGGCGGCGTGGAAATCCTCCATGTAGCCCTCGCCCACGGGCTTCAGGTCGACCAGCACCGGCGTCTCGTCCGAGATTTCGTTGAAGCGCTTGGACGGGATGCGGATGCCGAGGCGCCCGGCGATGGCCGTCAGGTGGACGATGGCGTTGGTGGAGCCGGACACCGCCATCAGGACCCGGATCGCGTTCTCCACGGATTCCCGGGTGATGACCTGGGCCGGGGTGATCTTGGTCTGGATCAGCCGCACGGCGGCGCGGCCGGTCTCCTCGGCGGCGACCAGCCGGTCCGAATGCACCGCCGGGATCGCGGCGGTTCCGGGCAGCGACATGCCGAGCGCCTCGGCGATGCAGGCCATGGTCGAGGCGGTGCCCATCACCGCACAGGTGCCGGCGGTGACCGAGAGGCGGCCTTCGACCTCGGCGATCTCTTCCGCATCCACCGTCCCGGCCCGGTACTTAGCCCAGAAGCCCCGGCAATCCGTGCAGGCGCCGAGCCGCTGGCCGCGATGGCGGCCGGTGGACATCGGGCCTGTCACCACTTGGATCGCCGGAAGGCCTGCCGAGGCCGCACCCATGAGCTGGGCCGGCACCGTCTTGTCGCAGCCGCCGATCAGCACGACCGCATCCATCGGCTGGGCCTGGATCATCTCCTCCGTGTCCATGGCCATGAGGTTGCGGTACATCATACTGGTCGGATTGAGGAAAACCTCTCCGAGCGACACGGTCGGGAACGGGCGCGGCAGGGCGCCGGCGGCGAGCACACCGCGGGAGACCGCCTCCACCAGCTCGGGCATGCTCCGGTGGCAATTGTTGAACCCCGACGGGGTCATCGCGATGCCGACCACCGGCTTGTCGAGAAGGGTGCGCGAGATGCCCATGGACCGGGCGAAGGACCGTCGCAGGTAGCGGGCGAAATCGCGGTCGCCGTAATTGGTGAGACCCCGGTCGAGGCCGTGCGGTTCGACGGTGCCGGCGTCTTCGCTCATCGCTTCGTTTCCTGAGACGGGGTTCTGCTCAGCGCAGATGGAACGCGATCCAGGCGACCGCGAGAAACACCGCGCCGGTGATCAACCATTGTGCGAATACGCGATAGCGGATTCTCACGCCGCGAAAAGCTCCGGATGTCGGGCGCGCAGGGCCAGGACCAGGGTCAACGTCTTCAGGTCGGTGAGTTCGGCCCGGTCCGCCATGCCGGCGAGTTCGGCGAGCGGCATCTCCACGATCCGGATGTTCTCGTGCTCGCCCTCGGCACCGCCGCCCGCCTCCGCGCGATCCGCCCGGCCGTAGGGCGCGAGGTAGAGGTGCAGTTTCTCCGTTGTCAGGCTGGCGCAGGAATAGGTCGCGCCGACAAATTCGAGGTCGTGCAGGCGCAGGCCAACCTCCTCGAGCGCCTCCCGGCGGCCGTTCTCCTCCGGGCTACCGTCGTCGATCAGCCCGGCCGGCGCTTCCAGCTGGACCTGCTCACCGGCGGCGAAGAGAGGCGGTACCCGCAGCTCGCGCACCAGCGTGGCGACCTTCCGCTCCGGATCATAGGGCAGGACCCCCACCGAATTGCCGTGATCCTCGATCTCGCGCTCGACCACGGCGCCGTCGGCGAGACGCACCGTCGCGATCCCGAACCGGCTCCAGCCTTCGTGGACAAACCGGACGCCCAGGATCTCGGCTTTCATGGCGTATCCGTCTGCTGCGCCGAGAAACGGCACCGATCGCCCTACACGGGGACGGTGCATCCGGTTCCGCAAACGATGACAGACGGGGGCTAAATTCAGCGGCGCGCCGCCCGACGATCCATCGGAGCAGCTGCAATAGGCTGGAATGTTTCTGAATCGCCCGCGTGCCTGAACCAGCCCGTGGAGGAAATGGTGCCGGAGGAGGGATTTGAACCCCCGACCTTCGCTTTACGAAAGCGCTGCTCTACCACTGAGCTACACCGGCAACCGGCAAGATCGGCGAACCGACCTCGACCTCCTGTCCCGGGTATGATCCGAGCCAGAATCTCGCGACGGTCTGAACCGTCCCGGATGTGGCAGGCTCTTAGCGGTCCGACCGGCGCAAGGCAAGGCCGATGGCAGGGTCAGGGGCGCAGGTCGGCGGCGAGCTCGTCCTGCAGGAAGGCGCGCACCTCGGATCGGTCGATCCCGGGGGCGATGAAGCTCTGGCCGATCCCGCGGGCGAGGATGAAGGTCAGGGCGCCGTCGCGGACCTTCTTGTCCTGGGCCATCGCCTCGACGAGGGCGTCGGCGTCGCCGCAGCCGCCCGGCACCGCCTGAAGGCGGGTCGGCAGGCCGGCGAGTGCCAGATGGTTGGCGACGCGGCCGGCATCCTGCCCGGGGCAGAGCCCGAGCCTGGCCGAGAACCGGAAGGCTAGGGCCGTGCCGATCGCGACCCCCTCCCCGTGCACCAGCCGCGCCGAGTCGTAACCGGTGATCCGCTCCAGGGCGTGGCCGAAGGTGTGGCCGAGATTGAGCAGCGCGCGCTCGCCGTCCTCCCGCTCGTCACGGGTGACCACCGCGGCCTTTGCGCGGCAGCAGGCGGCAACCGCCTCCTCGCGCTCGGGGCCGCCGGAGAAGATTCCACGCCAGTTGGCCTCGCACCAGTCGAAGAACCCGGCATCCGCGATCAGCCCGTATTTGGCGACCTCCGCGTAGCCGGCCCGCATCTCGCGCTCGGACAGGGTGTCGAGGGTCGCGGTATCGGCCAGTACAAGGCGGGGCTGGTGGAAGGCGCCGATCAGGTTTTTGCCGAGCGGGGCGTTGATCCCGGTCTTGCCGCCCACCGAGCTATCGACCTGGGCAAGCAGGCTGGTCGGGACCTGCACGAAGCGCACGCCCCGGCGCAGGGTCGCGGCGGCGAACCCGGCGAGATCGCCGACCACGCCGCCGCCGAGCGCCACCACGAGATCGCCGCGCTCGACCTTCAGGGCCAGCAGGCCGTCGCAGACCTGCGCGTAGCCGGCATAGGATTTCGAGCCCTCGCCCGGCGCTACGGTGACGATGCCGGAACCGAGGCCGGCGCGCTCCAGGCTGGTCCGCAGGCGATCACCGTAGAGAGCGGCGACGTTCGCGTCGGTGACGATCGCCGCCCGGCGGCCCCCGAGGGCGGCCACCCGAGCCCCGGCCGTCTCGATCAGGCCGCGCCCGATCAGGATGTCGTAATCGCGCCCGGCATCGAGCGGCACGTGGACCGTCAGGGGAACCGGATGGGTCGAAAGCTCACTCACGGATGGGCTCGCTCGGTCTTCATTATTGGGCCGCGATCGGGCTCGGGGCCGCAGCGTTCAGGTGTGCGTCCAGCGCCTCCAGCACGTCCTGGACGACGCGGTCGTGGGAGACTTCCCGGGAGATCACCACCACGTCGGCGGCCGCGTAGACCGGGTGGCGGACCGCCATAAGGTCGCGCATCGTCGCCTCGGGATCTTCGGTGTGGAGCAGGGGCCGGTTGCCGCGCTTGCGCACGCGGCGCATCAGCACGTCGAGATCGGCTTTGAGCCAGACCGAGATGGCGGATTCCCGGATCCGCGCCCGGGTCGCCTCGCGCAGGTAGGCGCCGCCGCCGGTGGCCAGCACCAGCGGCCCGGCCCGCAGGAGGCGCGAGATCACCCGCTCCTCGCCGTCGCGGAAGCTCGGCTCGCCGTAGATCGCGAAGATGTCGGGGATGGTCAGACCGGCCGCCGCCTCGATCTCGCTGTCGGCATCCTTGAAAATCAGCCCGAGCCGACTGGCCAGGCGCCGGCCGACCGTGCTCTTGCCCGCCCCCATCAAACCGACGAGCACGATCGAGCGCAGGCCCAGCGCCCGGCGCAGGCGCGCCTCGATCGGTTCACCGACGTCCCCTTCGTTCATCGACGGCAGCATCGCATGGTCGTGGCGTCTCCGGCTCCCTGTCGCCGCCCCGCACGCGCCTCGCGGAGGGCTTTCAATCCTGTGCCAGGCTCTTAGCGCGATTCAAGCGGCCAGCGAAACGCATCCCTGTGTCCTTCCAGGCCTTGTCAGCGCCGCGATCGCATGGTGGAAACCGATCTCTCGCGACATCTTGGGAGGGCCTTTCGTGCGCTCCCCTCCCGCTACCTGCGCCCGTCTGCCCGAGGTTCGACCGACGTGCCGACCCTGTTTCGTTTCTTCGCCACCATCGCGATCCTGGCCGGTCTCGTCTTCGCGGCGATGTTCGCGCTGGCGAATTTCGTGGTCCCGACCCCCCGGGAGATGACCGTCACCATCCCGGCCTCGAAGCTCCAACCGGGCAGCCGTTGAGCGCGGTCCCGGACGGCGCCCCGGTCCCTCTCCCCTCACCGGAGGTCGCCGCCTATCTCGACATGCTCGCCGCCGAGCGCGGGGCCGGCGCCAACACCCTGGCGGCCTATCGGCGCGATCTCGACGATTACCTCGCCTATCTACGTCGCGCAGGCATCCCGCTCGAGGAGGCCGATACGCACAGCCTCCGGGCCTTCGTGGCGGATCTGGAGACGCGAGGCCTCATGGCCTCGTCGGCGGCCCGCCGCCTGTCCTGCGTGCGCGGCTTCCACAAGTTTCTCTATGCCGAGGGCTACGCCGAGGCCGATCCGAGCGTCGCGGTCTCCGGGCCGCGCCGGGGCCGGACCCTGCCGAAGGTGCTGTCGATCGCCGAGGTGGACAGGCTGCTGGCCACCGCGCATGCGGCCGCGGCCGCCACGGAGGCGGGGCCGGCGCGGCGCGCCCGCCGGATGGTCTGCCTGCTCGAGCTTCTCTACGCCACCGGCCTGCGCGTCTCCGAGCTCGTCGCCCTGCCGCGCGCCGCCGGCACCACCCGCGAGCGCTACCTGTTCATCAAGGGCAAGGGCGGCCGCGAGCGGCTCGTCCCGCTGACCGAGGCGTCCCGGGTCGCGATGACCGCGCACCTCGCCGCGGTGCCCGAGGAATCCCCGTGGCTGTTCCCGGCCGAGAGCGACAGCGGCCATCTCACCCGGCAGGCCTTCGCCCGCGACCTGAAGGCCGTGGCGGTCGCCGCCGGGTTACGTCCCGACCGCGTCAGCCCGCACGTGCTGCGGCATGCCTTCGCCAGCCATCTGCTGCAGAACGGCGCCGATCTGCGCATTGTCCAGGAATTGCTGGGGCACGCCGACATCTCGACCACGCAGATCTACACGCATGTTCTCGATGAGCGCCTGAAGGCGATGGTACGAGACCTGCACCCCCTCATGGACGGCTGAACGCCGCAGAGGATGGATGGCACGTCGCCCGTGTACGAGAATTGTACAGGTTTCACGAACTGACTAAGAGTCGCCCTTCGGCATACCGGTACGATAGCCCGCCTTTACCAGAGAGAGTTCCACCGATGTCAGGCCCGACTGCCTCGCAGAGCGGCGCTGAGCCGAACCAGGCGGGACGTGCGACCGTCGACCAGCTATCGCAGCGGGACCGGCAGCGCCTCGACAACCAACTGTGTTTCGCCGTCTACGCCGCGGCCCACGCCTTCGGCCGGGCCTACCGCACTCTGCTCGGGCGGCATGAGCTGACCTACCCGCAGTACCTCGTTCTCCTGGTGCTCTGGGAGGAGGATGGCCTGTCGGTGAAGGAGATCGGCAACCGCCTGTTCCTCGATTCCGGGACCCTGACCCCGCTGCTCAAGCGCCTGGAGGCCTCGGGTCGCGTGCGGCGCGCCCGGGATCGGGCGGACGAGCGCCAGGTCAGCATCTTCCTCACGCCGGCCGGCGCGAAACTGCGCGACGTGCTCGCCTGCCTGCCTGACGAGGCAGGCGACCGGACCGGCCTCGACATGCAGGGCCGGAAGGACCTGCTGAACGATCTCGTCACCCTGCGGCTCGGCCTACAGAACGGCCTCATCCCGGAATAGTTTGCCGCCCGCGCCGGCCCTGAATGCACGAGGGCACCCGCGCGTCTGCGCGGATGCCCCGGGATCAGTTCACGCGCGAGAGTGACGGATCAGGACTGAGTCTTGAGGTAGGCGATCACGTCGTTGATCTTCTTGTCGTCGGTGTAGCCCTGGAAGATCATCTTGGTGCCGGGCACCTTCGCCTTCGGGTTCTTCAGCCACTCGTGCAGATTGGCCTCGTCCCAGGTGATGCCCGAGTTCTTGAGAGCGGCCGAGAAGTTGTAGCCCTCGTAGACGCCGGCCTTACGACCCACGACGCCCTTGAGGTCCGGACCCACGCCGTTCTTCTGGAAATTGTGGCATGCCTTGCAGGGGGCGAATGCCTTCTCGCCAGCGGCCGCATCACCGGCCTCCTGGGCCTGCGCCGAGAGAGGGATCAGGGCGGCAAGGACGGCGCCGAGAACGAAAGAACGCATGGATTTCCTCCTTATGGCCGCTGACGCGGCAGCGTTTAGAGCAGAGCTTGCCTGCCTGGAACAGCTCTAAATAATACACACCCGTGGTGCAACGGCCTAGCCGTGCGAAGCCGTCGTCCCGGTGGATGAGTCGGCCAGCCAGACCCTCAACACCCGACCACGTGCTTCGCCGCCTGCGACGGATGGAAGCTGGAATGCAGCGGGTTCCGGCGCAGGCTCGGAGCCGCGTCGGATTGCACGGGCGATCGGTGACGCCGTAAGCTGATCCAGCCGGACCGCGCGCAATCGGCGGCGCCGGAAGCGGAGCGCCGCCATGAGTTTTCGCGCCCTGGCGATCCTCGTCACGCTCTGCACGCTCGGTATGGCGGTGCTCACATTCGCCGAGGAGCCGGACCGCTTGTGGATCGTCGCCGGCAAGCTCGGCGAAGGCGGCATGTGGACGGCTCTGGCGATCTTTATCGGGATCGCGGCCCTGCTCGGCTATCGTCGGCGCGCTCAGAGGCCGTGATAGCTCCGGTACCACGCCACGAAGCGCTCGATGCCGAGCTTCAGCGGGGTCGCCGGACGAAAGCCTGTTGCGCGGGTCAGATCCTCGATATCCGCGTAGGTGGCCGGCACGTCGCCGGGCTGCATCGGCAGCAGGATCGTCTCCGCCTTGCGCCCGAGCGCCTCCTCGAGAAGCGCGATCATCCGCATCAGCTCCACCGGCTCGTTGTTGCCGATGTTGTAGACCCGGTAGGGCGCCGCACTCGTGCCGGGATCGGGGGCGGCGCCGCTCCAGGCCGGGTTCGGGGCGGCCGGCTTCTCGGAGAGCGCGACGATCCCTTCGACGATGTCGTCGATATAGGTGAAGTCCCGGCGCATCCGGCCTTCGTTGAAGACCTGGATCGGCTCGCCGGCCAGGATGGCGCGGGTGAACAGAGACATCGCCATGTCGGGCCGGCCCCAGGGCCCGTACACCGTGAAGAAGCGCAGGCCCGTGGTCGGCAGCCCGTAGAGGTGGCTGTAGCTGTGGGCCATCAGCTCGTTGGCCTTCTTGGTCGCCGCGTAGAGGCTCACCGGATGGTCGACGTTCTGGTGGACCGAGAACGGCATGGCCGTGACCGCGCCGTAGACCGAGCTCGAGGAGGCGTAGAGCAGATGCGCCACGCCGCCATGCCGGCATGCTTCGAGGATGTTCAGGAAGCCGACGAGATTGCTCGACGCGTAGGCATGCGGGTCGGTCAGCGAGTGGCGGACGCCCGCCTGCGCGGCGAGATGGATGACGGTCTGGAAGCCGTGGCGGCGGAACAGCGCGGCGAGCCCGGCGCCGTCCGTGAGATCGAGGCGTTCGAAGCTGTAGCCCGCGAAGGGTTCGAGCCGCCGCAGCCGCGCCTCCTTCAGGCCGACGTCGTAATAGGCGTTGACGTTGTCGAGACCCACAACAGGTCGGCCGGCTTCGAGGAAGCGCAGCGCGAGCGCGTTGCCGATGAAGCCGGCGACGCCCGTGATCAGGACAGGGGGCAGGGACATGATCGGACGCCGAGGGCCGGCCGTGCCGCCGGGGTCGGCGACCTGTACCACGCGCTCGCAGCCGATTCACCCGTAGGGGATGCCTTGCCGCGCGCGACCGGCGGCGCGTAACCTCCACAGCTGTGAAGACCGACCACCGCAAACTGCCCGAGAGCCTGACGCGCTATCTGGCTCTGCCGCCCGGCTCCGTCACCGAGCCGGCGCCACCGCCCCTGCATCGCGGGAGCCGGCGGGCCGATCCGCGCTCGGCGCATCAGGCTCTGGAATCCGCGCTCCTGCGCGGCTTCGTCTACGTCATCTCAGGGCTTGTCTGGCTGCTGGTGCTCGGGCTGGTCCTGCGCCACCTCGCGCGCTGAGCTTCCTGCGTCCCGCTCCCAGGCCTGTGGATATCGGTCGATCCGCGACGGAACGGCCCGGTCGACCGGTACTTGCGCGGCCAAGTCCGGTATTGGAGGCACCGAGAGCCCGGCGCCATCGAATCGATGGCTGGGCCGGCCTTCAAGGAGATGGGACGATGGCTCTGACGGGGCGCTTCTGGTTCCGCAAATCCTGGACGGGCCGGCTCGTGCTGCTGGTCGAGGAGGTGCGCCCGCGCTGGTTCGGCCGCGGGGCCGGCAAGCCGCGCTGGCGCAACGCCCGGCTGATGGACTTCGCCGAGCCCGAATTGCGGCCGCTCATGGCGATGGAGAAGCTGCACCGCACCGGCATGGCGTCCGCGACCGTGCACAACCTCCGCCCTATCCCCGGGGGGCCGGAGCTGCGTGCCGCCAATGGCTGACCTCGGCCGCTGCGATCCCCATCTGGTGAGCGCGCGCTCCGCGGGAGCGCTCGAGACCGGGGATGAGGGCCATGCCGCGCTTCTTCTTCCACACGCAGATCGGTGACGACACGATCACCGATCCGACCGGCGTCGAGCTGCGCGATCCGGACCAGGCCTGGGAGAAGGCCCAGGACACGATCCGCGCCGCCCTCTCCGATCCGCGAAATCAGGCGAGGCTCATGACCGCCTGCCTGGTCGTCACCGATGCGGCCGGCGAGGTGGTGCTCGAATTTCCGTTCAGCGAGGCCGTCTCCCTGCCGCCGGACGCGGATCCGACGCTGCATTGAGCGCGCCGGCGCGCGCCGCCTGCCCTACATCGCGGCGAACGCGACGCATCAGGAGCAGCGCCAGCATGGATTCGCCCCCGAACGATCTCGACACGCACGCCCTCGGCCGCGCCGCGCCCGGAAAGGGATTGGCGCGCGAGGCCTGCCCCTATGCCGAGGGCACGCAGGCGCGCACGCGCTGGCTTGCCGGCTACGACGAGGCCGTCGCCGACGGCGCCGAGCCGGTATCCGGGGGAATCGCCAAGCATCCGCCGTCCGGGGAGCCGGCCCGCTGATGGATGCCAAGACGATGGACGCCAAGACTTTGGACGCCAAGACTTCGGACGCCAAGACGACGCTACCCTCCGGCCCCGCACCCCACCCCGCTCTCGACCGCAAGGCGGTCGGCGCCGTGGTGCTCGGCAACGCCCTCGAATTCTACGATTTCACCGTCTACGCCTTCTTCGCGAAGCCGATCGGCGAGGCCTTCTTCCCGGCGACCGATCCGACCCACAGCCTGCTCGCTTCGCTGGCCCTGTTCGGCGTCGGCTACGTGATGCGGCCGATCGGCGGCGCACTGATCGGCGCCTTCGCGGATCGGGCCGGCCGCAAACCGGCCATGCTGATCACCATCGCGCTGATGGCGCTCGGCATGCTGATGCTGGCCGCCTGCCCGTCCTACGCGGCGATCGGGGGCTGGGCGCAGGTCATCGTGATCGCGGGCCGACTCATCCAGGGGCTCGCCCTCGGTGGCGAGGTCGGCCCGTCCACCGCCTATCTCCTCGAATCGGCGCCACCGGCCAAGCGCGGCTTCGTGACCAGCTGGCAGATCGCCAGCCAGGGCTGCGCGGCGCTGTTCGCCGGAATCGTAGCGACCATCCTGGCGCTCATCGTCGGCGACCAGGCGATGTCGGCCTGGGGCTGGCGGGTGATGTTCGCCCTCGGCCTGTGCGTCGTGCCGGTGGGCCTCGTGATCCGGAGCCACCTGCCCGAGACCGGCGGCGCCGAGGAGGATCCCCACGCGGCGTCCTCGACGGTCGCGGTGTTCGGGCGGCTCCTGCGCGAGCATGGCCGCCTGCTGGGTCTGACCTTCCTGGTCATCGCGGCCTCGACCGTGTCGAACGCGGTGGGCACCAACATGCCGGTCTTCGCCGGCGCCACGTTGGGGTTGAGCGAGACCGCGGCCACCGCGGTGCCGATCGCGCTCGGCCTCGCCTCGGTGATCTTCCCGCTGCTGGGCGGCTGGCTCGCCGACCGGTTCGGCCGGCGCCCCGTGATGATCTGGCCGCGGGCGCTGATCCTGATCCTAGCCGTGCCGGCCTTCGCCTGGGTGGTCAGCGCCCCCAGCGCCGCCAGCGTCTACGCGGTCACGTTCCTGCTCTCGGCCCTGTCCTCGATCAACGCCGCCGCGGTGATCGTCGGCATCCCGGAAGCGTTGCCGCGCGCCGTGCGCAGTGCTGGGCTGTCGATCGTCTACGCGCTTTCGGTGTCGATCTTCGGCGGCAGCACCAACTACGTGATCAACTGGCTGATCGCCGCGACCGGCGACCGGCTGGCGCCGGCCTATTACCTCGCGGCGTTCAGCCTGATCGGGACCATCGCAGCGTTCCTGCTGCCCGAGACCCGCGGTCGCGACCTCGACGCGGAGCTCGAAGCGTAACGGTGGATGTGCGCTCCCGCACGGCCCGGAAGCGGGGCCGAGCGGGAGCGCGTTTTCCACCCTAGGTCCGGGCCGGCCCCGGGCCTAAACCGCGCCCATGCCCAGTCCTTCCGAGACGCGCCGCCCGCTGGTCCTCGCCGCGGTGATGGCGGCGATGTTCATGATCGCCATCGAGGCGACCATCGTCTCGACCGCCATGCCGCAGATCGCCGCTCAGCTCGGCGACCTCCACCTCTATGCCTGGATCTTCGGCTCGTTCCTGCTGACGCAGACCGCCACCACGGTCGTGTTCGGCAAGCTGTCCGATCTCTACGGACGCCGCCCGGTGCTGCTGTTCGGCATCGCGGTCTTTCTCGCAGGCTCCCTGCTCTGCGGGCTCGCCTGGTCGATGCCGTCGCTGATTCTGTTCCGCCTGGTGCAGGGCGTCGGCGCGGGGGCGATCCAGCCGGTCAGCCTGACGGTGATCGGCGACCTCTACCCGGCCCGGGAGCGCGGCAAGGTCCAGGGTTATCTCGCGAGCGTCTGGGGCATCTCCTCGGTGGCCGGACCGCTGGTCGGCGGCCTGATCATCGGCCATCTGAGCTGGCCCTGGATCTTCTGGATCAACCTGCCGGTGGGCGTGGTCGCGGCCGCCCTGTTCCTGGTCTATCTGCGGGAGAGCGTCGAGCGCCGCAGCCGGCCGATCGATGCGCTGGGTGCCGCCCTGTTCACCGCGGCCATCGCGGCGCTGATGATGGCCCTGACCGAGGCCGGCACCTCGGCCGCGGCGGCGTTCTGGCCGGCCCTCGGCTTCGTGGTGGCCGCCATTTTATTCGTGCTCCAGGAGCGCCGGGCCGCCGACCCGATGCTCGACATCCGTCTGTGGATGCAGCGCCCGATCGCCACGACCAACGCGGCGACGCTGCTCTCGGGCATGACCGTGATCGGGCTCACCGCCTTCCTGCCGATGTACGTCCAAGGCGTGCTGCGGCAATCGCCGCTGATCGCGGGCCTGACCTTGACCCTGATGGTGCTCGGCTGGCCGATCGGCGCCACCACGGCGGCGCGCAACTTCGTGCGCTTCGGCCTGCGCCCGACGCTGCTGGTCGGCGCCACCCTGCTGCCTCTGGGCGCCACCGCCTTCGTCGCCCTTGGGTCGGAGACCTCGCCGATCGTGGCCGCCTGCGGCTCGATCGTGATGGGGCTGGGCATGGGCTTCCTCTCGACCGCCGCCATCGTGATCATCCAGGACAGCGTGACCTGGGCGCAGCGCGGCGCCGCGACCGCCTCCAACATCTTCGCACGCAACCTCGGCTCGACCCTGGGGGCCACCGCTTTGGGTGCCGTGTTGAATTACCGCCTGGTCAACCCGGTCGACGGCCCGCCGGTCGATTCCGGCCAGCTCCGGCGCCTCCTCGACGATCCCGCAAGCCTCGGAGCCGGCGGCGAGGCGATCCGCGATGGGCTCCAGCACGCCCTGCACGGCACGTTCTGGACGGTTTTCGCGGTGGCCCTGCTGACCTTGGTGCTGTCGCTCTTCGTCCCGCGCGTCTCGATCTCGGACGCGCCGCGTGAACTGGCGGTGGAATAGACCCGTCACCGACCTTTGACGTTGCGGTGCAAGCCGCCTAGCGTCCGCCCATGCCCCTCGTGCCGCCTCCGCGCCCCGCAGCCTCGCCTGCGGCGGATATCCCGCCGACCAGCGTGCTCACCGCCAACCAGCCGGAATGGTCGGTCGGTGAATTGGCGGGCGCGCTCAAGCGCACCCTGGAGGACGCGTTCGGCCATGTCCGGCTGCGCGGCGAAATCTCCGGCTATCGCGGGCAGCACGGCTCCGGCCACGCCTATTTCTCCCTGAAGGACGGACAGGCGCGGATCGACGCCGTCGTCTGGAAGGGCGTGTTCGGGCGCCTGCGCCAGAAGCCCCAGGAGGGGCTGGAGGTGGTCGCCACCGGCCGCATCACCACCTTCGCGGGCAAGTCCTCCTACCAGATCGTGGTCGAGAGCCTGGAGCCGGCCGGCCTCGGTGCCTGGATGGCCCTGCTGGAGGAGCGCAAGAAGCAGCTTGCCGCCGAAGGGTTGTTCGCCCCCGAGCACAAGCGGGCGATCCCCTACCTGCCGCGCGTGGTCGGCGTTGTCACCTCGCCCACCGGGGCGGTGATCCGCGACATCCTCCACCGGCTGGAGGATCGGTTCCCGCGTCCGGTGCTGGTCTGGCCGGTGCGCGTCCAGGGCGACGGCGCGGCCGAGGAGGTCGCGGCGGCGATCCGCGGCTTCAACGCTCTGGGCCCGAACAGCGCCATCCCGCGCCCGGACGTGCTGATCGTCGCGCGTGGCGGCGGCTCCATCGAGGATCTCTGGGCCTTCAACGAGGAATGCGTGGTCCGCGCCGCCTTCGGGAGCGGGATCCCGCTGATCTCGGCGGTCGGGCACGAGACCGACACCACGCTGATCGATTACGTCTCCGACCGGCGGGCGCCGACCCCGACCGGCGCCGCCGAGATGGCCGTACCGGTCCGGGCCGATCTGGTGGCCACGGTGGCCGACCTCGCCGCCCGCGCGGTCGGGTCGATCGGCCGCCGGGTCGAGCGCGACCGGTCCGACCTGCGCGCGCTGGCCCGCGCCCTGCCGAGCGCCGATGCCCTGCTCGCGGCGAAGCGCCAGCGCCTCGACCTCGCCGAGGCGCGCCTCGCCCCGGCCCTCGCGGCGGGGGCCAGCCGGCACCGCGCCCGGCTGCAACTGCTCCTCGACCGGATGGCCCGGCGCTCGCCGGACGTGGCGCTCGCCAACGCGCGGGCGCGGCTGGCCCGGATCGATCACCGGCCGCTGACCGCCCTGCGCAACGACGTCCAGCGCAAGGGCGAGACCCTGTCCCAGCTCGGCCGCCGCCTGGTCGTTGCACGGGATGCCAGCCTGGAGCGGGCGCGGGCGTTGCAGGCGCGCCGGGTCGACCGCCTCGTCGCGCTGTCGAACCGCCTCACCCAGGCCGGCCTGCGCGGCGTCGAGCGCCGCCGCGACCGGCTCGAGCACCTCGCCCATCTGCTGGGCTCGCTCAGCTACCGCGCGGTGTTGGAGCGCGGCTACGTGCTGGTCCGGGATGCCGGCGGCCTGCCGGTCCGGCACGCCGCCGAGGCCGCGGCCGCCAGCCGCCTCAGCCTGCAATTCGCCGACGGGACGGTGAACGCCGTGCCGGACGGGACCTCAGACCCGTCCGTGTCCGCCAAGCCCGCCCGACGCACCACGCGTGCGCCGTCGGCGGCCGACGGCACACGCGCGAAGCGCACGCCCGCGGGCCCCGCGCCGACGCGGCAGGGGTCACTCTTCGACGCGTGAGCGGACAGCCTCATGCCGGCTCCGGCCCGACCCGGTAGTGATACCGGTACAGCTCGCGCGCGAATCCCAGCCCCCGGTACAACGCCCGCGCCGGCGTATTCGCGGCGATCACCTGGAGGCAGGCCGCCCGGGCGCCCTGCCCGCGGGCCCAGTGCAGCAGCGCGCCGACGGCGCGTTTGCCATGGCCGCGCCCGCGCAGGTGCTCGACCGTCGCAACCGACTCGATCACCAGCAGGTCGCCGTCGAGCACCCCGAACGCGAAGGCGCCGATCCCGCCCTCCGCCGGCACCGCCGAAAAGGCCCGAGGCAGAATCAGGGTTTCGACCGTGTCGCGGAACGCCCGGGCGGCAGCCGCGTCAGCCCGGTTCACGGCATCGCGCAGGGCGAGCCAGTCGGCGTCGGGCCCGGGCATGAGCTTGACCGCCGGATCCGGTTCGGACGGCAGCGTATCGAGATCGCGAAACAGCGTGCAGGTCTCGTCGACGACGGTGTAATCGCCCCTTGCCAGGAGTGGCTCCATCTGCGGCGCGATCGCCGGCACCCGGAAGATCGCCCGGCGCCCGAGGGCGGCGTAGAGCGCCTGTCCGGCCGCGATCGCCGGCGCGGGCGCGCCGCTGCCGCGCAGGGGATTCAGGGAATTCTGCCGCTTCGAGCTGCCGCCGGTGGCACGCAGCAGGTAGCCGCGGACCAGAAGCTGGCGCGGGCTCGGCCAGGCGTTGAGGCAGGCTTCCTCGACCCGCCAAGCCAGATCGATGTCGGACGTCATGATTCCTCGCTCCGGTTTCAGGATTCCATGCCGGCCGGGATGGCGCCACGCCGCACGAACGCGGCCGTGCGGCGTCGCGTACGCTTGAAGCATTCCAGGCTCGCGCGATGTCGGTGCGATGTCCGCGCCTGATCTCCTCCTGTGCCTCCATTTCCTCGGCGGCAGCGCCCGAAGCTGGGCGCCGTTCTCACGTACCCTTGGGGCGGTTCCGGCCTGCCTGCCGGTGGACCTTCCCGGTTTCGGTAACGCGTCCGGAGCGACGGGCTTTTCCATCGAGGCCATGGCCGACCACGTGGCGGGCGTGATCCGCGCCCGGGCGCCGGCGCGCTTCGCCATTGCCGGCCACAGTATGGGCGCGAAGGTCGCCCTGGCCCTCGCCCGACGCTCCGAGGACGGCGAGGCGGGCCTGGAGGGGTTGACCGATCTGGTCCTGATCTCCGGCTCCCCGCCGAGCCCGGAGCCAATCCCGGACGACCGGCGGGCCAAGATGATCGCCTGGATCGATGCCGATCCGGAGACGCGCCAGCGCGAGGCCCGGGCCTTCGTGCAGGCGAATGTCGGCACGTCTCTCGACCCGGAGACCGAAGCGCGCGCGGTGGCCGACGTGCTGCAGGCGGCCCCAGAGGCCTGGAAGGCCTGGCTCGAGGCGGGCTCCCGCGCGGATTGGTGCCGGCGGATCGGCGTCCTGCGGATTCCGGCCCTGATCCTCGCGGGATCCGAGGACGCGGATCTCGGCGCCGATGCGCAGACAGCTCTGATGGCGCCGCACCTTGCCCATCACCGGATCGTGACCGTGGAGGGCGTGGGCCATCTCCTGCCGATGGAGCGGCCCGAAGCTCTGGCCGAGATCGTGCGCGCCCATTGGCGCGATCGCCCGCAGGCGGATGCTGCGCGGGCCGCCCAGGTGCCGTCCTCCTACGCGGCGCTGATCGCGTCCGAGCGGGTCAATAGCCGCCTGCGCGGCGCACTCGCGGCCCGCGCGGAGCCGGACGATCCCGCCTATGCCCCGGAAGCGCTCGATCCGGTGGAGCTGGCGGTTCTGCGTGCCGCCTGCGCGCGCGTCCTGCCGGTGACCGGCGTGGATCTCGCCGCCCGGATCGACACGCGTCTCGCGTCCGGCGCCGGAGACGGCTGGCGCTTCGTGGCTCTGCCGCCCGATCCGGAGGCGTATCGAGCCGCCCTGCGCACCCTGGATGCGGCGGCACGCGCCGCCCAGGGCCGCCCCTTTACGGTGCTCGACGGGTCGAGTCAGGATGCGTTGCTGACCCTCGCCGAGCGCGGCGAGCTGTCAGTGCCGGAGGCCTTAGGCGGACGGCTCGACGGCGACCGGATGCGGTTCTGGTTCGAAGATCTGCGCGCCGACGCGGTCCGCCTCTGGCTTGGTCATCCGGCGGCCCTGGCCCGGGTCGGCTTCTCGGGTATCGGGGCCGGCGGCGACCGGCCGGGTCCGATCGCGGACGGGCTTCCGGGCTTTCATCAGGTCGGTCTCGACGCGCCGGAACCCTGGGAACCACGCCCGGCCGAGTTGGAGGTGGTCCGATGAACCTTGACGGGATGCGGACCTACCGCACGGACGACGCCGTCGATGCCGTTATCGTCGGCACCGGGGCCGGCGGCGCGCCGTTGCTGGCGCGGCTCGCCGCGGCCGGACTCAAGGTCGTGGCCCTGGAGGCGGGACCGAACTTCACACCCGAGCGCTTCGCGTTCGACGAGACCCTGGCCGACGAGATCTACTGGACCGAGGAGCGCCTGAGCGGCGGCTCCACCCCTGAGGCGTTCGGGGCCAATAACAGCGGCACCGGGGTCGGCGGCTCGACCTTGCATTGGGGGGCCTTCGTGCCCCGCGCCGATGCCCGCGACCTGCGCCTCCATACCGAGACCGGGGAAGGCGTCGACTGGCCGCTGAGCTACGAGGAACTGGCCCCGTTCTACGAGCGGGTCGAGCGCTTCATCGGGGTATCCGGCCCACAAGCCTATCCCTGGGATCCCGGCCGCCGCTATCCCCTCCCCCCGGTGCCGCGCAACGCCCCCGCGCAGATCATGGCCGGCGCCTGCGAGACCCTCGGCATCCGCTGGGCCGACGCACCCGCGGCGGTGGTTTCGCAGGACTTCGAATCCGAGGGCGGTCCCCGCCGCAACGCCTGCATCAATTGCGGCTTCTGCCATCAGGGCTGCCGTATCGGCGCCAAGGCCAGCATGGACGTCACCTACCTGCCGCTCGCGCTCACTCACGGGGCCGAGATCCGGGCCGGGGCCTTCGTCCATGGACTCGAGCGCGGCACCGACGGCCGGGTCAGCGCGGTCGTCTATATTCAGGACGGGCAGGAGCGGCGCCAGCGTTGCGGCGCGGTGTTCCTCTGCGCGGGTGCCGTCGAGACGCCGCGGCTGCTCCTGCATCTCGGGCTGGCCAATTCGAGCGATCAGGTCGGCCGCAACTATATGGGCCACGTCGCCACGCAGGTCTGGGGTACCTTTGCCAACGAGGTGCGGATGAACCGCGGCTACCCCTCGTCGCTGATCACCGAGGACTTCATCCGCGCGGGGTCCGATTTCGCCGGCGGCTACCTGATCCAGAGCCTCGGCGTGGTGCCGCTGACCTTCGGCAACGCTGTGGCGCGCGGGCGCGGCCTGTGGGGCCGGAAGCTGCTCGATTATCTCGACGGCTACAACCACGTCGCCGGCATCGGCATCAACGGTGAGACGCTGCCCTGCGATGCCAACGTGCTGACCCTCACTGACGAGACCGATGCCCGCGGGATGCGCAAGGCGCAGATCAGCTTCGGCTACAGCACCAACGAGGAGCGCCTCAACGCCCATGCCACCAAGGTGATGCGCGACCTCTGGGAGGCCGCCGGCGCCGAGGATATCTGGGTTCTGGAGCGGGTCGCCCACACGATCGGCACCTGCCGGATGGGGCGCGACGGCTCGAGCGCCGTGGTCGATCCGGTCGGCCGCAGCTTCGACATCGACAACCTCTGGATCTGTGACGGCTCGACCTTCCCGAGCTCGCTCGCCGCGAACCCGGCACTGACCATCATGGCGCTGAGCCTGCGCACCGCGGAGGCTTTCTTGGCCGCCGGGGCGTAGCCTCACCCGGCCGCGGCGCGCAGCTCCGCAAGCCCACGGATCTGCCGACCCGCCGCGTCGAAATTCGCCGGGTCGAGCCAGGCCGCGAAGCCCGCCCGCAGCCGCGGCCACTCGGCGTCGGTGACCGAGAACCACGCCGTGTCGCGGGAGCGGCCCTTCACCACGACGGCGTTGCGGAAGATGCCCTCGAAGGTGAAGCCCAGGCGGAGCGCGGCGGCCCGGGACGGCGCGTTGAGGTGGTCGCATTTCCACTCGTAGCGGCGGTAGCCGAGCGCATCGAAGGCCCGAGCCATCATCAGCGCCATCGCCTCGGTCGATGCGGGAGAGCGCTGAAGTTCCGGGCCGAAATGGAGATGCCCGACTTCGACCACGCCGTTGCCCAGATCGATCCGGAGGTAGGAGGCGATCCCCAGCGGCGCATTGCTCGCCGGGTCGAGGATCGTGTGGAACAGCGGATCCTGGCTCTGCGCCTGCGTTTCAAGGCGCGTCCGATAGGCTGCCTCGCTCTCGGGCATGTCATCGCCGAGATAGGTCCAACCGCTCCGGTCGCGTGCCGCACTGTAGGCGGCGAACAGGCCGGCGGCGTGCGCCTCGGCATCGAGCGGCACGACCCGACAGAAGCGGCCCTCCATCGGCGCCCGCGGCGGCCGCGGACGCGGGGTCCAATCCAGCAGGGCCGGGCCGATCGGCTGACCGAAGGCGTTGACGCGCGCGCTCATAATCCACTCCGCTCGGCGACCATCTCGGCGAGGACCGTCTTGCCCTCTGCCCGCATCCCGGCGACCACGCCGGCGCGGTCGGCCTCGGATCGGTTCTGGCTCATCTTCCATTTCCCCTCGATACGGGTGATCGAGATCTCGATGCCGACGATGGCGCGGAGCTGGGCCGCCACGAACGGCGCCGGCGCGTCGTCCACCGCCCAGGGCGCGGCGCGCGGCGTCTCGCGCAGGGTGGTGAGATCGGCAACCTGGCGGCGCAGCCAATCCGCGTCCTCGATCACCCGGGGGCGGCCCCAGGCGTGGACCGTGGCGTAGTTCCAGGTCGGCACCACCCGGCCGTGCTCGCGCTTGCTCGCGTACCAGCCGGGGGTGACGTAACCCTCCGGCCCCTGGAACACGATCAGGCATTCCTCGGCTTCGGCGAGAGCCTGCCAGTGCGGGTTGGCGCGGGCGAGGTGGGCGCGCAGAGTGCCGTGCGGGCCGGATTCGTCCAGCAGGAACGGCACCGGGTCGGCGATCAGGCCGGCCGCGCCGCCGGTGATTAGCAGGCCGAGCGGATAGGCGCGGATGAGCCCGTGTTGCGCCGCGCGCGTCTCGTCCTGAAAGTGCGGTGGCTGATACATCGCATTCGTTTCCTCTCGCACGGCTCTGCTTGACCGCAGGGCGGACCAGGCAAAAGGTCCGGTTTCCGAAATCCGACTGGACCGCTTGCCGCCATGGCCCGGGGCCCGCTTCCGCTGGACGTCAGCCTCGATCCGGACGGGCCGACGCCGTTGCATGTCCAGCTGCGCGAGGGCCTGCGCGCGGCGATCCTCGACCGCCGGCTGCAGCGCGGGGCCCGGCTGCCGGCCTCCCGGGTGATGGCGGCTGATCTCGGCTGCGCCCGCGGCACGGTGGTTCTCGCCCTAGAGCAATTGATCGCCGAGGGTTACCTGATGGCCCGATCCGGCTCGGCCACCCGTGTCGCCGCGACCTTGCCGGACGATACCCTGCCGCGATCGGACCCCGCGCAGCGGCCGGCGCCTGCGGCCCTGCCGAGCCTGTCGCGCCGCGGCACCCATCGCGTCGCAACGCCGGCCCGGCGGTTCATGGCCGGTCCCGGTGTTCCCGATGCCTTTGCGCTCGGCCGGCCGGCGCTCGATGCCTTCCCGTACGCGGTCTGGGCACGCCTGCTCCAGGCGGAGTGGCGCCATGGACCGGCCGAGCGGCCTGATCCCCGCGGCTCGCCGGCGCTCCGAGCGGCCATCGCCGCCTATCTCACGCAGGCGCGGGGCGTCGTCTGCGAGGCCGACGACGTGATCGTCACGGCGGGCATTCGCCAGAGCCTGCGCCTGCTCGCCGAATTGCTGCTGGATCCCGGTGAGGCGGCGCTCGTCGAGGAGCCGGGCTTTCCCGGGATCGCCCTGGCGCTCGCGAGCGCGGGCCTGCGCACGGTCCCGATCCCGGTCGGCCCCGGCGGACTCGCGGTGGCCGGAGCCGGCCCGCTCCTGCAGGGTGCGCGCTTGGCCGTGGTGACGCCGGCCCACCATTATCCGCTGGGCCACGCCATGAGCCTGGAGAACCGCCTCGACCTCCTGGCCTGGGCCGAAACCGCCGCGGGCTGGATCGTCGAGGACGATTACGACGGCGCCTACCGCTATGCCGGGCGTCCCCTGGCGCCGCTGCGCGCGCTCGATCGCGGCGGCCGGGTTATCTATGCCGGCAGCTTCTCCAAGGTCCTGCTGCCCGCGCTCGGTCTCAGCTATCTGGTCCTGCCGCGCGGGCTCGTGGCGCCGGTGAACCGGGCGCTTGCCGAGATCGGGCCGGCACCCCCGGGGATTGGGCAATGGGCGCTGGCCCGCTTCATCGCGGACGGGCACCTCGCCGGTCACCTGCGCCAGACCCGGCGGCTCTACGCTTTGCGCCAGGAGGCCTTGGTCGAGGCGGCCCGCCGCCACGCGGCCGACGTGGTGACCGTCGCCCCGATGGAGGGTGGGATGCACCTCATCGCGCGACCGGGGCCCGCTTGGGCCCCCACGCACGACGATGTCGAAGCGGTCGCGCAACTCGCCGGTGCCGGGATCTCCGCGGTCGCGCTCTCGGCCTACCATTCCGGCGCGCCGGAGCCGGGGCTGCTCCTCGGCTACGCGGCTGTGCCCGAGCGGGCGATCGAGCCGGCGGTGCGGCGCCTGGCCGCGACGTTGCGGCCGGCCCGCTGAGACCGCCCCGGATCCCGCCGGCTCACTCGCCCCGCGGGGTCAGCGTCACGGTGATCGGGCCGCGGCCGGATCGCAATTCCAGGCTCCGGAGGGTCTTGGGCCGTACGGTCGCACCGCTCGACGGACTGACCCGCTGCACGCGCTCGCCGTCGAGCCGCAGGCTGAACGCCCCGTCCGCGGTGAGCCGCAGCAGCGCGACGTTGCGGAACGACTTCAGCGCCACCGCGGTCCAGGCCGGCCCGACCTCGATCCGCGTCGGGGCCGGGACGACGTCGCGGCGCGCCAGCGCCAGGGCCGCGAGGCCGACGATGGCTGCGAGCGCCAGGACCGCCTGACGGAGGCGGACGAGCCGTCCGCGCCGCCGCGGGGGCCGGCGCACCGTCCAGACCGGCTTCGGCGGCGCCGGTTCAGGCTCGGCCGGCGGCGGTGGGGGTGGATCCTCGGTTGGAGGTTCGGGCGGCGGGGGCTCCGGGGGGATGCTGACCGAGGGCTGCGCGTGCACCTCAGGCGGCGGCGGCGTAAGCGGGGGCAGTGGCGGCGGTGATTCGGCTCTCCGCCGCACCTGGTCGGCCCCGCAGAATGGACAGAACCGCACCGGGACGTAGTGGCCGTGATCGCAGGCCGTGCAGCGCAGGAGCGCGATCGAGGTTTCGAGGATCACGGCGGGGCGCGGGTCAGTGCACGAGGGTGCCCGTTTCCATGAACCGGGCGAGCCGCTCCACCAGGGGCGCGACCATCACCCGGTCGAGCTGCCGCAGCAGCCCGCGGCGCGCATGCGCGACATTCGCCTCGGCCTGCTCCCGCGCCCGGCGCTGCCAGGCGGCGCGGTCGCGCCGGCAATCGGCCCAGGCCGCCTCGATCGAGCGGAACACCTCCGGCAGGCGCTCGACCGGGTCGGTGACCCGGTCGTAATGGTGGTCGACCAGGCTGCCGAAGGTGTGGAAGCCCAGTTCCGACAGGAGCGCCACGGCGCGGGGGGCGCCCACCATCACGAAGGGCAGCCCCATGGCGGCGGCCTTCAGCGACTTCTCCGTGACGCGCTCGACGCCGAGCTCGAAAAAATCCGTCTCGGAGATGATGGTCAGGTCGCACGCCGCATAGGCCTGGGTATCCAGCGTCAGCACCATGTCTCCGCCCGGCGCCGGGGTATCGATCCGCCGCGCCTGCCTCGGGATCCAGGTGCCGACATCCGCCAGCAGCGGCCCGAACGCGGCCTCGATCTCCGGCGGTGCGTGGAACACGTCGATGCCGCCTGCCTTCGGGTTGTCCGCGCCGATCCCGTGAAACGAGATCAGGCCTTCGTGGTCGAGGCGCTGGAGCTGGAACCAGCGGTAGAGCAGCACCCGGTGCCAGCGCAGGGCCGCGTTCTGGCAGAGAAACCGGGCCGGGCCGGTCGCTTGAGCGAACGGCGCGTAGCCGGTCCGGTCGAGGGGATGCTGGGCGAAGAGCCTCGGGCCGGCCACGTCGTCGAGCCAGAGGGCGACCTGAAGCGGGAAGAAGTCGAAGGTCCAGAAACGCAGGCCCTCGCCGTAGAGCTGTTCGTAGTCGAGCCGGAGCGCCCGGTTCTGGCTGACCAGGATGGCCTGCGCCCGCGGGATGCCGAGACCCTCGAGGTTGCGGTGCAAGGCCTCGAAGGTCGGAGCGTGGAGGCCCGGTCCCTCGTTCGACAAATCGAGCAGCAGGGCCGCCCGTCCGGAGCGCAGGTTCTCGACGTCGCCGGGCTCGAGGAGGTCGAGCCGCCCGTTTGCCTCCGGGAAGCCGAGCCGGACGAAGTCCAGAACCGGCAGGCAGAGGATGTGGTTGGCCGCGCCCGGATGGGCCGTGACGGTGATCGGCTTGCCCCTCCAGCCCAGAGCCGCCGGCAGGAAATGGCCGGCCTCCCCGCGGGGAACCAGGACGATCTCGGAGGCGGATGGGCTCATCGCGATGCTCGGGCGGCCGGTCGCACGGTGATCCGCCGCCTGAAAGCCGCGCGATGCCGGATAACGGCTTCGCGCGGACGCGTCGACTCCGGGGTTCAGGCCGGGACCAGCTCCGCCGCACGCACCGGCGTCGGCCCGGCCCGGTAGGCGGCCGCGGCGTCCTCGGTCCGCCAGCAGGCCACCCTGTGACCGGGGGCGATCTCGGCCACCGGCGGCATTTCCCGGCGACACTGATCCTCGGCCAGGAAGCAGCGCGGCGCGAACGGGCATCCCGGGGGCCTGTTGGCGAGGTCGGGGGGACTGCCCGGGATCGTCTGGAGGCGGGAGCCCTTGGCCAGCGCCCCCTCCGCCCGGCTGCGCAGCAGGCCGATCGTATAGGGATGGTGTGGGTCGAGCACGACCTGATGGGCTGTCCCGGTCTCGACGATCTTGCCCGCGTACATCACGGCGATCCGGTCGGCGACCTCGACCGCCGCGCCGAGATCGTGGGTCACGATGATGATCGACAGGCCGAGGTCGCGCTGCAACTCGCGCAGCAGCAGCAGCACCTGGATCTGCACCGTCGCGTCGAGCGCCGTGGTCGGCTCATCGGCGAGCAGGACCTGCGGCCGGCAGGCGAGGGCCAGGGCGATCATGGCCCGCTGGCGCATCCCGCCCGACATCTCGTGCGGGTAGTTGTCCAGCCGCCGCTCCGGGCTTGGGATCCGCACCCGCTCGAACAGGGCGAGCGCGCGCTTGCGGGCGTCCTCGCTGGAGATCTTCTCGTGGCGCTGGATCGCCTCGGTGATCTGGCGGCCGACCGTGTAGACCGGGTCGAAGGCGAGCAGCGGCTCCTGGAAGATCATCGAGACGTCGCCGCCGCGGAAATCGGCGAGCTGGCGCTTGCTCAGCGCCTGCACGTCCCGGCCGGCCGCCAGGATCCTGCCCTCGATCCGGCTGCGCCCTTCATGAAACAACCGGAGGATCGCCCGCAGGGTGACGCTCTTGCCGGAGCCGGATTCGCCGATGAGCGCCATCGCCTGCCCGCGTTCCACGGTCAGGTCGACGCCGTCGACGACCTGCACCTTGCCGAAGGCGACGCGCAAATTCTCGAGGGTGACGGCGGGTTCGGGGTTCGACATCGGAGTGCTCATGCCGCGAGCGCCCGGGCCGGGGCAGCGGAGTGGCCGGAGCCGGGCTGACGGGCGAGGCAGGCGACCCGGTGCAGCGGCCCGACAGCGTCGAGCGGCGGTTCCTTATCCCCGCAGATCGGCTCGGCGAGGCCGCAGCGCGGGTGGAACCGGCAGCCGCGGGGCGGGTCGATCGGGTTCGGCGGGTCGCCCTGCAGCAGTGCGGCCTGGGTGCGGTTGTTTGGATCCAGCGACGGCATCGAGGCGAGCAGCGCCTCGGTATAGGGATGGGCTGGCGCGTCGAGCACCGTGTCGGAGGGCCCGATCTCCGAGACCCGGCCGAGATACATCACCATCACCCGGTCGGAGATGAAGCGCACCACGTTCAGGTCGTGGCTGATGAAGATGTAGGTCAGGCCGAACTCGGCCTTGAGGTCGAGGAGCAGGTTGAGCACCTGAGCCTCCACCGACTTGTCGAGCGCCGAGACAGCCTCGTCGAGCAGCACCAGCCGCGGCTCCAGGGCGAGCGACCTGGCGATGTTCACCCGCTGGCGCTGGCCGCCGGAGATCTCGTGCGGGTAGCGGCCGGCGAAGCGCTTCGGCTCCAGGCCGACCCGGGCCAGCAGGGCGCGGGCGCGTTCCACCGCCTCGCGTCCGGGCACGCCATTGACCTTGGGGCCGAAGGCGATCGACTGCTCGACGGTCATGCGCGGGTTGAGCGAGGCGTAGCTGTCCTGGAACACCATCTGGACCTGCCGGCGGTAGGACCGCCACGGCATCGCCCGCTCGCCCACGGCCTGGCCGTCATACAGAAGGGTGCCGGAATCGCGCTCGATCAGGCCCATCAGCAGCTTGGCGGTGGTGGACTTGCCGCAGCCGGATTCGCCGACGATGCCCAGGGTTTCGCCCTTGAGGACGTTGAAGTCGACGCCGTCGACGGCGCGCACGACCTGCTTCTTGCCCCCGGCCTTGCGGACCGGGAAGTGCTTGTAGAGGCCCGAGATCGACAGGAGGGGTTGGGCCGGTCCGCCGCGGTCGCGGGCGAACGGGTCGGGGGCGCTCGGGATGACGCTCACTGGCGGATCTCCATCGCGGCGCGCAGGCCGTCCGAGAACAGGTTGAAGGCGATCGAGACGACGAAGATGCACACGCCCGGCAGGGCCGCGACGACCGGATTGGCGTAGATCGCGGTGCGCAGGGTGTTGAGCATCAGGCCCCATTCCGGCTCCGGCGGGCGCACGCCGAGGCCGAGGAACGACAGGCCCGAGGCCAGGATCATCGAGACCGAGATCAGGCTGGTGGCGTAGACGAAGATCGGCCCGACGACGTTGCCGAGCACCTGCACCCGCATGATCGTCAGCGGCGAGGCGCCCGACAGCTTGGCCGCGTCGATGTAGTCGCGCTTGCGGATTCCGGTCGTGACGCTCTCTGCGACCCGGGCGATCTGGGGCACGAACACGCAGGTCAGCGACACGATCGAGTTGAAGATGCCGGCGCCCAGCGCCCCGGAGAGGGCGATCGCCAGCAGCACCGACGGGAACGCGAAGAACACGTCGATCGTGCGCATCAGGATCGTGTTGAGCCAGCCGCCGACATAGCCGGCCAGGATGCCGATGGCGGAGCCGATCACGAAGGCGATCAGCACCGGGGTGACCCCGATGAACAGCGACAGCCGGGCGCCCAGCATCAGACGGCTGATCATGTCGCGCCCGAGCTCGTCCGAGCCGAGCCAATAGGTGGCATCGCCGACATGCTTCAGCCGGCGCAGCATCGACCCCTTGTACGGGTCCATCGGGGTGATCCAGGGCGCCAGGATCGCGATCACCACGATGAGCAGGATCAGAGCGCCAGCGCCCATGGCCACGGGATCGCGCACCAGGCGGTGGCCGACATGACCCCAGAAGCCGCGGGACGGGACGAAGGCGGCCTCGGGGGCGACGTCGCTCGTGGCGAGCACGCCGCCGTCGAGGGCCATGGCGGATGCGGTGATCGGTGCGTTCATCATCGGCCTCCGGGTCAGGCGCGTTCGATGCGCGGGTCGAGGGCGGTCTGCATCACGTCCACCAGCAGGTTAAGGACGACGAAGAACATCGCCAGCACCAGGATCGAGCCCTGGAGCAGGGGCAGGTCGCGCTGGAAGATCGCGGCGTTGAGCAGGAAGCCGGTGCCCGGCCAGGCGAACACGGTCTCGACCAGGATCGAGCCGCCGAGCAGGTAGCCGAGCTGCAGACCCATGATCGCCAGCGCGGTCGGGGCGGCGTTGCGCACGACGTGCTTGAACACGCCGAACTCATCCATGCCCTTGGCGCGCAGGGCCTCGACGAAGTCTTGGGCCAGGATGTCGGCCACTAGGGCGCGGACCGTCCGGGCGATGATGCCGGTGGGGATCACCGACATCGTCACCGCCGGCAGGATCAGGTAGCGCAGATGGTCGAAATCGGGCCGCCAATTGCCGGAGCCGTCGGGCCCGGCGCCAGTGGGCGGCAGCCAGCCGAGCGTCGCCGAGAACACGATCACCAGCACCATGCCGAGCCAGTAATGCGGCACGCTCACGCCGAAGACCGAGAGCGCGGAGGCTGCCCGATCGGCCACGGAGTTGCGGTGGTAGCCGGCCACGAAGCCGAACAGCGTGCCGAAGGTGAAGCCGATCACGGTCGCCACCGAGGCGAGGATCAGCGAGTTGACCACCGCGCGGCTGACCTCGCCCAGCACCGGCCGGCCAGTGGCGATGGAAGTGCCGAGATCGCCGTGGAGCACGTGCCACAGCCAGATCAGGTACTGGATCGGCAACGGCTTATCGAAGCCGTAGGCGGCCTTCATCTCGTTGATGGTCTCCTGGGTCGCGTCCGCCGGCAGCACCGCGCTCAGGGCGTCGCCCGGCGCGAGATGGACCAGCATGAAGCAGACCAGGCTGACGCCGAACGCCACGGGCGTCACGTAGACCAAGCGTTTGAGGATGTAGATCAGCATCATGGGCCCCGATGTCGCGTTCCAGTCGGAGGTGTTCCCCCGCAGGGGCTACGGGCAACACAGGTTTCGTTCTCAGCCGCGGCCCTGCCACTGAGCGTAGATGGCGCGGGTCCCCTCTCCCGAGCGGGAGGGGGACAGGGTGAGGGATGAGACCTCTCCGGAGAGAATCTGGTCCCTCACCCCAACCCTCTCCCGCCCGGGAGAGGGAGCGCGTTGCGAATTGCAACGGCGCCTGTGCCTCAGACGGGGGCCGCCCGTAGCCCCAGAAGGCTGAAGACGAGCCCCCCTTTGATCACCGCCCCGCCGTCGCGATGGTGATCTTGGAAAAATCCTGGAACCAGTTCTGGGCCTGGACGAAGCCCTTCACCTTCGGGCTCATCGCCCGCGGGTTCACGTCGTGCGTGATCATGATGAACAGCGCATCGTCCACGTACTTCTCGTGGACCTTCTCCAGGACCTTCGTCTGCTCGGCCTTGTCGAAGGTATTGCGGACCTGGTCGAACAGCTTGTCCATCGCCGGGTCGCTGTAATAGCCCCAGTTCGTGCCGTTCGGCGGGGCGAAGTTGCTCTGCAGGTGGCGGATGAAGCCCGTGAACGGGTCCTGGATAAAATACGAATAGTTGATCGCCGAGACGCCGCGAGAGATGTCGGCCTTGGCGCCGGCCCGCCAGATGTTGATCAGCGTGTTCCACTCGACCACCTCGTAATCGACCTGGATGCCCACGTCGGCGAGGTTCTGCTGGACGAACTCGTTCATCGGCAGCGGCTGCATCTGGCCCGAGCCCGAGGCCGAGATCGCCACCTTCAGCTTCAGGGGCTTGGCCGGGCTGTAGCCGGCCTCGGCGAGCAGCTTCTTGGCGGCGTCCGGATCGTACTTCACGTCGAAGGTCGGGTGGCCGAACCACTGGTGGCCGGGGGGCATGAAGCCCTTGGCGGGGATCGCGAGGCCGCCGAGCAGCTCCTTCAGGCCGTCGCGGTCGATGGCGAGGTTGGCGGCCTTGCGCACCCGGACGTCATTCCAGGGCGAGCCCTCGACCCGGGACAGGTGCCAGGTCCAGTTATGCGGGTAGGCGTTGGTGACGATGGTGAAGCCGGCATTCTTGAGCGAGGCCACGGCGTCCGGCGCGGGCGCCTCGATCCAGTCGACCTGACCGGAGCGGAGCGCGGCGACCCGGGCATTGGCCTCAGGCAGCGGCACCAGCACGAGCTTGTCGAGCTTGGGCACCCGGTTCGTGTCCCAGTATTCCTTGAACGGCACCATCTCGGCGCGCTCGCGGGGCGCGAACAGGGTCAGCTTCCACGGGCCGGTGCCCGAGGGCTGCTTGGCGAAGGCGTCCCAGGACTTGCCGACCTTCTCCCACTGCGCGGGCGAGGACATCATGATCCAGGCGATCTGGTAGGGGAGCGTCGCGTCGGGGGCCTTGGTGACGATCTCGACCGTCAGCGGATCGATCGCGTTGTAGGTGGCGACCGCCGGAATGCGGGTCTTGCCCTGCGCGGATTGGCGCGGATCGTATTGCGGCGCGTCGGACTTCAGCAGCTTGTCGAGGTTCCACACCACCGCGTCGGCGGTGAACTCGGAGCCGTCGTGAAATTTCACCCCCGGCCGCAGCTTGAAGGTCCATTTGGTCTTGTCGGCGGCGTCGACCGTCCAGCTGGTGGCGAGGCCGGGCACGAGGTCGGAGGCCAGCTCGGCGCTCGACAGGTCCCAATTGATCAGCCCGTCATAGACCGTATAGCCGAGAAACCGCATGCCCTCGCCGCCATTGTCGGTCTGGCCGGTGGTCAGCGGGATGTCGGACGCGGTCATGCCGATCCGCAGCGTGCCCTGCGCGAGGGCCGCGGTGCTCGCGGACAGCGCGAGGGCGCCGGCGAGCGCCGCACGGGCACTAAGTGTTTTCAGACGAGACAGCATGTCGGATCGGGGACTCGCGTTGGTCCGGGAGGGCGGGCCCGGAATACGCTGGACCGTATGCAAGCCCGCGGCCAACCGGTCCCGGCCCATGCACGGACCGGGGGATCGCTAGTCCGCTGCGATCACGCTCACATGGGCGGCCACCACCCGCCAGCCTTCCGGGAAGCGCACCCAGGTCTGACTCTGGCGGCCGGTCTTCCCGGGGGCGTTGTCCCGGGTGAACAGGGTCATGGCGGTGGCGAAGTCGCGCCCGTAGGTGGTGATCACCGTTCGGGCGAGCACCCGCTCCAGGCCCACCGGCGAGCGCGCCCGCCGGAAGGCCCGGATCGCGTCCATGCCGTAGAGGTTCTCGCCGATGCCGTACCGGATGGTCCGGTGGTCGTCCTGGAACAGGGCCTCCAGGGTGGCGACGTCGTTGGTGGTGAGCGCGACCTCGTAGGCCCGGAACGCGGCCTCGACCTCGGCCTTCACGGCGGGATCGTCGATGACCATCAGCCGAGCTCCGCCATGGGGGCCGTGCAGATCCCGTCCCGCTCGAGCTGGCGGGCGACCCGCAGGGCCAGATCCTCGCGCCAGGGCGCGGCGATGACCTGGACGCCGAGCGGCAGCCCGGCATCGAGCCGGACGGGTACCGCCACCACGGGCAGGCCGATGAACGAGATCGGCTGCGTGAACAGGCCGATATTGGCCCGCACCGGCAGGGTCACGCCGTCGATGACGAAGTGCGTCTGGCCGCCCTTCGGCGCCCGGCAGGGCGTCGCCGGCGCCAGGATCACGTCGACGCCGTCGAACAGCTTCAGCACCGCGTCGCGGTACCAGCGGCGGAAGCGCTGGGCGCGCTCGACGAACGGCGCCGGGATCATCGCCCCGGCGATCAGCCGGTCCCGCACCGCCGGGTCGAAATCCTGCGGCCGGGTGCGCAGGCGGTCGAGATGGAGGGTCGCGCCCTCGGCCGCGGTGATCAGGTAGGCCGCGGCCCGGGCGCGGTGGGCCTCGGGAAGCTCGACCGTGCGGCTCGCTCCGAGCGCCTCGGCGACGCGGGCGACCGCGGCAAAAGCCTCCGGGTCGCCGCCGCGGGCGAAGTAGCCGCCCGCCAACGCGATGCGCAGGGCGCCGCTCCCGGCTTCCAGGCCGGGGGCGACCGGCTCGGGCGCCCGGGTGGTGGCGACCGGATCCTCCGGGTCGGGGCCCTGCAGGGCGTCGTAGGCCAGGGCGAGGTCGGCGACGCTGCGGGCCATCGGACCGAGATGGTCGAGGCTGCCGACGAAGGGGAAGCTGCCGGCCCGGCTGATCCGCCCGTAGGTCGGCTTCATCCCGAAACAGCCGCAGAAGGCCGCCGGCACCCGGATCGAGCCGTTGGTGTCGGAGCCGAGGGTCAGCGGCACCAGCCCGGCCGCCAGAGCCGCGCCGGAGCCTCCGGACGAGCCGCCGGTCATGTGGTCGAGGGCGTGGGGATTGTGTGCGTCGCCGTCGTGGACGTTCTCGCCCGTGAAATCGTAGGCGTATTCGCCCATGTTGAGCGCGCCGACCAGGATCGCCCCGACGGCCTCCAGGCGCCGCACCACGGTGCCGTCGCGCATGGCCGGAGGCCGGTCCCGGTTGATCTTGGACCCGGCCCGGGTCGGCAGGCCGGCGACGTCGATCAGGTTCTTCACCGCGAAGGGCACACCGGCGAGAGGGCCCGCGGGCTCGCCGCGGCCGATGGCGGCATCGATCGTCTCGGCGCGGGCCAGCGCGCGCTCGGGCAGCACGTCGGTGAAGGACCCCACCCGCCCATCAATCCGGGCGATCCGGTCGAGCGTGGCCGCGACGATCTCCCGGGCGCTCGAACGGCGCTCCGCAATCGCGGCGGCGATGGTCGTGGCATCAGGGATGGCAGGCCCGCTCATGCCTCGAACCTCGGTGCCGCCTCGATCGCGTCGGGGAGCGGGAAGTCCGCCACGAGTTCGGCCGCCGCCGCCAGGACACGCAGGTTTGCTGTCACGGGTGGCATCCAGGCCGGATCGAGTGCCAGTCCGAGAAGCGGGGCGGCGAGAGCCGCGTAGGCATCCGGGTCGAATGGCGGGGGCGTCTCAGGCATCGCGATCCTCACACCGGCCTTTCGGGCGGCCGGCTTTCGCCGTTTGCAGGCATCGTGCCGGACGCGCCTGGCCGCTCGGGCCGCCGCAAACCCCATGATGCCCAATTCCTGAGCAACTCCCCGACCAAACCAGAGGAGCTCCAGAATGGTGGAGGGCTTGCCTATCTATTGAGCAATTCACGGCAGGGCGAGCGTCAAAGGCGCGATCGGCGCAAAGCTGCAATCCGCCTCGGTGCCGTCCTCATGGACCAGCATGGCGAACACACCCGGTTCACGCAGCGTCATCATATGCGCGTGCCAAGCACCGGCCCGGTAGTTGATGCCGATATGGCCCGGGACGCGGAAGGCCCGGACCCGGTCCTCGTCGGGGCTGCCGTCGCGGTCCGGCGCCACGACCACGAGATAGGCCTCGACGGAGAGCGGCAGGAACGTCTGGTTCGAGTGGCGGTGCTGCTCCAGGCGGCGCAGCGGCATCAGCCGGTCGAACGGGTCGCTGCGCACCAGGGCGAGATTGGCGCGGGCCGCCGGGCGCGCGTTCTGGATCCGACCGGCTTGATCCTGCCTCGGATTTGTCGCCGGCGCGGCCAGGACTTCACCGTAGGGCGCGAAGGCTTCGGCCGTGATCTCGGACGTCGTCACAATACGCATCGCCACTCCTGGCTCTCGTTTGCCCTGGCCGATCGCTGCGGCAATCGTGCCGCGCCACCGGTCTTGCCGTTCAAGAGCGTGCGACCTACCTGACGTGCCTTGAAACGAGCCTGCGGCTCGGCCCACCCAGCGACCGACGATTTTGCCGCCGCACTGCGGTTTTTCAGCATCGTCTGGTAAAACTTTTACAGAGTCGACGTGGATTGTCGCGTTACCCGCCATCTCAGCACGCAGACCCGATTGCGTCTTGGGGGAGGCTGGGTCTAAGGGCTGTCCCGTTTTTTCCAGACATGGTCCGACCCGAGCGCTCCAGCGTGAGCCGAGCGCTCGGGTCGGACCATCGGCAGCGCCGATGGATCGGTGCGGTTCCGGGGCCCGGGGACGGTCGTGGAACCTGCAGTCTCAGTACGTGACCGGCGTCGCCGGTCGTCCCCGCAAGACGCGTGACGTACCCAACCGAGAAAGGTCAGATGAGCGCATTCGACTACCGGAATTTCGACGACCGCCGCCAGCACTCGCAGAACGCCAAGGCCGCCCTGCTGGCCAAGTTCAAGTCCCGCCCGCCGGCCGATGACCCCGAGGTGATCGCCAAGGCGAAGGCCCGGGCCGCGATCGTCCAGGCCCGTGAAGAGCGCGCCCGCGAGCGCGAGGCCGCCCGGATCGCCGCCGAGCGGAAGGCCACCGAGGAGAAGCGTCTGCGCGAGGAGGCCGAACTCGCTGCGCGCCTCGCCCGCGAAGCTGCCGAACTCGCCGCCGCCCAGGAGCGCAAGGCTGCCGAACTCGCCATGAAGAAGGCGCAGCGCGATGCCCGCTACGCCGCCCGCAAGGCCAAAGCCAAGCGCTGAAGCTGCCGCGCCGGTCCCGGCGCAGATCGATCACGCGCTCGAACGCCGTCCGCCCCCAGGCGGGCGGCGTTGTCGTTTGGCGGCTCAGGCCTGCAGCGAGCGCTGCCTGCGCAGCAGCGCTGGATACACGTGCCAGAGGCCGCTCAGCACGACGAGGGACATACCGGCCGCGACCGTGCCCGCCGCGCTGGACTTCAGGATCGTCGCCACGACGACGCCGAGATCGGCCGCGATGCCCAGCGCCAAGGTCACGCTCGCGGCGAGCAGGAAGCGGGTCCCCAGCCTGTGGAGGGCGGGCGTGTCCTCGCCTGCATAGACCACGCGGTGGAAGGCGGCGGGCGCCATCAGCCAGATCACCGTCAAGGCGAGGAAGCCGATGGCCACGAGGTGGATCAGCTTCGTGGTGAATGGCAGGGCCTCGAACGTCTCCGAGAAGATGATGACCAGCTGGAAGCCGAGCAACGCCTGGGCACCGGGCAGCATCACCCGCGCCTCGGTGAGCATCTGCTCGATCTTCGTCGCCAGCGACGTGTGCTCGTGCTCCGGTTCGACGCTCATGATGGTGCGCTCCTGTTCGCCGGTGGTGCGGGCCGTCAGCGCCTGCAGCCCGTACCAGAACAGCAGCGCGGTCAGGCCGGCGGCGATGCCGATGGATGCGGCCAACCCGGTCCCGAGAACCGGCTCCGCCGCGAGGAAGAGGTCGGCGCCGAGCGCCAGGGCGAACGGCATCAGCGAGAGGCCGGCGCAGAAGCGGATCACGCCGAGCAGGCGCTTGGTGTCGTGGCCCTGCTCAACCAGCCGGTGATGGATCGACGGCGTGATCAGAAGAGCGACGGCCAGGGTGATGAGCCCCAGCGTGGCGACCCAGACCACGCGGCTGTGAAACGGCAGCTGTTCGAAGGTCGGCCGGAAGGCCCCCTGGAGCTGGAAACCCAGCAGGATCTGCGAGCCCAAAATCAGGATACGGGTCTCGTCGAGGCCGACCTTCAGCTTCTTCGACAGGGACATACGCGACGCGGTGCGATGGGATTGGGATGCGGCAATGAGCGATCGCCGTTTCCGGTTCCGGGCTCGGCCGCCCGTGGCGCGTCGTGGGCGTCTTCAGGCGGCGCCCGACCGCGATGCGACCGGTTCGCCGCGGCGCACGATGGTCTCCAGGCAGTCCGGGGTGCCCGCGAGGATGTCGTCGGACGGTCGCCAGGCGCCGGGCTCGCCGAAGATTCGGATCGGCCGCCATCGTCTCTCTGAAGCGTCCGATCGACCGCCTGTCCCGCTCGACGGCGATGACCGTTCTTCGCAGGTGGCGTTCCTTATAACTGGACTTCGCCGAGGGGACGGTCCGTCTCTGAACGCATCCACTCTGGGCGGTCCGGCAGGCGCATGCGGAGCGGCAGCCCCGCAACGATCTGCTGCCGACTGGTGTTGAGAGCCGCGCCGGCATGCCGGCTTCGCGGTGCGGCCGGTAATCCGCCCCTAGATCGATCTCAACGGCGAGGAAGTGATGCGGTCTCGAATCATCCTGGCGGCGCTGCCGATCGCGGTATTGGGAGCGAGCCAAGTCGCGGCGCAAGATCGAACCACTGTCACCGCCTGCGAGACGCTGCTCGCCACCCGCCGCATCGATGCCGCGACCGGTTCAGCGCGCGAGGCGCCGGAAGCCGGATGCCGCAAGATTCCGAAGGCCAATATCGGAACCGTGGAGCAGCGGGCGCTGATCGGCGGTGCGCCTTACGAATGCATGACGGTTGCGGGGTCCGGCCGGTGCCTCTGGGTCGTGCCCTGAGGTCGCGCGGCGGGATGGATGGCGGCGAACCGGCGGTCAGCCGTGCCGGCGTCCCGCACGGGACCAGCATTCTGACGAAGCTTCACGGCAGAGCGATCCGGCCCTATCTCGGCGGATCGCTCTCACGAGGAATACGCTCCGGTATGTTGAGTATCCAAGCCAGGACGCGGGTCCCCGCAATGGTATCGGCCGTGCTGCTTGCAATGATCGTCGGCGAACCGGCTCGGGCCGAGCCGCCGATCCGCAGCCCGGAAGACGCGGCCTGCCGAAACGAGGCCCGCGCCAAGGTCTTCTCCGCCCCGAATCCTCAGGGACTGGAACTCGAAGAGATCGGCCGGCGGATCTACTTCGCCTGCATGGACCGGACGAATCAGGCCGCGGTCCAAACGCCGAAGCGCAAGCATCGCCGGCACCGGCGGCGCTGACGCGCCGCCCGCAGCGCGCGCTCAGGCGTCCAGCGGGGCGCCGATGCGGACGCGCAGCTTGTAACGCAGGACTTCGTTGCCGCCCTCGGCGTTCAGTGCCGACATCAGGCGCAGCAGGTGGCTGAGCGGCGTCGACCGGCACGCGACGGCCTCGGCGATTTGGTCGGCCAGGGGCTTGGCCACAGGCACGAAACGCGGTGCTGGGCTGGCCTGGTGAGTCTGGGGCATGCGCTGCGCTCGTGCTTTGAGACGTTCCAGAAGGCGGCCGGGTGGCTACGCCTTCCGGCCTCCCCGCGCCAGCCCCATTCGCGCATTTACGTAGCCGGCGTCGTGTACCGTCACCGCACTGCAACACAGAGTGCGGGAAACCGTGGAGGGCGCGCGCGACGCTCCAGATTTCCCTTGCTTTTGCCCTCGCTCAGCTCGTGGCCAGCAGCGAGCGATCGAATCCGTCGAGGAGATCCTGCGGGTCTCGGTAGATCGCCACGCAGCCTGCACCGGACAGATCGGCCTCCGGAAAGCCGCCGCAGAGCACACCGATCGTACGCAGCCCGGCCTTCGACGCCGCTTGTGCATCGTAGGGCGTGTCGCCGATCACGATCATCTCGTCCTTGCCGAACCCTTCGAGCTTCTTCGCGGCCGCTTCGAAGATGTCGGGATGCGGCTTCGAACGATCCGCGTCGTCCGAGCTGGTCACGACGTCGACCAGATCGGCGATCCCCAGGATCTCCTGATAGCGCTCGACCTCCGGGCCCTTGCCCGAAGAGGCCAGGGCGATCTTCAGGCCGGCCGCGCGGATGCGCTCGAACAGCGGCCGGACCGCCGGGAAGGGCCGGACCTCCGGCAGAAACTTCTGCTTGAACAAATCCGAGCGGTAGCTCTCGATCTCCTTGCCCTCGCGTTCGATCCGCTCGGCCGGCAGGAACACCGGCATCAGCTCGTCGCCGCCCTTGCCGATCTGGCTGCGGACCTTGGCGGCGTCGGTCTCGACGCCGAAATGCGCGAAGGCCTCCACCCAGGCCTGGGCGTGCAGGTCGACACTGTCGAGCAACGTTCCATCGATGTCGAAGATCACGGCGCGCATCACGGCCCTCCTGGCGGCGCACGGCGTACGCGTCACGGCGGACAACGGTGGCGGCGTCGGCCTGTTCCGGTCGTGGAGGCCTGGGAAACGGCAGGAGCCCGCCCCTCGGTGAAGGGGCGGGCTCCTGAAACAGTCGCGATGACGCAGGAAGCGCCGTCGGCTCAGTGCATCGAGGCCGGGGCGCGGGCCGGCTTGGCCTTGGCGGCAAGACCGGCGGTGACGGCGGCCTTCGAAGCCTTGGCGGTCTTCGCGGCGACCGGCTTGGCCAGCGCGACCTTCGGCGTCACGGTCTTCGCGGCGGCAGTCTTGGGGGCGGCAGTCTTGGGGGCGGCAGTCTTGGGGGCGGCGGCCTTGGCCGGGGACTTTGGAGCCGCAATCTTGGCAGCAGCCTTCGGGGCGGCAACCTTGGAAGCCGGCGCCTTCGCGGCGACCGGCTTGGCCTCGACGGCCTGGCCGTCCGCCAGCACGACGCCGGCGCGCAGCTCGGCCTCGGCGCGCATCCAATGGGCGACGGCGTGACCGTGGATCCGGCCTTCCTTCTCCCAGATGTAATAGGCGCATTCGCGCACGTGCTGCTCGCTGATCTGCATGGGTCCGATCTCCACTCCGTCCTGGGATCGACGATGCGAGCGGGTGGTTAAAGGCGGGTTAACCTTGTGCCGCTGGGTGGGCCCGGCCGCCCGATCGCCTCAGCCGGGGATGCCCAGAACCCGTCGCGCCTCGGTCAGCAGCACCGCGTGCCGGGCCGCCCCGGGACCGTCGGTCGGCGCCTCGCGCCCGGCCCGGGCGATGATCTCCTGGAACCGCCGCCGGTCGAGGGCGCGGCTTCCGATACTGTCGAGCACGGCGCCGAGCACGGTCCGGACCGCCTCCGTGCGTTCCTCGGCCTCGGCGAGGGCCTCCGCAGCGGTGGCGTCGGCTCGGGCTTCGGCCAGCGCGGCTTCGAGGCCGGTCGTCCGCGAACGCGCACCCTCCAGCTCGGCGGCGAGGCGCTGCGCATCCTGCCAGGCCAGATCGTGCTGGTGCGTGCGCAGGGCGAGCAGCACCTTCAGCGACGCCGCGTCCTCGCGCGCGGCCTCCAGCTTAGCCTGCGCGGCGCGCAGATCCTTCAGCAACTCCTGCGCGAGCGTCTCTTCTCCGGTTACATCCACCGCCGGCTCCGTCAGCATCCCGTTTGCGCCGTCCTGAAGGGGCGTGGCACGAATGTCCACTCTCCAGGCGCGCGGCCCCGGTTGAGAAAATCCCCTCGCCGGTCCACATGGACGGTGGTGCCTCGGGGCACCTGTCCCGGCCGGCCTTGAACCGGCGCAGCGGAGTTCGCCGACCATGTTCATCCAGACCGAAGCCACGCCGAACCCGGCGACCCTCAAGTTTCTCCCGGGCCGCGTCGTCCTGCCCGAATCCACCTTCGAGGCGCGGGACGCCGAGGCCGCCAACCGCTCGCCCCTCGCGTCCGCGCTGTTCGCCGTCCCGGGCGTCGCCGGCGTCTATTTCGGCCACGACTTCGTCTCCGTGACCAAGGCGGAAGACGGGTCCGAATGGGCTCAGGTGAAGCCCGCCGTGCTCGGCGCGATCATGGAGCATTTTCAGTCCGGCGCCCCCGTGATGGCTGAAGGCGGCCTCGACGACCAAGATGGCGAGGACGAGTTCTACGACGAGGCCGACCACGATACGGTCGTGACCATCAAGGACCTGCTGGAGACCCGGGTGCGCCCGGCGGTGGCCGGCGATGGCGGCGACATCACCTTCCGCGGCTACAAGGAAGGCGTGGTCTATCTCGAGATGAAGGGCGCCTGCTCGGGCTGCCCCTCCTCCACCGCCACCCTGCGGCACGGGGTGCAGAACCTGTTCCGGCACTTCCTGCCGGAGATCCGCGAGGTCCAGGCCGTCTGAGGCCCAACGCGGTCCCCATCGATCCCGATCTGACCGACGCCGGCGGCCGCAAGACCGCCGGCGTTTCGTTTGCCGCGCGCGAGGTCGAGCCAGGCTCGCGCCGGCGCCGCAGGAACTGATCGAGAGGCTCGCTACGACTTGTCACCGATCGGTGAAGCCCGCGATGTCACTATTCACTTCGTGGCGATCGGACGGCAACGCGCGATAAGGTCAGGAACGCGCAGGTATGAATCCCTTATAGAAATTCCTGATGACTGAATGCGCGAAACGCTTGCAGTCATCAGATCCGTGGGTTTCGACGTCCTGGGCTTGACGTAAGGTTTCGTCAGGTTGTTCGTGCCCGGACGATTCCCGGGGCCCAGCATGAACCTCCTCAGCCGCACGAACATCGTTACGAAGCTTTTGGCGATCAATCTCATCATTGCGGTGATCGTGGGCGGCTGCATCTGGTTCGCCCAGTCCCGCATGGTCGTGATCGACGCGATCTACACGAACCTGATCGCCCGGGAGGCGAAGGCCGTGTCGAACGTGCGGCGGACCAATCGCCTGAACAACACGCTGAATTACCTGATGTACCGGGCGATCGCCGAGACCGATCCGGAGCAGGTCCGCCAAGCGGGCGCGCAGTTCGACGTCGTCGTGGCGCAGGCCGACAAGACCCTGTCCGATCTCGCACAGCAGGTGCTGGCCTTCTCCGATGCGATCCAGGCGCAGCGGGAGCGCACCGTCCGCTTCGTGGCGGCGGCGTCGGAGGCACGGCGCCTCGCCGTCGCCGGGCAGAAGGACGCCGCCTTGAAGGCGGCGCGTGAGACGAGCGAGCCGATCTTCGCCACCTTGGGAGTCGAGGGGACCAAGCTCGGCGATTCCATCGAAGCCTACATGCGCAAGCGCTCGAGCGACCTCACCGCCGAAACGAACGCGACCCGCTACAGCCTGATCGGCTTCGGCGCCTTCGGCCTGGTCGTCGGCATCCTCTGCTCGCTCCTGGTCTCCACTATCGGTATCACCGGGCCGCTCAACCGCCTGGTCGCGGTGCTCCAGCGCATGGCCAAGGGCGAGATCGAGGCCGAGATCGCGGAGGCGCGCCGGGGCGACGAGATCGGCGCGGTCGGACGGGCGGTGGAGGGCATCAAGGCGATGATGGCCCGAAAAGCCGCCGCGGAGGCCGATCTCAAACGCAAGGCCGACGAAGCCGCGGCGCAGCAGCAGCGGCGCGCGATGGCCGAGCTGGCCGACCGTTTCGAGGTGGCGGTGGGCGGCATCGTCGGCCAGGTCTCAACCTCGGCCACCGAGCTCCAGACCACGGCGCAGACCCTCACCGGCACCGCGACCGAGACCGCCGGCCAGACCAGTGCGGTGGCCTCCGCGGCCGAAGAGGCGGCTGCCAACGTCAACACCGTTGCGGCGGCGGCCGAGGAGCTCGGGGTCTCAATCGGCGAGATCGGCCGGCAGGTCGAGGGCGCGTCCGACCTGGCCCAGAGGACGGTGAGCCAAGCCGACCAGACCGGCGCGCTGATGCAGGAGTTGAGCGGTGCCGTGGCGCGGATCGGCGACGTGATCGGCCTGATCGCGTCGATTGCCAGCCAGACCAACCTGCTCGCGCTCAACGCGACCATCGAGGCGGCCCGCGCCGGTGAGGCCGGGCGCGGTTTCGCTGTGGTCGCGGCCGAGGTGAAGGAACTGGCGGAGCAGACCGCCAGGGCCACCGACGAGATCGCCGCGCAGATCGGCCGGGTCCAGGGCGCCACCGGCCAGGCGGCCTCGGCGATCGGCTCGATCGTGGGGCTGATCCGCGAGATCAGCGGCGTGGCCACCAGCATCGCCGCCGCGGTGGAAGAGCAAAGCGCCGCGACACAGGAGATCGTCCGCAACGTCGCGCAGGCGGCGAGCGGGACCGGCGAGGTGACGCATAACATCGTCGGGGTGGCGCAGGCGTCCGAGGCGACCGGTTCGGCGGCCGCCGTGGTGCTGGATTCGGCCTCCGAGTTGTCCCGACAATCCGCGCGGCTGAACGCCGAGGTCCACGCATTCCTCTCGAAGGTGCGGGCGGCCTGAGGGTTTCCCGGAGCTGCAGACCGGCGCAAGCCGGCAACACTTCACCGCCAACGCGGTTCTCTCCGCCGCCCCGCGCTGACGGGACGGCGGTTTTGTTCTAACGCTAGGGTCTTCGTGTCCTTCGGGGCAGAATGGGAGCGGTCGTCGGTCCGGTCCGGCATTCGGGAGTGGGCGTGCGTATCCTAGCCATCGACACAGCGCTGGACCTGTGCGCCGCCTGCGTCGCCGCGGACGATGCCGACGCGCCGCTTTCGGCCGAGTCGCTGCCGATGGTGCGCGGCCATGCCGAGGCGCTGCTGCCGCTGATCGAGCGAGTGATCGCCCGGGTCGAGGGCGGCTTCGAGTCGATCGATCGCATCGCCGTGACGGTGGGACCGGGCAGCTATACCGGGTTGCGGGTCGGCCTCTCGGCGGCCCGGGCCATCGGCCTCGCCACCGGCAAGCCGGTCGTCGGCGTCGGCACCCTCTCGGCCCTGCTCGCGCCGCTGCTGGCGGACTCCGTGGAGGGCGTGATCGCCGCCGCAATCGATGCCCGGCACGGCGCGGTCTACGTCCAGGCGCTCGGCTCGAGCGACGGGCTCGCGCCGGCGCACCTCCCGGTGGAGACGGCTGCGGAACGGCTGGGATCGGGCCCCGTGGTGCTCACCGGCTCGGGCGCCACCCTGGTCGCGGCCGCCCTGGCCTCCCGCGGGGTCCCGGCGCGCGTCGCCGGCCTCGGCGCACCCGAGATCACCGCCGTGGCCTCGCTCGGTCTCGTGGCCGACCCGGCCCAGGCCCTGCCGCGCCCGCTCTACCTCCGCGGGCCCGATGCGCGGCCCCAGGACCATGCCAGGATCGCGCGGCAATGACGCGTCCCCTTCCGTTCTGGCCCCTCGACTGGTGGGCTGCCTGGTGGGACGCCCTCACCCCCGAGCCCTACGTGGCGCCGCTCGCCGACGCCGCGCAGGCGCCGGCGCTGGCTCGGCTGCACGCCACCGCCTTCGCCCGGCCCTGGGAGGCCCACGAGTTCGAGCGCATGCTGTGCGAGCGCTCGACGCAGGCCCATGCCCTGTGGCGGGCCGGGACGCTCCAGGGCTTCGTCCTGTCGCGCCGCGCCGCCGACGAGGCCGAGATCCTGACCGTGGTGCTGTCCCCGGCGCTTCGCGGCGGCGGTCATAGCCGCCGGCTCCTGCGCGAGCACCTCTCCAGCCTGGCGCATGCCGGGATCAGCCGGGTCCATCTGGAGGTCGACGAGGGCAACGTCCCCGCACTCAAGCTCTACGCCCGACACGGCTTCCGCAAGGTCGGCGAGCGCACCGGCTACTATCTCAAGGCCGACGGCAGCCGGGCGACCGCGCTGACCATGAGCGCCGACCTGTAACGGCGTGAGCCGCCTCGGCCTCATCGGGCGCTGCGTTCTGCTCGCCCTCGCCTTCCTGGTGCTGGCGCCGCCGCACTGGATCGCGATGCGGCTGCTCGGCCGCCGGACGACCGTGGCACCGATCCTGTTCCATCGCCTCTTCCTGTGGCTGTTCTCCGTCCGGGTGATGCAGTCCGGGACGCCGCCGGATCCCGGCGAGGCGGCACTGGTGCTGTCGAACCACGTGTCGTGGCTGGACATCGTGGTGATCGGCTCGCTGCGGCCGCTCTCCTTCGTGGCGAAATCGGAGATCGCCAGCTGGCCGGTGATCAACGCGCTGGCGGCGCTCCAGCGCACGATCTACATCGACCGGCAGCGCCGCGGGGCCACCGCCACGGTGAGCACCGCGATGGGCCATCGCCTGGCCGAGGGCGAGTTGGTGGTGCTGTTCGCGGAGGGGACCACCGGCGACGGCAACCGGCTGCTGCCGTTCCGTTCGGCGCTGGTCGGCGCGGCGCGGGCCGCCCTGCAGGCCGAGGCCGGACGGGGCCGTGTGCGCCTCCAGCCGCTGGCGATCGCCTATCCCCGGCGCAACGGCCTGCCGGTGGTGCGCTCCGAGCGGTCCGAGATCGCCTGGTACGGCGACATGGACCTGGCGCCGCATCTCGCGACCTTCGTGCAGGGCGGCCCGATCGACGTCCAGGTGGTCTGGGGCAAGCCGATCACCTTCGAGGCGACCACCGACCGCAAGGTCGCCACCGCGGCCGCGGAAGCCGAGGTGCGCGCCGCCCTGACGGGCATCCTCACCGATCGCGGGGAGGCCCAGCCGACGCTCGGTGCCCGGCCGGCCCCACCCGGTCTCGATCTCGGTGGATCCGAGATCGCGACGGTCTGAGACGCCTTAGGGCGACCGGAACCCGTCGGTTCCCCCGTTCTTGCCCGCCGCCAAGCGACCCGGTGACGTGCTGCATCCGGCCGTCGGCCGCCGCGTTGGGTCGCTTCGCGGCCCGCACAATCATGCCGCGGTCAGATCGACCCGCCGACCGCGACGACCCGGTAAAACCACCCCATGAATACATGATGCATGTGAGTTGAGCGGCTGGTGGGCCTCTGATAGCTAGGCCGAAACCCGTGAAGTCGGGGTATTGGAGGACGCCCGTTGCAACCCTGGAACCAGGTCTATGATCCGTTCGGGAGCCCATGGCTCTCGACGCTGGCCGCCTCTGTCCCGGTGATCGCCCTGCTCGCCATGATCGCGAGCGGGCGCGTGAAAGCCCATATCGCCGCCGTCATCGCGCTGGGCCTCGCCCTGCTGGTCGCCATCGTCGGCTTCGGCATGCCGGCCGGGCTGGCGTCCCGGGCCGCGATCCTCGGGATGGTCACCGGCTTCTTCCCGATCGGCTGGATCATCCTCAACGTCATCTTCCTCTACCGGCTGACGGTGGAGAAGGGCTGGTTCTCGGTGCTGCAGCAATCGGTGGCCGGCATCACCGCCGACCGGCGCCTGCAGCTCCTGCTGGTGGCCTTCGCGTTCGGCGCCTTCTTCGAGGGCGCGGGCGGGTTCGGCACGCCGGTGGCCGTCACCGGGGCGATCCTGATCGGGCTGGGCTTTTCGCCGCTCGCGGCTTCGGGCCTGTCGCTGATCGCCAACACCGCGCCGGTGGCCTTCGGGGCGCTCGGCGCGCCGATTCAGGGCCTGGCCTCGGTCACCGGGTACCCGCCCGAGATACTGGGCGCGATGATCGGGCGGCAGCTGCCGCTGTTCTCGCTCATCGTGCCGTTCTGGCTGATCTGGGTGTTCGCGGGTTTCCGCGGCATGGTCCGGGTCTGGCCGCCGATCCTGGTCTGCGCCGGATCCTTCGCGGCCGCGCAGTTCCTGATCTCGAACTACGTCAATCCGTGGATCGTCGATATCGGCGCCTCGATCGCGTCGATGCTCGCCCTCGTGCTGTTCCTGAAAATCTGGCAGCCGCGGGAGATCTGGACCTCGCCGGCCCTGCGCGGCCACGACCCGTCCCTGGCCCTGGCGACCCCGCGCCCGTCGCCGCTCGGCGCCGGCGTTCCCGGCACGCCCCCGGTGCATATCGGCACGCGCACGGCCTCGCAGCGCGAGATCCTGCTGGCCTGGCTGCCGTGGATCATCCTCTCGGTGGTCGTCGCGATCTGGGGCACCGGCTGGTTCAAGGGCATCGTGAACCCGCTCTTCACCTGGAAATACGAGGTGCCGGGCCTGCACAACGCGATCATGAAGGTGCCGCCGGTGGTGGCCAAGCCGGTGCCCGAGGGCGCGGTTTTCCTGTTCACCTACATGTCCTACACCGGGACCGGCGTGCTGATCGCGGCGATCATCTCCGGGCTGATCATGCGGTTCTCGCCGCTGCGCCTCGTCACCGCCTATATCGAGACGATCTGGGCGCTGCGCTTCTCGCTAATCACCATCGCGGCGATGCTCGCGCTCGGCGTGCTCACCCGCTACGCCGGCGTCGACGCCACGCTGGGCCTCGCCTTCGCGGGAACCGGCATCCTGTACCCGTTCTTCGGCACGCTGCTCGGCTGGCTGGGCGTCGCGCTGACCGGGTCGGACACGGCGTCGAACGTCCTGTTCGGCGGGCTGCAGCGGATCACCGCCGAGCAGCTCGGCCTGTCGGGCGTCTTGATGGCGGCGGCGAACTCGTCGGGCGGCGTGATGGGCAAGATGATCGACGCGCAGTCGATCGTCGTCGCCTCCACGGCCACCGGCTATTTCGGCCAGGAGGGCACGATCCTGCGCTTCGTGTTCTGGCACTCGATCGCGCTGGCCTGCCTGGTCGGCCTGTTCGTGATGCTCCAGGCCTACGTGCCGTTCTTCCAGGACATGGTGCTCGCCGTCCCGGCTCCCGCGGCGGTCGCCCACTGAACGGGTGGCGGGCAACCCCCGCCGCCCCTGTCGAACCACACGCCGGATCGCCCCACCTGCCGGGCGGTCCGGCGTTTCTCGTGGGGCTTCCGCGGCCGGAAGGCGTCGCGACGATCCGCGCGATCCATGCTACAGGCCTGCGGCCGGCCGATCCGCGCAGGATCGACGCCGGCACATCGGACGAGCGGACGGTTGAGGGCGGCACGCGTTGAAGAAGGCCTTCGTCAAATCCTACGGTTGCCAGATGAACGCCTACGACGCGGCCCGCATGGCCGACGTGCTGGGCGCTGAAGGGTTCACGCCGACCGATTCGGTGGAGGAGGCCGACGTCGTCGTCCTCAACACCTGCCACATCCGCGAGAAGGCCGCCGAGAAGGTCTATTCCGAGCTCGGCCGCCTGCGCGTTCTCAAGGGCGAGCGGGAGGCCCGCGGCCTCGACACCCGGATCGTCGTCGCCGGATGCGTCGCTCAGGCCGAGGGTGCCGAGATCCAGGCCCGCCAGCCCGCGGTCGACGTGGTGGTCGGTCCCCAGAGCTATCACCGCCTGCCCGACCTCCTGGCCCGCTCCCGCGAGCGCCGGGTGGTCGACACCGAATTTCCGGTCGAGGACAAGTTCACCCATCTGCCCCGGCGCCGCACCTCCGGGCCCGCCGCGTTCCTCACTGTGCAGGAGGGCTGCGACAAGTTCTGCGCATTCTGCGTGGTACCCTATACCCGGGGTGCCGAGGTCTCGCGCCCGGTATCGGCGGTGCTGGCGGAGGCCGAGAAGCTCGTGCAGGGCGGCGCCCGCGAGCTCACGCTGATCGGCCAGAACGTCAACGGCTATCACGGGCTTGGGCCCGACGGCGCCCCGGTTGGTCTCGCGGATCTCATCAGGGCGGTCGCGAAGATCCCCGGCCTCGCGCGGATCCGCTACACCACGAGCCACCCCAACGATTTCGACGACGCGCTGGTCCGGGCCCATGCCGAGGTGCCGGCCCTGATGCCGTACCTGCACCTGCCGGTGCAGTCTGGCTCGGACCGGATCCTCGCCGCCATGAACCGCAAGCACACGCGCGACGCGTATCGCAGCCTGATCGACCGCGTGCGTGCCGCCCGGCCGGATGTCGCGCTGTCCTCCGACTTCATCGTCGGCTTCCCCGGCGAGACCGACGCCGATTTCGCCGACACCCTGGACCTGGTGCGTGAGATCGGCTTCGAGAGCGCGTTCTCGTTCAAGTACAGCCCCCGCCCCGGCACCCCGGCGGCCGAGCGCGCCGACATGGTCCCCGAGACGGTGATGGCCGAGCGGCTCGCCGAGCTGCAGGCGCTGCTGGACGAACAGCGCTACGCCTATCAGCGGGCTGCTGTCGGCCAGGTCTTCGACGTCCTAGTCGAGAAGGCGGGGCGGCACCCCGGCCAGGTCGCGGGCAAGACGCCGCACCTTCTGGCTGTGCAGTTCGACGCGGCGCCCCACCATATCGGGTCGGTCGTGCCGGTCCGGATCGTCCGGGCCGGAACCAACAGCCTGTTCGGGCAGCTTGCCTCCGAGGCCGTTGCGGCGTGAGGATCGTATCGATGGGGATGGCGGTGAGGATCACAGGTTGAGCGCGTCGGACGGGTCTGGCGTGCGCGGAGCCCTGCGGGGTCGCGGGCCGGCGGCGCGGCCGCCCGGATCGGACGAGACGGTCGAGGTGCCGCTGACCTTCGACGACAACCGCCTCGCGAGCCTCGTCTTCGGTCAATACGACCAGAACGTCGCCCATATCGAGCGCCGGCTCGACGTCACCGCCACCGCGCTCGGCAACCACCTCGTCATCAAGGGCCCGCCCGACGCCGCCGAGAAGGCCAGGCGGGTGTTCCAGAAGCTCTACGCCCGGGTGCGGACCGGCGGCAGCACCCTGACGCTCGGCGATGTCGACGGCGCGATCCGGGAGGCCACCGCCCAGGCGACCCTGTTCCCCGCCGAGGACATCGCCGCCGAGGCCGACAAGCCGCATTTCGAGCAGATCGCCACTCGCAAGCGTGGGGCGGTGCGAGCGCGCAACCAGGCGCAGGACCAGTACATCAAGCTGCTGCGGACCAACGAGCTGGTCTTCGCGGAAGGCCCGGCCGGCACCGGCAAGACCTGGCTCGCGGTTGGCCACGCGGTCTCGCTGCTCGAGCAGGGCCATGCCGAGCGCCTGATTCTGTCCCGGCCCGCGGTGGAGGCCGGCGAACGCCTGGGCTTCCTGCCTGGCGACATGCGGGACAAGGTCGATCCGTATTTGCGCCCGATCTACGACGCCCTCTACGATTTCATGGAGGCGCGCCACGTCGACCGTGGGTTGCAGACCGGGATCATCGAGATCGCGCCGCTCGCCTTCATGCGCGGGCGCACCCTGACCAACGCGGTGGTGCTCCTTGACGAGGCGCAGAACACCACCTCCATGCAGATGAAGATGTTCCTGACCCGCCTCGGCGAAGGCTCGCGCATGATCATCACCGGCGACCCCAGCCAGGTCGACCTGCCGCCGGGCCAGAAATCCGGCCTCGTGGAGGCGGTGAACGTCCTCGACGGCGTGGAGGGAATCGGCCGGGTGACCTTCAAGGACGTGGACGTGGTCCGTCACGACCTCGTGCGCCGGATCGTCACCGCCTACGAGCGTGCCTCGCACGGCGACGGCGATGCCGATCGAAATCCCAACCCCCGGCGTCGGCCGCTGGCGTGAGCACGCCCCACGACATCGACCTCACGGTCGAGGACGAGCGCTGGGAAACCGCGATCCCAGACCTCGAATCGCTGGTGATCCGCGCGGTCGAAGCCGGGCTGGCTGCCGCCCCCGAGCCGCCGGACGGGCCCGTGGAGGTCAGCGTCATGCTGACAGACGACGCCACCGTCCAGGAGCTCAACCGCACCTGGCGCAACAAGGATAAGCCAACCAACGTGCTGTCCTTCCCGGCCGCCCCGCAGCCCCGGCATGCGGGCGCCGCGCTGCCGCTCGGCGACGTGGTCCTTGCCTACGAGACCCTTGTGCGCGAGAGTGCCGAGCAGTCGAAGCCGCTCCAGAATCACCTCGCGCACCTCCTCGTCCATGGCACCCTGCATTGTCTCGGTCAGGACCACGAGAACGGCGAGGCCGAGGCCGAGGCCATGGAGGCGCTCGAAGTCGCGGCCCTCGCGACCCTGGGCATTCCAGATCCTTATGCCTGAGCGGCCGATTCCCCACCGCCCCCAGATCCGAGAGACATGAGCAACGATCGAAGTCGCGGCGCGGCCCTGGCCGCGCCCAGTTCCACCGAGGGTGAGTCCCAGACCCGGGACCCCTGGTACGACCGCCTGTTGCAGGCGCTCCACCTCAAGCCGCGCGATTCGCTGCGCGAGGGGCTTGAGGAGGCCCTCGCCGAGCCCGATGCCGGCGAGAGCGGTCTCACCCCCCTCGAGCGGGTGATGCTCAAGAACGTGCTCGGCCTGCACAAGGTGCGGGTCGACGACGTAATGGTCCCGCGGGCCGACATCGTCGCGGTCTCGAACGATACCAATCTCGGCGATCTGCTCAAGCTGTTCCGCAGCGCCGGCCATTCCCGCCTGCCGGTCTATGGCGAGACGCTGGACGACCCCCGCGGCATGGTCCACATCCGCGATCTGGTCGACCACATCGCCGCCAAGGCCGAGCCTGCCCGGCGCAGCGCGGCAGCCGCGGTCCGGCCCGCCACGCCCGCCGAGAGCGAGGCCGACGCCACCGTCGCGCCGCGCACCACCCGGCGCCCGCCCACCCGGATGCACCGGTCCCTCGACCTCGGCAAGGTCGATCTCACCACCACGCTCGCCGCCGCCCGCATCCAGCGGCCGGTCCTGTTCGTGCCCCCGTCCATGCCGGCCATCGACCTGCTGGTGCGGATGCAGGCGACGCGCACCCACATGGCCCTGGTCATCGACGAGTATGGCGGCACCGACGGGCTGATCTCCATCGAGGACCTGATCGAGGTCGTGGTCGGCGATATCGAGGACGAGCACGACGTCGCCGAAGCCAAGCAGGTCCAGCGGGTCGACGGCGAGGACGAGGTGTTCGTGGCCGATGCGCGCACGCCGCTCGCCGAGGTCTCCGAGGCCACCGGCGTCGACCTCGTGGCCGCGGTCGGCGACATGGCCGAGGAGATCGATACGCTGGGCGGCATGATCGTCACCCTGGCCGGCCGGGTCCCGTCCCGGGGCGAGCTCATCGCGGGGCCGGGCAACCTCGAATTCGAGGTGCTCGACGCCGATCCCCGCCGCCTGAAGCGGCTCCGCTTCCACAAGGGCGCGGCGCGGATCAGCACGGTGGTGCCGCTGGCGCTGCCCCCGCCCACCCCGGCGCCGGTGCCCGAGACGCCGCATCCATGAGGATCTTCACGTGACGGGTTCTGCGTGGCGGTCCTGACCGTGGGGCACGCCCGGGACGTGGCCGCCCCGAGCAGCCCGCTCGGCCGCCCCGCCCCGGGCTTCGTGCGGGCGATCGCCCGGCTGAAGGGCTGGCGCCGACTCGGCCTCGCCTGGCTCGCCGGCGCCCTGGGCGCGCTGGCGATGCCGCCCTACGGGTTCCTGCCGGCCATGGCCGTCTCACTGTCGGTGGCGGTCTGGCTGATGGACGGGGCGGCCGCGGACCGGACCGCGCCGCGGCGCCTCTGGCCCTGTTTCGTGGTCGGCTGGGCCTGGGGCTTCGGCTACCTCACCGCCGGCCTGTGGTGGCTCGGACAGGCCTTCCTGGTGGAGGCCGACGAGTTCCTGTGGGCGATGCCGCTCGGCGTCGTTGGCCTCCCCTTCGCGCTCGGCCTGTTCTACGGCGCCGGGTTCGGCGCCGCCGGCCTGCTCTGGCTGCGCGGTCCGGCCCGGATCGCCGCCCTCGCCTTCGGGATCGGCGCCGCCGAATGGCTGCGCGGCCACCTGTTCACGGGCTTCCCCTGGAACACCCTCGGGATGGCGCTCGCCCAGAACCTCTGGCTGATGCAATGGGGCGCCGTGATCGGCCTCTACGGCCTGACGGTGCTGGCGGTTCTGATCTGCGCCGCCCCGGCGACCCTCGCCACCGGCTCGCATCCGCGCAGCCGGTTCGGGCCGAGCGCCGCCGCCGCGATCGTGCTGATCGGCATGGCGCTCTACGGGGCCGCGCGCCTCGGGCCGCCCGATCCGGTGGTGGCGGGCGTCCGCCTGCGCCTCGTCCAGCCGAACCTGCCGCAGGATGCCAAGTTCCGGCCCGAGAACCGCGCCGACATCGTCGACCGCTACATCGAGCTAAGCCAGCGTCCGACCGAGGGCGGCGCGCCCGAGCCGACCCATATCGTCTGGCCGGAATCGGCCTTCCCGTTCCTGATCCAGCGCGATCCCGACGCCCTGGCCAAGGTGGCGGCGGGCCTCAAGCCCGGGCAGCAGCTCGTCACCGGTGCGGCCCGGGCCGAAGAGCCCCTGCCAGGCGAGCGCCTGCGCTACTTCAACGCCGTCATGGTGATCGGGCCGGACGGCGTGATCTCCGACACCTACGACAAGGTCCATCTCGTCCCGTTCGGCGAGTACCTGCCGGCCCCCCTCGACGCCGCACTGCGGGCGCTCGGCCTCCGCCAGTTCGTGGCGATCCCCGGCGGCTTCTCGGCCGGCACCCTGGCGGCCCAGCGGATCCTGTCCGTGCCGGGCCTCCCCCCGGTGGCGGCCACGATCTGCTACGAGGCGATTTTTCCGCACGCGATACTTCCGGCGACGGCTGCCTCGGTGCCGCGGCCGCCCGGGCTGATCCTAAACGTCACCAACGATGCCTGGTTCGGCGACACGCCGGGCCCGCGCCAGCATCTGGCCCAGGCGCGGCTGCGCGCCGTCGAGGAGGGCCTGCCGCTGGTGCGGGACGCCAATACCGGGATCTCCGCCGTGATCGACCCCCATGGCCGCATCGTCGCCCGGACCGAGCTCGATCAGGAAACCTGGCTCGATGCCGACCTGCCCGCCCGGATCGTCGGCGGCACCCTGTACGGGCGGCTTGGCGACGCCGTCTTCGCGCTGATGCTGGCCGCCTGCCTGGGCGGCGCCCTCACGGCCCGGCGGCGGGCATGACCCCTGAGCGTACGGCCCCGGGCCGGATCCTGTTGGGCCTCGCGCTGATGCTGGTGGCGTTCAACCTGCGCCCGGCGCTGAGCACGATCGGCCCGCTGCTGGCGACGATCCGGGAGAGCACCGGTCTGAGCGCCGGGGGCGCCGCGATCCTGACCACCCTGCCGGTCCTGTGCCTCGGCATCGCCTGCGCCCTGGCGGCGCCGCTGATCCGCCGGATCGGGCCCGATGTCGCCGTGCTCGTCGGCGCCACGATCCTCGCCGCCGGCCTGACCCTGCGCGGGCTCGGCGGCCTCGGGCCCCTCTTCGTCGGGACGGCGCTCGCCGCTATCGGGATCGGGCTCGACAACGTGCTCCTGCCGGCGCTGGTGAAGCGTGACTTTGCCGGCAGCGGCGGCCTGATGACTGGCCTCTACACCATGACCCTGTGCCTCGGCGCGGCCGCAGGCGCGGGCGCCGCCGTGCCGGTGGAGCACGCGCTCGGCGGCGGATGGCCCTCGGCGCTGGCTGTCTGGGCATTGCCGGCGCTGGTGGCCGCCTTCCTGTGGATCCCGTTCGCCCGCCGCACGGCCACGACCCGGGCGCCGTCCGCCGGACGTCTGCTGCGCGATCCGCTCGCCTGGTGGGTCACGGGCTTCATGGGCCTGCAATCCTCGCTCGCCTACACCCTGTTCGGCTGGCTGCCGCTGCTGCTCCAGGCCCGCGGCCTCTCGGCGCTCGACGCCGGCCTCTACGCCTCGCTGATGACGTTGATCCAGGCGCCCGGCGCGCTGCTCACCGCTATGCTGGCCGCCCGGGCGCGGGACCAGCGCGCCTGGATCGTCGCCATTCCGGGGCTTACGGCGGTGTCCTTCCTGGTGCTCGCCTTCGGCCCCGAGGCTCTGCGCATCCCCGCCGCCTGCGCGCTCGGCTTCGGCATCGGCGGCTGCTTCGGCCTGGGGTTGACCCTGATCGTCCTGCGCGCCGCGGATGCCGCCAGCGCCGCCGGTCTCTCGGCCATGGCGCAGGGCATCGGCTATACCGGCGCCTGCCTCGGCCCCCTCGCCTTCGGGCTCGCCCACGAGGCGACCGGCGGCTGGGGGCTGCCGGGCGCTCTGTTTGTCACCATCGCCATCGTGGCGATCTTGGTCGGGCAAGCCGCCGGCCGCGACCGCAAGGTCAGCGCCGCTGCGCCGGATCCGGGCAGCGCACCGCTTCCACCGCCGCTGCCGGCCGGCGGCTGCTGATTGAGGCGGCGGACGCCGCATAGCAGCCCCTCGTCCGTCGGTTGCCTGTCCGCGCAACAGTCGAGTTCGCATGGCCCGACAGCTGCGCCGAGAACTGTTGACGCGAGAGGCGCCCGGGCCAGGATAACCTGAATTATTCCGTCGAGTCAGCGTCTGCGCGAGACCGGCGCGTTGCTTCGGGTAACGGTATGGCACGTATCAATAAGTCTTTGCTTCTTCTGGTTGCAGCCGCGATCGTTGCACTTCCACTGACGATCGCGGGCGCCGAGGCGCGCGGGTTCGGCCCCGGCTTCCACGGCGGGATCGGGACCCGGGTCGGCGCCTGGGGACGGCCCCTCGGGCCGGTCCGGCCGGGCCCAGCCATCGTTGGCTGGCGGGGCCACCGACCCAGCTTCGCGTTCCGACGTCCCTATGTCTATCGCCCCCGGTACGACGATTATTATGGCTACGGTCTCGCGGGCTTCGGTCTCGGCTTCGGCCTGGGCACCTTGTGGGGCGATCTCGGTGATCCGTTCTACGACGACGCCTATGTCTACGCGCCGCGGATCTACCGGCGCTCGGTCTACGTGGCGCCTGCCGACGTGCCGCCCGTGGTCGAGACGGACCCAGCCGATCTCGCAGCCGCGGTGGCGGCCTGCGCCCGCCGCTTCAGGACCTACGATCCAGTGACCCAGACCTACCTCGGCCGGGGGCACGTCCGGCGCCATTGCCCGTAAGCGGCAAGCGCACGTCGGGTCGCGGTCAAGAGAAAGGCCCCGCGGGCTGTCACCCGCGGGGCCTTCCATCGGTCAGGTTCGGTTCGGCGCGAGACTTACTCCGCGGCGACCCGGTGGGCCGGGGAACCGTCCGTGTAGGTCTCGGCCTGCAGACGCTTGTGCGGAGCGGCGCGGCCCGGCAGCGGCGGCAGGGCCTTGGCCTTCTCCAGATCGATGCCCGCACCCTCAGCGACGCGGCGGCCGTAATCCTCGTCCGCGTGCCAGAAGTGCCAGACCATCCGCAGCTGGATCGGCTCCGGGCACTGCTTCATGTCGGCCACGAGGTTGGCGATCAGGTCCTCACGCTCCCAATCCTGGAACGAGCGGTACCGGACGCCAGCCTGGGTGTAGTCGTCCTCGGTGCGCGAGGTCTGGTAGCGGCCGAGCTGGCCCTGCACCGGCTGGTGGTAGTCCTTTGCCGGCTTCGGGGCCTCGCGCAGGCCCTCGGCCAGGGTCGAGGGCTCGTAGTTGATGTGCTTGTTCGGGCCGGTCCCGTCGACCGTGTAGGTCATCTGGCCGTCCCGCTGGTTCGAGTAGACCTTCACGCCGGGCTGCGGCGCATTGATCGGCAGCTGCAGGTAATTAGCGCCGACGCGGTAGCGCTGTGTATCCGAGTAGGACAGGGTCCGGCCCTGCAGCATCTTGTCGTCCGAGAAGTCGATGCCGTCGACCAGCACGCCGGTGCCGAAGGCCGACTGCTCGACCTCAGCGAAGAAGTTGTCCGGCACCCGGTCGAGCACCATGCGGCCCACCGGCAGCAGCGGGAACTGGTCCACCGGCCACAGCTTCGTGTCGTCCAGCGGATCGAACGACAGGTGCTCGTTCGGGCCGTCCGGCATGATCTGCACGCAGAATTCCCACTCGGGGAAGTTGCCGGCCTTGATGTTGTCGTACAGGTCGCGGGTCGCGTGGCCGACATCCTTGGCCTGGATCTCGGAGGCCTGCTGCGAGGTCAGATTGCGGACACCCTGCTTCGGCTCCCAGTGGAACTTGCAGAGCACGGCCTCGCCCTGGTCGTTGACCAGCTTGTAGGTGTTGACGCCCGAGCCTTCCATCTCGCGATAGTTGGCGGGGATGCCCCATGGCGACTTGAGGTGCGTCACCATGTGGATCGACTCGGGGTGCTGGGCCACGAAGTCGAAGAAGCGCCAAGCCTCCTGGCGGTTGGTCACCGGATCCGGCTTGAACGCATGGATCATGTCGGGAAACTTGATCGCATCCCGAATGAAGAACACCTTGAGGTTGTTGCCAACCAGGTCCCAATTGCCGTCGACGGTCTTGAACTTCACCGCGAAGCCGCGCGGGTCGCGCTCAGTCTCCGGGCTCTCCTTGGCGCCGGCCACGGTGGAGAAACGCACGAACATCGGCGTCTTGACGCCGGTCTCGGTCAGCACCCGGGCGCGGGTGTACTTCGAGGCCGGCTCGTCGCCGATCTTGCCGTAGGCCTCGAACCAGCCGTGAGCGCCGGCGCCGCGGGCGTGCACGACGCGCTCCGGGATCCGCTCACGGTCGAAATGGGTGATTTTCTCGATGAACTGGTAGTTCTCGAGCGTCGCGGGGCCCCGCTCACCGACCGTGCGGGTGCTCTGGTTGTCGCGGACCGGATGGCCCTGGCGGGTGGTCAGGATCGGGCGTTGATCGCTCATGCGTCTTGTCTCTCCGTGAAGTCCGTGAGCGGCATATGGGGCCGACTCGCCAGACTGAAACCGTTCCAACGAGGTTATGGACCGCTCCAGGCACCTTGGCTAATGCATCGTCGCAAACGCCGTGATAGACGCAGCCTATGAACCTGTCCGGTCTGTCGCTGCGCGACCTGGAATATGTCGTCGCCGTCGCCGATGAGGGTCATTTCGGCCGGGCCGCCGAGCGCTGCAACGTCAGCCAGCCGACCCTGAGCGTGCAGGTCCGCAAGCTGGAAGCGGCCCTCGGGCTCACCCTGTTCGAGCGCTCGAACCGCCGGGTGCTGCTCACCGAGGCCGGCCAGGGGATCGTTCGGCAGTCGCGCATCGTCCTGGCCGAGGCCCAACGCCTCTTGGCGCTCGCCACCGAGGGCCGCGGCTCGCCGCTCACCGGCCGGCTGGTCCTGGCCGCGATCCAGACGCTCGGCCCCTACTTCTTCCCGCTTGTGCTGCGGCCGTTGCGCCAGCAATACCCGCTGCTGACGCTGTCTCTGTCGGAGTCGCGCACCGCCGAGATCGTCGAGGGCCTGCGCGACGGACGCATCGACGCCGCCCTGGTCTCCCTCCCCCTGCCCCCGGTCGGGCTGGCGGTGGCGCCGCTCTTCGTCGAGCCGTTCTGGCTCGCCTGCCCGGCCGAGCACGCGCTCGCCCGCGGCGGCGCCCTCTCAGCCACCGAGATCGCCGGGCCGGACCTGCTACTCCTCGACGAGGGCAATTGCCTGCGCGACCAGGCAATCGCGGCCTGTGGCGCGGGCTCCTCGGTCGGGCGCCACGCCACCAGCCTGGAGACCCTGCGCTCGATGGTGGCGGCCGGGAGTGGCTATACTCTGCTGCCGGCTCTCGCCGTTCCCCCCGGCCCCGACCCGACCGGCCTGACCGTCACCCGGGCCTTCGATGTCGACGGCCCCGGCCGCACCATCGCGCTGGCCTGGCGGGCGAGCGACCCCCGCGCCCCAGGCCTCGCGAACCTCGCGGCGTTCTTCCGCGCGCACGCGCCCTCCGGCACCGCGGCCTGCCGGGATGGGGCGGAGTAGTTTAGCCGGTTTGGGTTCTGGGCACGGGCCATCCGGACCGTGATCTGGGAGGCCGCTGGACCCGTCTGTCCGACCCTCGGCCTCATCCTGAGGCGCCCGCGCCAGCGGGCCTCGAAAGAGCCCACCAGATGCCGCCGCGATCTCCGGAGGGCTCCTTCGAGGCCGGCCGATCTTCGATCGTCCGGCGCCTCAGGATGAGGGAGAGATTGGGATATCCGTTGCTTGGAATGCGTCTTCGACCGAGATCGCGAAGCCGAAGAGACGCTGATAAATGCCTCTCTGTGAGAGAATAGGCGGCCGACGAAAAGTGGTGCCGTCAGGAGCACATGCATGCGGCGCAGACTGATCGCGACCCTGGTCGCCCTCCTCACCCCCGCGACCACCCTCGCTGCGTCCCGAGACACCTTTGCCCGGATCGACGCCATCGGCCGCGCCTCCCTGGTCATGACCGTGGAGGCCGGCATCGTCCCGCGGGACCTCGGGGCGCGGATCGCCCGGGCCCTCGACCAGGTCGCCGCGGAGGCCGCCAAGCCGGGGGCCGAGCGGCCGGACGATTACCTGCGGATCGAGCCGCTGATCACCGCGATCGCCGGCCCGGACGCGACCCGAATGCATTCCGGCCGCAGCCGGCAGGACATCATCCCGACCGTGCTGAAGCTCGACCAGCGGGACCGGCTGCTCGATCTCGCCGAGTCCCTGGACAAGACCCGGGCCGCCCTGCTGGCCGTCGCCGAGCGGGAGGCCGACACGATCGTCCCCGCCTACACCAACGGCGTGCAGGCGCAGCCGACGACGCTCGGCCATTACCTGCTCGGCTATGCCGGCGCGCTGGCCCGCGACGCCGATCGCCTGCGGGAGAGCTGGGCGCGCGCGAACCTGTCGCCGCTCGGCGCCGCGGCGCTCGGCACGTCGAGCTTCCCGGTGGATCGCGTCCGCCTCGCCCGGCTGCTGGGCTTCGATGCGCCGGTGGAGAACAGCTACGATGCCGGCCAACTCGCCCCGATGGATCTCGGCCTGGAGTTGACCGGCCTGTCCGCCAACCTCGCCACCACGGCCGGCAGCTTCGCGCAGGATCTCTACGCGCAGTATCACCAGACCCGGCCATGGATCCTGCTGCGGGAGGGCGCACTGACCGGCCCGAGCAGCATCATGCCGCAGAAGCGCAATCCGGTGGCGCTCTACAGCCTGCGCATGAAAGCGAGCGACGTGGTCGGTGCCGCGCAGGCCTTCGTCATCATGGCCCACAACGTCGAGTCCGGTATGCCGGACTACAAGCGCAACCAGGCCGAGCCGCCGGGCCGGACGGTCTCCGAGGCGGCCGAGACCTGCCGACGCTGGACCCGCGTGCTCGACGGGCTGGTGATCGACCGCGACCGGGCCGCCGACGAGGTCGCGGCGGATTATTCCACCACCACGGAGCTTGCCGACACGCTCCAGCGCGAGGCCGACGTGCCGTTTCGGCTGGGGCACCATTTCGCCTCCGAGCTGGTGAGCTACGGCCGCAGCCACGACCTGCGCCCGGCCGACCTACCCTTCGCCGAGGTGAAGCGGATCTACGCGGAGGCCGCCGCCGGCTCGGGCCTGAAACCGGATCTGCCCCTCGACGAGGCCCGGTTCCGGGCCACCCTGTCGGCCCGCGGCATGATCGAGGCGGCCAAGGGCCTCGGCGGCCCGCAACCTGGGGAGGTCCGGCGCATGCTCGCGGCCGCCCGAACGCGCCTCGACGCCGACCGGACCTGGCTGGCCGATCGCCGCTCCGCGCTCGCGGCGGCAAGCGGCCAATTGGATGCGGCCTTCGCGGCGCTCACCCAGGCGCCATAAGAGCGTCCGACGCTGCTCCAACCCAATCCCCTCATCCTGAGGCGCCCGCGTGAGCGGGCCTCGAATGAGCCCTCCAGCCAGCTTAGCGGTCCCTGGAGGGTCCCTTCGAGGCTGCTGCGCCACACCTCGGGATGACGAGGTGGGTGGGATAAGCCATGTGGCGGGCGGCAAGCGGTCGACATGCTCAGGTTTTAGAGAAACGGATTCCGGCAACCCCGCACGAACACCGGAGCTCGCCCGCCCCGCCATCGGCATTCCCGACAATCTTTGCCGTGACAGGGCCCATATTGCAGTGTAGCGGGCCTCCGCCCGGCAATCAGTGCGGGTGAATCCCCCACCGGTCGCCTTGCCCTCCTCCCGCACCCTCGGCCTATGGGCCGCCCTCGCCGTCGCGTCGGCAGCCATCTCGTATGGCCTGCTGCAGGCGGGCTTCCCCGCAGCGCTGCTGCTCGGCCCGATGATCGCGGCGATCGCCTTCGGGGTCGCCGGCTCCCGGCTGCACGTGCCGCGCTTCGCCTTCAACGCCGCGCAGGCGATGATCGGCTGCCTGGTGGCCCACGCGGTGACCGGGCAGATCGCCCAGACCCTTTTGGACGACGGGCCGCTGATCGTGGCGGTCGTGCTGGTGACGGTGGCGGCGAGCGGGCTCGTCGGCTGGGTCCTGACCCGGCTACGGGTCCTGCCCGGCACCACGGCGGCCTGGGGGTCGTCCCCCGGCGGCGCCTCCGCCATGGTCGCCATGGCCGAGGATTTCGGCGCGGATCCGCGCCTCGTCGCCTTCATGCAATATGTCCGCGTTGCCGCCGTGGTGTTCTCCGCCTCGCTCGCCGCCCGCTTCCTGATGGAGACACCGGTTCCGGGTGCCGCCGCTGGTGTGATTGAGGTGACCGGGCCGCTCTCGCTGCTTGCCACGCTGGCGGTCGCGGTGGTCGGGGCCGGCGCGGCCCTGGCCCTGCGGGTCCCGGCCGGCGCGCAGGTCGGCCCGATGGTGCTCGGCAGCCTGCTCCATGCCAGCGGCCTCGTGCGGATGTCCCTGCCGGTGACGATCCTCGAACTCGCCTATGCCTGCATCGGCATCTATGTCGGCCTGCGCTTCACCCGCGAGACCCTGCGGCTCACCCTCTCGGCGCTGCCCGGGATCCTGGCGGCGACCTTCTCGGTGATCGCGCTCTGCGCCGCCTGGGGCTGGGGCCTGACCTTCCTGCTGCCGATCGACCTGCTCACCGCCGTGCTGGCCACGAGCCCGGGCGGACTCGATTCGGTTGCGATCATCGCGGTCGGCTCGAAGGCGGACGTGTCCTTCGTCTTAGCCGTGCAGACCCTGCGCCTGTTCGTGGTGCTGCTCACCGGGCCGCTGCTCGCCAAATGGATCAGCCGGTCGGTGCCGGAGGGCGCGGCCCGATGAACGCCCTGATCCTCGCCTTCCTCAATTCCTGGCGCGGCCTGCGCCACGGTGCCCGCACCGAGCGGGCCGTGCGGCAGGAACTGGTTCTGCTGGCGCTCGGCGTGCCGGTGGCCCTCCTCCTCGGCGCGACCCTGTGGGTCCGGGTCGCCCTGATGGTGAGCCTGCTGCTGATGCTGGCCGCCGAGTTCCTCAATACCGCCGTCGAGAAGCTCTGCGATCACGTCCACCCGAGCCATCACCCAATGATCGGCCGGATCAAGGATCTGGCCTCGGCGGGGACATTCATGGCGCAGGTGGCGGCGCTGCTGGTTTGGGTGGCGGCGTTGGTCGAGCGGCTGGGCTGATCTGCCCCGCCCCCTGGGCGCTCGCTTCCGCGGCCGCGAGGGGCTATTTGCCGGGCGTAATCATTGCACCACCTGAGATCACGCCCTGTGACGGACTACATCCGCAAGATCCTCACCGCCCGCGTCTACGACGTGGCGATTGAGAGCCCGCTCGATCCGATGCCGCGCCTCACCCAGCGCCTCGGTCGGCCGGTGCTGCTGAAGCGCGAGGATCTCCAGCCGGTTTTCTCGTTCAAGCTCCGCGGCGCCTACAACAAGATGTCGGGCTTGAGCCCGGACCAGATCGCCCGCGGCGTGGTCTGCGCTTCGGCCGGCAACCATGCCCAGGGCGTCGCCCTCGCCGCCGCGAAGCTCGGGGCGCGGGCTGTGATCGTGATGCCGCGTACCACCCCGTCGATCAAGGTCGATGCCTGCCGGGCCCGCGGGGCCGAGGTGGTGCTGCACGGCGACGCATTCGACGAGGCCCTGGCGCAGGCAAAGATTCTTGAGGCCGAGCAGGGCCTGACATTCCTGCATCCGTTCGACGATCCCGACGTGATCGCCGGACAGGGCACGATCGGCAAGGAGATCTTGGAGCAGCATACCGGTCCGATCGAGGCGATCTTCGTGCCGGTTGGGGGCGGCGGGCTTGCCGCCGGCATCGCCACCTTCGTCAAGTACCTGCGGCCGGGCACGAAGGTGATCGGCGTCGAGCCGGAGGACGCCGCCTGTATGGCCGCCGCGCTCGCCGCCGACACCCGCGTCAGCCTGCCCTCGGTCGGCCTGTTCGCCGACGGCGTCGCGGTGCGCCAGGCGGGCGAGGAGACCTTCCGGCTCTGCCGCGAGCATCTCGACGACGTCATCACGGTGGATACCGACGCCATGTGCGCGGCGGTCAAGGACATCTTCGACGACACCCGGGCGGTGTCCGAGCCGTCCGGGGCGCTGAGCCTTGCCGGGGCCAAGCTCTACGCCGAGCGCGAGGGCGGCGACGGCACCCTGATCGCGATCTCGTCGGGGGCGAATCTCAACTTCGACCGGTTGCGCCACATCGCCGAGCGGGCCGAGATCGGCGAGCAGCGCGAGGTCCTGCTCGGCGTCTCCATCCCGGAGCAGCCCGGATCCTACCGCGCGTTCATCCGGGCGCTCGGGCCGCGGGCGATCACCGAGTTCAACTACCGCCACGCGCCGGGCGCCGAGGCGCAGATCTTCGTGGGCATCAACATCGGGGGCGGCAAGCGCGAGAAGCAGGCGCTGATCGGCGACCTGCGCGAAGCCGGCTACCGGGTGCTCGACATGAGCGACAACGAGATGGCCAAGGTCCATGTCCGCTACATGGTGGGCGGCCGGGCGGTGGGCGTCGCGCATGAGCGGCTGTTCCGCTTCCAGTTTCCGGAGCGGCCCGGCGCGCTGATGAAGTTCCTGGACGCGCTCGGTCCGGGCTTCGACATCACCCTGTTCCACTACCGCAACCACGGTGCGGATTACGGGCGGGTGCTCGCCGGAATCGCGGTGCCGCCGGCCGAGCGCGTCCGGTTCGACGCGGCGATCGAAGCGTTGGGCTATCCGGCCACCGACGAGACCGAGAACCCGGCCTATCGCCTGTTCCTCGACGGCGAGGCGGCCGCCTAACCGTCAGCTGTTGACGGTATCGACCGAGACCACGTCCGGGGTTTCGCGCAGCTTCGCGGCGATCACCTCAAAGCTGGTGCGGGACAGCCGGACGAAGGTGACGGTGATCTCGTCGAGGTTCGGGTCGGAGGCCGGGCGGGTGGTGAACTGGCGCACCCGCGAGGCGCGCTCGCCCGTGACCGCGTGGAGCGTGTCGATCGACATCGTGCCCCGGCGCACGGTCATACGCAGCGTCTGCGACCGCATCCGCTCGCGCCAGCGCTCCTCGAACGGCTTGATCCCGGCCAGGATCCCGACCACCAGGGCCGTGGTCGCGAGCGCCGGCACGTAAAGCCCGCTGCCCACCGCCAGGCCGATCGCCGCCACGCCCCACAGGCTCGCGGCGGTGGTCAGGCCCTTCACCACCTCGCCGCGCAGCAGGATCGTGCCCGCCCCGAGGAAGCCGATGCCCGACACGACCTGCGCGGCGATGCGCGAGGGATCGAGCACGACGTGCTGGGTGCCGAGCACGTCGCTGAACCCGAAGGCCGAGACGATCATGATCAGGCAGGAGCCGACGCAGACGAGCATGTGCGTCCGCAGGCCCGCCGCCCAGAGGAGCCGCTCACGCTCCAGCCCGATCACGCTGCCGGCGAGCGCGGCCAGGGCGAGTCGGGCGACCATCTCCGCGTTGCTGATCAGAATCGCCTCCGTCGCTTCGCGTCACCCGGATCGTTTCTGGAGGCACTGGGAGGACGGATCAAGGCGGGTTCGGGATGCGATCCGGTCCCGTCATTGCGAGCGCAGCGAGGCAACCTAGGGCAGCGGCGGGTTCGGGGACCGCGCGCCACACTGGGTTGCCTCGCTGCGCTCGCAATGACGGTGAACCGGAAGAAACCGCTCAGGCCGCCCCGAGCGCCGCCTTTTCGACCTCGTAGGCCGCCCGCACGGCGGCGGCCCCGTAGGTGCGCTCCAGCCGTCGGACCGTGAAATGTGCGCGGGCAGTCGATTGGAAATGGCTCATGAAGGCGGTGTTCACCGCCGCGCCCCCGAAGGCGCCCAGCACCGGGACCGCCTGCGCGGCGACCTTCTGCGAGACCACCAGGCCGAACCGGGCCGCGATCTGCGCGGTGAACCGGATGAGCGCCGGCGCCGACTGGTCGAGCAGGGTCTTGCTGCCGGCGTAGCGAGCCGCCTCCGCGAGCGTCTTGGCCAGGGCCGCGCGCACGGCGAAGTAGCCGCTCTCGGTGAGTGCCGAGCCAGCCTCGGTCTCGGTACTGGTCCGGCCGCCCAGGGCGAAGACCTGGACGCAGGCGAGCGCGCCTTCCGGCGTCTCGAGGTTCTCGCCCTCCTCGCGGGCGATCTCGGCGATCGAGCGCAGCATCAGCGTGGTCGAGACCGGAAGCTCAACCGCCAGGGTCGCCAGGCCGAACGCGCCGCCCAGCGCTCCCGAGAGCGCCGCGAACGCCTTGTGCTTGGTATCGCCCGAGCCGAGCAGACGGGTCAGCCGGCTCTCCGCCTTGGCGGCGACCGCCTCGATCTCGGTGCCCTCGGTCGGAACGACATCCTTGCGCGGTAGGGTCGCCAGCGCGACCCGCAGGGCGCCGCGCATCGCCGCTTCGGTGGAGCGGCCGACCGCCTCGGTCACCGGGGCCGGCAGCGAGCGGCCGATGATGTCGAGGGGGGCTCCGGCCGCTGAGGACAGGCGGGCGGCTAGGCTTGGCCGTTCCAGCACCTGCACGGCCCGGCGCAGGGCGGCCAGATCCGCGTCGCTCAGGGCGGTTTCGGGGATCGGGGCCGGCAGCGTCGCGTCGGCGCGAGTGAGGTCGCTCGTGCTCATCCGTGAATTCCTGGATCTGGTCGCATCACGCGGTGCCGGAGGCCCGCGCCGTGGAAGGAAGCTCGGGCCCCGGGATGCGGTTCCCCGCCGCCTCGGCCGCCCGCGCCGCGGCTTCGTCCTGCCGCTGCCCGCGCCGCCCGACCGCGAGGCAGAGGATCAGCACCGGGATGCCGACCAGCGAGGTCATGACGAAGAAGGCCGGATAGCCGATCGCAGCGACGACGAAGCCAGAGGAGCCGGCGATCAGCTTGCCCGGCAGCGCGTAGAGCGAGGAGAACAACGCGTACTGCGTCGCCGCGTAGGCCGTGCTGGTGAGGCTGGACATGTAGGCGATGAGGACGATGCCCGCGAAGGATCCGCAGAAGTTCTCGATCGAGATCGCCACCGTCAAGCGCCAGATCTCCGGGGCGCCGGCCGAGAGCCAGGCGAAGGCGAGGTGCGAGGACGCGGCCAGGAAGGCGCCGAGCAGCAGGGTCGGGAACAGGCCCAGCCGGGCCAGCGCCCAGCCGCCCGCGAAGCCGCCCGCGATGCCGACCCAGATGCCGTAGAGCTTGGTGACGGTGGCGATCTCCTTTAGGTCGAAGCCGAGCGCCCGGTAGAGCGGGCTCGCCATCACCCCGGAGAGGAAGTCCGGCAGCCGGTACAGCGCCACCAGCAGCAGGATGCCCCAGAGCGCGCCGCCGAACCGGCCGTGCAGCTCGGTCAGCGGCTCGAGCACGGCCCGGCGCATCGACCAGAACCGGGAATGGCCGGTGGAGTCCGCCTGCACCCGCGGCGGCGCGTCGAAGGCCGGCGCCAGCAGCGCGGCGATCATGCCGACCAGTATCAGGGCCGCCATGGTCAGGTAGGCGATCGTCCAGCCCCCGGCCGAGGCGATGAACAGGGCGCCCGCCCCGGCCGCGATCAGCCCGAGCCGGTAGCCGAGGTTCGAGGTCGCCGCCAGGATACCCTGGAAGTCGCTGCCGGCGGCGTCGATGCGCCAGCCATCCACTACCACGTCCTGGCTGGCCGCGCAGAATGCCACCAGGAAGGCGCCGAGGCCGAGGAGCGCCAGGTTGGTCTTCGGGTCCGAGAAGGCCATCAGGATCAGGCACAGGGCGACCGCGGCCTGGGTCGTGACCATCCAGGCCCGGCGCCGGCCGAGTCGTGCGGTCAGGACCGGTACGTTCAGCCGGTCGATCGCCGGCGCCCAGAGGAATTTTAGCGAGTACGGCAGCGCCACGTAGCTGAACAGGCCGATCGCCCGCACGTCGATATCCGAGAAGGCGAGCCGCAGCGTGAAGGTCCCCAGCACCAGCAGGAGCGGCAATCCGGATGAGAATCCGAGCGCCAGCATCAGCAGGATTCGCCGGTCCTGGACGATGTCGCGCAGATGAAAGCGGTGGGCAGCCTGTGGCGGGTTGGCCATGGCATGGAACTCCTGAGCCTTACTGGCCTTGATCTCGCGAAAACGTGGCAGCCTTGGGCCGTTCGGGCCGGGGCTGGATCGGGAGGCCGTGCGCCTTAATCATGGTCGATGACTGCTTAACGTGGTGTCCACGTCCCGCACGCGCGGAGCACGCCCGGCTCCATCACGCCGTCATAGAGCGCGGACGTGTCGTGTCGACCAAGTGTGGAATGATGTGTTGAGTACCTCAACCGAGCCCAGCCCGCCGCACGCGATGCTGGTCGATGCGTTCGCGCGCAGCCCATCGCCGATGGTCATCACCGACGCGCGGGCGCCCGACAACCCGATCACCTGGGTCAACGACGCGTTCCTGGGCTTGACCGGGTTCGCCACCGACGAATTGCTGGGGCGCAACTGCCGCATGCTACAGGGGCCTGGGACCGACCCGGCCGAGGTCGCCCGGATCCGCGCCGCCATCGAGGCCGGCGAGCCCGTGACCGCCGAGCTTCTCAACTACCGCAAGGACGGCACGCCCTACTGGAGCGCGATGACGGTCACGCCGGTCCATGACGAGGCCGGCCTCGCCTATTTCTACGCGGCCCAGGCCGACATGACCCATACCCGTGAGCGTGAAGTGACCATGCGGGTCACCAACGACGAGCTGGAGCGTCTGGTCGCGGCCCGGACACACGACCTGAGCGCCGCCCTGGAGCAGAAGACCGCCCTGCTCCACGAGGTCGATCACCGGGTTAAGAACAATCTTCAGGTGATCTCCTCGCTGATGCTGCTCAAGGCCCGCCGCACCCCGGAGGGTGAAGCCCGGGACGCGCTGCAGGGCATGGCCGAGCGGATCGGCGCGCTCTCTACCGCACACCGGATGCTCTATTCGGAGGGCGACTGCACCCATTTCAATCTCGGCGACTTCGCCTCCGAGTTCTTGTCCGACGTGAATGCCGGGCTGGATCACGAGAAGCAGCGGGTCGAGGCCGAGGTCGAGCCGATCGCGGTGGTGGCCGCCATGGCGGCGCCGCTCGCCCTGCTGATCCATGAGCTGACCGCCAACGCCCTGCGCCACGCCTTCCCGAACGCCCGCGAGGGGCGGGTCTCGATCACCGCCCGGCGGACGCAATCGGGCATGCAACTGACGATCCGCGACGATGGCGTGGGCCTCGCGGCCGCGCCGCCGAACCCGGCCGGATTCGGGCGCAATCTCGTTGAGATGGTGGTCCGTCAGCTCCGCGGCACGATCGCGTGGGCGGATGCCGGGCCCGGAACCTATGTGGCGATCGATATCCCGCTTCTCTCGCCGACTTGAGAATTCGGCCCGAACGCTTCAAGCTCGCGAAAAGCTCAGCGGTCCAGGCGCCAAACAGGAGATCGCATGCGGGATGGGAACGCCGGCGCGGATGCTGCGCTCCGTATCCTCGTGGTCGAGGATGAGGTGCTGATCGCGCTCGAACTCGAGTGTCTGCTGGACGATCTCGGCCATGTCACGGTCGGTATCGCAGGAAGCTCGGCGGAGGCCATTGCGCTCGGCCGTTCGGCCGAGCCGGACGTCGCCTTCGTGGACATCCACCTGGTGGACGGCCCGACCGGCGTCGAGGTCGCCCGGGCGCTCGCATCCGACCCGCGGATCACCGTGGTGTTCATGACCGCCAACGCCAAGCGCATCCCGGACGACTTCGCCGGCGCCATCGGGGTGATCGCAAAACCCTATTCCGAGCGCGTGGTCGCCAGCATCCTCGACTGGGTCGCCGACCGCCGCGCCGGCCGCATGCCGACCCACAGCGCCCCGGACGGATTTTCCTTCGCGCCGGCGCTGTGACATCTGCTTCTTAAGACGGTTCTCTCGCCAGGCCCCACAGCACAGGTTGAGGGAGTTTGGTGGGCGGCTCCGCACTCACCCCTTCTCCGCTCGCTCGCGCTTCAGCCGATAGAGCGCATCCAGCGCTTCGCGCGGGGTCAGCGCATCCGGGTCGATCGCGTCGAGGAGCACCCCCAGCGGATCCTCCGCCGGGGGCTCGGGCGGTGGCGGCGGGGCGAGCGCCGCAAACAGCGGCAGGTCGTCGATCTTGGCCCGGGCCGGGCGGCCGCGCTCGGCCTTCTCCAGGCTTTTGAGGATTGCGCCCGCCCGCGCCACGACGCTGCCGGGCAGGCCGGCGAGGCGTGCCACCTGCAGGCCGTAGCTGCGCTCGGCGATGCCCGGCACGACCTCGTGCAGGAACACCACGCCGTCCCGGTGCTCGGCCACCTTCAGGGTGGCGTTGTCGAGCCGGGCCAGCCGGTCGCCCAAGGCCGTCAGTTCGTGGAAATGGGTGGCGAACAGCGCCCGGCAGGCATTGGCCTCGTGGAGATGCTCCAGGCAGGCCCAGGCGATCGACAGCCCGTCGAAGGTCGCAGTGCCGCGGCCGATCTCGTCGAGGATCACCAGGGAGTGCCGCGTCGCCTGGTTCAGGATCGCCGCGGTCTCCACCATCTCGACCATGAAGGTCGATTGCCCCCGCGCCAGGTCGTCGGCCGCCCCCACCCGCGAGAACAGCCGGTCGACCCGGCCGATCCGCGCCGATTGGGCCGGCACGAAGGCGCCCATCTGGGCCAGAACGGCGATCAGCGCGTTCTGGCGCAGGAAGGTCGACTTGCCGCCCATGTTCGGGCCGGTGATCAGCCGGATCCGGCCCCGCGTCTCGCCCGAGAGGTCGCAATCGTTCGCGATGAACGGCTCGCCGGCCCGGCGCAGGGCCGCCTCGACCACGGGGTGACGACCGCCGGTGATCGCGAAGGCCAGCGAATCGTCGACCTCCGGTCGGCGCCAGTCCAGCTCGACCGCGAGTTCGGCGTTGCTGGCGGCGACGTCGAGGGCCGCCATCGCCTCGGCGACTTGTGCCGTCTGCGAAGACTGTTCGACGATACGACGGGCCAATGCGTCGAAGAGATCCGATTCCAGGGCGAGCGCGCGCTCCGAAGCGCCGCTGATCCGTCGCTCCAGGTCGCCCAATTCGACGCTGGTGAACCGCATCGCGTCCACCATGGTCTGCCGGTGCACGAATTCGCGCTGCAATCCCTTGAGGCAGGCCTCGCCCACCGATTGCGGCACCTCGATGAAAAACCCCAGCAGGTTGTTGTGCTTGATCCGCAGGGTCCGGCAGCCGGTCTCCTCGGCGTAGCGGGCCTGGAGCGCCGCCACGACCTTGCGCGAATCCTGGCCGAGCAGCCGCGCCTCGTCGATCTCTTCCGAATATCCCCCTCGGATAAAGCCGCCATCCCGCCTAGACAGGGGCAGCTCGTCGGCCAGCGCTGCCTGAAGCTCCGCCGCCAGAGCGGGATCGGCTGCGCCGAGCGCCTCTGCGATCTCGGCGAGCTCGACGGTCGCTCCCCCGGCCTCGGTCAGCACCGCCCCGAGCCCGGCGGCGGCCGTCAGCCCGTCGCGGATCGCCGCCAGGTCGCGGGGGCCGCTGCGTCCCAGGCCCACCCGGGAGAGCGCCCGCGCCAGATCGGGCGCCCGGGCCAGCGTGTCGCGGATCGCCCGACGGAGGGTGTGGTTCTCGACGAGATACGCCACGGTCTCGTGCCGTTGTGCGATCCGCGTCAGGTCGGTCAGCGGCCCGGCCAGGCGCTCGGCCAGCAGCCGGGCGCCGTTGGCGGTCACCGTCCGGTCGATCGTGTCGAGCAGGCTGCCGGTGCGTTCGCCTGAGAGCGTGCGGGTCAGCTCCAGGTTGGCGCGGGTCGCGGCGTCGATCGCAAGGGTCGAGCCTGCCTCCTCGCGGGTCGGCACCGAGAGCGGCGCCCGGGCGGCGAGCTGCGTGCGGGCGATGTAGAGAAGGCCGGTCCCGGCCGCCTGGATCTCGGCCCGGGTGAAGCTGCCGAAGCCGTCGAGCGTCGAGACGCCGTATTGCTCGCGCACCCGCCGCTCGGCCGCGGCGGGCTCCAGCTCCGCCTGCGCCAGGGGGACGATGGCGGCCCGGCTCTCCTGCCAGATCCGCGCCAGCGCCGGATCGGCGTGGATCGCCTCGGACAGGACGATCTCGCGGGGATCGTGCCGGGCAATCGCGCCGGCGAGATCCCCGGCGGGGACCTCGCTCAGCGAGAAGCGGCCGGTGGAGATGTCGATGGCGGCGAGACCATAGGCGGTCGCGCCCTCCCCGGTCTTGCGCCGCCCGATCGCCAGCAGCAGGTTGGCCCTGGCGGGGTCGAGCAGGCGGTCCTCGGTGATGGTGCCCGGCGTGACGAGGCGGACCACCTCCCGCCGCACTACCGATTTCGGGCCGCGCCGCTTGGCCTCGGCGGGATCCTCGGTCTGCTCGCAGACGGCCACCCGGTTGCCCAGGGCGATGAGGCGGCTGAGGTAATCGTCGGCCCGGTCCACCGGGACGCCGCACATCGGGATCTCGGCGCCGCCGTGGCGGCCACGTTTGGTCAGCACGATGCCGAGCGCCCGCGACGCGATCTCCGCGTCGCCGAAGAACAGCTCGTAGAAATCTCCCATCCGGTAGAACAGGAGGCAATCGGGATTGGCCGCCTTGATCTCGATATACTGCGCCATCATGGGCGTGGCGCCGGCCGGATCCAGGGCGGCGGCGGGGGGCGTTTCGGGGGTGGAGCGGACGGCGGTTCGGGCCATGCCGCCTCTTAGCAGAGTGGGCTCGCCGAATCAGGCCGTGCGAAGCGACGCGCCTGGGGAGAAGCCGTCACCACCGGTGGATGAAGCCTCCCGAGCAACAAAAAACCCGGCGCGATGGGCGCCGGGCTGTCGTTCGAAGACCGGTTTGTCCGGCTCAGTAGCGCGGGCCGCCGGTGGTGTTGCCCAGGTTCTGCTGGTAGCCGCGCAGAGCCGGGTTCTTCGCGTTCGGGTTGCCGTGACGCATCGTGTTCATGCGGCGCATCCGACGCTCATGGCGCGTGGAATGGTGCCGGTGCATCCGATGGTGGCGATGGTGATGCATCGCCACGGTATCGACCATGTCGGCGCCGGCCAGTCCCGGCTGCGGCATCGCCGGCGCGGCCTGGACCGCCGCCGTCCCAGCGACGAGGCCGCCGAAAAACAGGCCCGCAGTCAGCAGTGAACGAAATGACATCGTTGAAATGCTCCGGTCTAGTCTGAGAGGTGCCACCATAATGGCTCGCGCACCGAGATGTTCCGGTGTGCTAGGCAAAAATGCTCCTGCGCAATCTGACAAATGCCCGGATTAATCGGTGATGCCGGCCGTACCGAGCCGTCGAAACTAACCGTGCGCATCATTTGAACTGTGGTGATGCAACTTCTGGGAAGATTATCCAGTGGTCGCGACCAAACCCGAGCTCCGCAAGCGCTTGCGGATCGCTCGGCGCGGGCGCAGTTTTCTGGTCGTGGAAGAGCCTGACTCCGGGAGCGGGCATTGCGCCGCCGGGCTCGATCCGACGCTCAGGTCAGGAAGTGCCGCAGCGCGGCGTTCACCGCTGCCGGCTCCTCTTGGGGCAGCCAGTGGGTCGCCTGATCGAACCATTCGATCCGCCCGACATCGCAGAGGTCCAGGCTCGCCTCCGCGAGGCCGGGTTGGAGGGCGGTGTCCTGCTTGCCCCAGAGGATCAGGGTCGGAGCCCGGACCCGCGGCGGCGTCGCCCGCGGCAATCGGGCAAGCGCGCGATACCAGTTCAGCATCGCCGTCATCGCGCCGGGCTGAAGCCAGGCTTCGACGTAGCGGTCGAGGTCGGACGGCGCGAAGGCGCCCGGCCGGCTCGTCCGGATCAGTGCGTGCCGCAGAGCCCGGCATCGATCGGCCGTGAGCAGCCGCTCCGGCAGGACTGGCAGCTGGAAAAGCCCGACATAGGCGCTGCGCAGCCACTGCCCCGGATGGCTGCGGATGTAGGCCCCGACAACGCCCGGATGCGGCGCGTTGAGGATCGCGAGCCGCGCGATCCGGTCGGGATAGTGGCTGGCTGTACACCACGCGACGAGCCCGCCCCAATCATGGCCGACCAGGCGGATCGTCGCGAAACCGTACGCGTCGGCCAGGGCGATCACGTCGCCGGCCAGTTTATCGAGGTGATAGGCGGCTACGCTATCCGGCTTGTCGCTAAGGCCGTAGCCGCGCTGGTCGGGCACGACGAGCCGCAGGCCTGCCTCGGAGAGCGGCCCGATCTGGTGCCGCCAGCCGTACCAGAATTCCGGGAAGCCATGCAGCAGGATGGTGGGCGGACCCGTCTCGGGACCGGCCTCTGCGACGTGCAGGCTCAGCCCCGGCAGGCCGACCCGACGAAACGCGACGCCCGCCACATCCGTCATCCCGTGCCTTGCTCCCTCATGCCAACGGGTTCACCCCGCGGGACCGCCACGCATCCGTCCCGTCAGAAGCCGAGCGCGGAGCAGGAATCCGCCTCGGGATCGAGCTGGTCCCTGAGCCGGTCGGGGGCGGTCCGCGTCCACAGGCAGAGCAGGACGAAGGCCGCGCCGTGCAGCAGGGCACCGGTCGCCGGGACATAGGGCGACCCCGCGGTGTCGCGTAGGCTTCGCCCGGCGGTCGTCTCGGTCGTCGCGCTTGGTCTGGCTGAATAGGGAATCATGATCTTCGGGCTCAACGTGTCGTCTCAGAGGGAAGATCGTTGCCCCGGCCGTTCGGTTACCGGTTGCGGATCGCCGCCGTGCGCTGGCACACGCCAGACCGGCAGGGGCGGCGCGTCGATTCGTCAGCGCATCGGGTCGAGCCACGGCGCCAGATGGCCGGCCGCGATGTTCGCTTGTGTGTCCCGGTAGCCGAGTTCGGCGGATTCCCGGAAGCTCGACCAAGCCCGCAGGTCGATGCCGGCGAGCGGCGGCTTGAGCAGGGCCGTGGCATGGGCTGCGGCCACCATCGTCTGCGCGTCGCTCGATACGGTGGCGGCCCGCAGCAGCAGCGGCGCCAAGCCCGGCATCGCCGCCGGCGATCCGATCAGCTTGCGCAGGAGCCGGCCACGCCAGCCCCGCGTCGGCATGTCCTGGAACGCGCGGTCGCTGCCGACATCGACGGCCAGGACCGGACCCCGCTCCAGATCGGCCGCCACGTCCGCCGGCACGTTGTTCATCATGCCGCCATCGACGAGGACGCCCTCGTCGCACAGGACCGGCGGCAGCAGCCCCGGGATGGCGATGCTGGCGCGCAGCGCTTTGGGGAGGTCGCCGGCGCGGTGGATCATCGCGCGGCCGGTCGTCAGGTTCGACGACACGCAAAAGAACGGCAGCCACAGATCCTCGATGCGCGCGCCGCCATAGCGCTCGGCGAGGCTCGCATCGACCTTGGCGCCGCGGGTCAGGGCGTGGATCGGTAGCGTGTAATCGTTGATCGGGTTGCGGCCCGCGAAGGCGGCCTCGGTCTGCTCCCGGATCTCGGCGAGGCTCCAGCCCATGGCGAGGCTGGCGGCAATCACCGCGCCCATGCTGGTGCCGCCGACGAAATCCGGCGTGCAACCGGCCTCGTACAGGGCTCGCAGAACGCCGAGATGGGCGAGCGCCCGCGCGCCGCCTCCGCCCAGCACGAGGCCCCGCCCGAGGCCGCTGGCGAGCCGCGCCAGCCGTCCGATATCGTCCGGCCGCCCGGGACGGAGCTGAATCCGCATCGCAGCGGGCATGGCCGCGACGGCCGGATGCAGGGCCTTCGGGTGCGGGGCCCGAGGATCCTGGCGCACGACCAGATCCATCCGGATCCAGTCGGAGCGCACCCGCTCCAAATAGGCGGTCACGTCCGGGCGCGGCGGCGCGCCGGGCTCGGCCAGGAGGAGAACGTGGTCGCCGAGGCGTTGGCTCAGGCGGCACCAGGGGCAATCGATGTCCCGGGCCACGAACACCGTCCGCGCGTGACGGGCCTCGAAGGCCTGGACCCCATCCTCGTCGGCACCTGCCGGCCACTGGCTCAGGCAACCGGTCTTCCCCGGCAGGATGGCGTCGAGGGCGGTGGCGAAGGCCTGCGCGAACGGTTCGGGATCGGGGCCGTCGGTGACGGCCATCACCAGGAAGGTCCGCGGCGCGTGGTGGACCGAATGCCCCTCGTAGAGCGTGCGCAGGCGTTCGGCGAGCATCCGGGCGAAGTACAGGAGCGTGCGCGGATGCTCGGCGATCACGGCCTCGAAGGCCGCGCGGGTCAGGCACAGGAATTGGGAATCGCGCAAAGCCGTCACGGTCGCCGCCCGCGGCGCGTCGGATAACAGCGCCATCTCGCCGAAGATCGCGGGCGGGCGCAGCCGGGCGATCCGGGTCTGGACCCCGTGATGGTCGCGGGTCGAAACGCCGACCGCGCCGGAGACCAGGGTGTAGAGCGCATCCCCGGTCTCGCCCTGCTCGAACAGCGTCCGGCCCCCGGGCACCGTCAGCGCGACCATGCGGGCTCGTACCGCCTCGATCGCCGCAGCGTCGAGACCGGCGAGGAACGGGATCTCGGGTTGGCTCACCCCCGCCCAGCCCCGGTCACGTCCGCCACCCCGTACGCCCGCATCGCCCCGCTCCCGGTCCGCATCCCCCATTCCACTATAGCGCATTGGCGGTGGTGCGGTCCGCGACGGTTCGGGCCGATCTGAAACGGATCGCCCTTCGCGGCGCCACGGCCGTCCGGTACAGGCAGGACAACGCCATAAACAGGGAGGCAGCGATGTCGGGGGCTGATCGGATTGCGATCGTGACCGGAGCGGGCACGGGAGTCGGCAAGGCTTCGGCCCTGGCCCTCGCCCGGGCCGGATGGAGCGTGGTGCTGTCGGGGCGGCGGCAGGCCCCCCTCGACGCGGTCGCGGCGCAGATCGAGGACGGGCGCGCACTCGTGGTCCCCACGGACGTGACCGACGCGGATTCGATCGCCAACCTGTTCGCGCAGACCAAGTCGCGGTTCGGCCGCCTGGACCTGCTGTTCAACAATGCCGGGATCGGCGCGCCGCCTGTCCCCCTGGAAGACCTGCCGCTCGAGACGTGGCGGCAGGTGGTGGACACCAACCTCACCGCCCTGTTCCTGTGCACCCAGCACGCCTTCCGGATCATGCGCGACCAGGATCCCCGGGGCGGGCGGATCATCAACAACGGCTCGATCTCGGCGCATGCCCCGCGGCCGAACTCGATCGCCTATACGGCCACGAAACACGCGGTGACCGGGCTGACCAAGGCGACGTCGCTCGACGGCCGCGCCTATGACATCGCCTGCGGCCAGATCGATATCGGCAATGCCGACACCCCGATGGGCGGCAAGATGAAGGAGGGCGTCGCCCAGGCCGACGGCTCCATCCGGGCCGAGGCGGTGATGGACCCGGACCATGTCGGCGACGCGGTGCTGATGATGGCCAACCTGCCCCTGTCCGCCAACGTCCAGTTCATCACCGTCATGGCGACCAAGATGCCGTTCGTCGGCCGCGGCTGAGCCTCCAAGCGCGGCGCGCCCAGGCGATTGCCGCGCCCGCCGCTCAGGCCTGCGCCGCCCGGAGACCGCGTCGCGCCGAGCCGGCGAATTTGCGCCTACCAACAGCCACGGTTTTTCCGTGCGCGCCGCGCGGCGCCGATTGACGCCCGGTTTTATAACTCATACAAATCTTCGAATAAAACGGCCGGGGTCCGAACTCGGTCGCGCACAGGTCGAGGGCCCTCGCACCTGTGCATCGCCATCGCGCGACCCGTCGCCAAGCGTCTGCAGAGCGCGTGAACGGGGTGCTGCGAGGCCGACAACTTTCGGTCGCCCGGGATCAGCCGGGATCGACGCGCCGGTGCAGGGTGATCGCTCCGGACCGGACGTATCGATCCGGCCACGCGATGACTTCTGCAAATCAAGAAAACATTCGCACAATGCGGAGCGCGCCGAAGAGGCGCGCAAGACTACGCTACGACCGGGGGGACTTGATGATCACCAGGCAGACCTTTCTCAAGCTCGCGCTCGCAGCCTCGATGCTGGCGGGCTTCGCCGTTCCCGAGGCGCTTGCCGCCGGCGGCGACCTGATCGGCGTCGCGATGCCCACCAAGTCGTCCCAGCGCTGGATCGACGACGGCAACAACATCGTGAAGTTGCTGGCGGCGAAGGGTTACAAGCCGGACCTGCAATACGCCGACGACGACATCCCAAACCAGCTCGCCCAGATCGAGAACATGCTGACCAAGGGCGCCAAGGTCCTGGTGATCGCCTCGATCGACGGGACCACGCTGAGCGACGTTCTGTCGAAGGCCAAGGATAGCGGCGTCAAGGTCATCGCCTATGACCGGCTGATCAAGGGCACCCCCAACGTCGATTATTACGCCACGTTCGACAATTTCCAGGTCGGCGTGCAGCAGGCCAGCTCGATCGTCGACGGACTCGGGCTGAAGGACGGCAAGGGGCCGTTCAACATCGAGCTGTTCGGCGGCTCGCCGGACGACAACAACGCCTACTTCTTCTACGACGGCGCCCTGTCGGTGCTGCAGCCTTACATCGACGCGAAGAAGCTCGTCGTGCGGTCCGGCCAGACCGGCATGGACAAGGTCTCGACCCTGCGCTGGGATCCAGCCACGGCCCAGGCCCGCATGGATAACCTGCTCTCGGCCTATTACGGCAGCGCCAAGCTCGACGCGGTCCTGTCGCCCTACGACGGCATCTCGATCGGCATCATCTCGTCGCTCAAGGGCGTCGGCTACGGGTCCGGCAGCCTGAAGATGCCGGTCGTCAGCGGCCAGGATGCCGAGCTGCAATCGATCAAGTCGATCATCGCCGGCGAGCAATACTCGACGATCTTCAAGGATACGCGTGAGCTGGCCAAGGTGACGGTCGCGATGATCGACGCCATCGTGTCCGGCAAGCAGCCGGAGGTCAACGACACCAAGACCTACAACAACGGCAAGAAGGTCGTTCCGGCCTACCTGCTGAAGCCCGTGATCGTCACCAAGGCCAACTGGAAGCCGGCCCTGGTGGATACGGGCTACTACACGCTCGACCAGCTCAAGTAAGCCTTCCGGGGCCGGGCGCCGGCTCCGACCGATCCTGGCCGATGCCGGCATCCCCGGCATCGGCTGCCGACCTCATGAACGACGAGCCGGAATTGGTCGCATGCAGCCCGTCCTCGAAATGCGCGGGATTACTAAGACATTCCCCGGCGTCAAGGCGCTCTCCGACGTCAACCTGACGGTCCAGCCCGCCGAGATCCACGCCCTGGTCGGCGAGAACGGTGCCGGGAAGTCGACGCTGATGAAGGTGCTGAGTGGGGTCTATCCCCACGGCACCTACGAGGGCGAGATCCACTACGAGGGCCGGCTCTGCCAGTTCCGGGACATCTCCGACAGCGAGCGCGTCGGGATCGTCATCATCCACCAGGAACTCGCGCTGGTGCCGTTCCTGTCGATCGCCGAGAACATCTTCCTCGGCAACGAGCCGGCGCGGTTCGGCATCATCGACCGGGACCGCATGTTCGCCCGGGCGGTCGAACTCCTCAGGACCGCGGGCCTCGACGAGAATCCCGATACGCTGGTGACTCATCTCGGGGTCGGCAAGCAGCAGCTCGTCGAAATCGCGAAGGCGCTGTCGAAGAAGGTCAAGCTGCTGATCCTCGACGAGCCGACCGCGAGCCTCAGCGAGAAGGATAGCGACGCGCTCCTGCGCCTGCTGATCCGCTTCCGCGAGCAGGGGATCGCGTCGATCCTGATCTCGCACAAGCTCAACGAGATCTCGAAGGTCGCCGACCGGATCACCGTCCTGCGCGACGGCACCACAGTCGAGAAGCTCGATTGCCGGGACGAGACGATCGACGAGGATCGCATCATCCGGGGCATGGTCGGCCGCGAGATGGCCAACCGCTACCCGGTCCGCGAGCCGCGGATCGGCGACGTGATGCTCGAGGTGCGCGACTGGACGGTGCACCACGCCGTCCACGCCGACCGGGCGGTGGTGCGCAACGTGAACCTCAACGTCCGCAAGGGCGAGATCGTCGGCATCGCCGGCCTGATGGGCTCCGGCCGCACCGAACTCGCCATGAGCCTGTTCGGCCGCTCCTACGGCCAGGGCATTTCGGGCCGCGTCCGGATCGAGGGCCGGGACGTCGATGTCTCGACCATCGGCAAGGCGATCGCGGCGGGCATCGCCTACGTGACCGAGGACCGGAAGCAGCTCGGCCTGGTGCTCGAGGAGACCATCACCAAGAACACGACGCTGGCGAATCTGCCGGGCGTGTCCACGGCCGCGGTGATCGACGAGGACAAGGAACGCCAGGTCGCCACCGACTATCGGTCCAAGATGCGCATCCGCTCCTTCGGCGTGGCGCAGCAGACGGTCAACCTCTCGGGCGGCAACCAGCAGAAGGTCGTGCTGAGCAAGTGGCTGTTCACGCACCCCAAGGTGCTGATCCTGGACGAGCCGACACGGGGCATCGATGTCGGCGCCAAATACGAAATTTACTCGATCATCAACGAGTTGGCGGATGGCGGCCGGGCCGTGCTGATGATCTCGTCGGAGATGCCGGAGCTGCTCGGCATGTGCGACCGCATCTACGTGATGAACGAGGGGCGTTTCGTGGGCGAGTTCCAGCGCTCGGACGCGAGCCAGGAGGCGATCATGCGCGCGATCATGCGCTCGAAGGAACGAAACGGATGAGCGATATCTCTGCGGGCAAGTCGATGATCTCCGGCACCGAGTCCCTTCCCAAGTCCCTTCCCGAAGCCAAGCCCGCCGCCGATGCGGGCGCGAAACGCAGCTTCCTCGGCACCGCGCAGTTTCGGGATTACGGGCTGCTAATCGCCCTGCTGCTGATCACGCTGTTCTTCGAGTACGCCACAAACGGCGTGCTGTTTCAGCCGCTCAACCTGACCAATCTGATCCTGCAGAACAGCTACGTGGTCGTGATGGCGTTGGGCATGCTGCTGGTCATCGTGGCCGGGCATATCGATTTGTCGATCGGTTCGATCGTGGGCTTCGTGGGCGCGCTTGCCGCCTTGCTGATGGTCCGCGTCGGCCTCGATCCGCTCTCCGCCACGGTGATCTGCCTCGCGGTCGGCGCCGCCATCGGCGGTCTACAGGGCGCGTTCGTGGCCTATCTCGGCATTCCAAGCTTCATCGTCACCCTGGCCGGCATGCTGGTCTTCCGGGGCCTGACCCTGGCTCTGCTCCAGGGCGCCTCGATCGGGCCGTTCCCGGAGGTGTTCCAGCTCCTCGCGAAGGGGTTCCTGACCAATTTCGCCGGCCCCTGGACCTCACTTCTGATCGGGGCGCTGCTCGCGCTCATCCTGTTCGGGGTCAACTGGCAGCGTCGCACGGTGCAGGTGCGGCATGGCAGTCAGCCCGACAGCCTGGCGTCGTTCATCTTCCGCAACGGCATCACGACCATCGTGATCCTCGCCTTCGCGTACCAGATGAGCGCATATCGCGGCCTGCCGAACGTGCTGATCGTCATGTTCGTGCTGGTGATGCTGTACCGCTTCATCACCACGCGGACGACGATCGGGCGGCGCATCTACGCGCTGGGCGGCAACATCAAGGCCGCGCGCCTGTCGGGGATCAAGACCGAGCGGCTGACCTTCCTGACCTTCGCCAATATGGGTGCCCTGGCCGGGCTCGCCGGCATGATCTTCGCCGCCCGCCTCAACACCGCGACCCCGAAGGCCGGCGTCGGCTTCGAGCTCGATGTCATCGCGGCCTGCTTCATCGGTGGCGCCTCCGCGGCCGGCGGCATCGGCAAGGTCTCGGGCGTCGTCATTGGAGCCTTCATCATCGGCGTGATGAACAACGGCATGTCGATCCTGGGGATCGGCATCGACTACCAGCAGGTCATCAAGGGCATCGTGCTCCTCGCTGCGGTCTGCCTCGACGTCTACAACAAGAAGAACCGTGCCTGACCCGCGGCGAACGCCGGTCCCTCGCCGCGGATCTACGGCGTCCGCTGAGGCTGCCGGTCGTCGCTGCGCTCCCGTTGGCTCGGCGCCGCGGGAGGCTCGGAGCCGGGCTGCATGACCTTGGCCATGAGAAGCCGATGGGGTTGTGGTCCGGGCAAGAGCTGGATCGCCTGCGGCTCCGGCTCCGGCTGCTGCGGCGGCGGCTGGATCGGGGCCGATTCGCGGCGGATCGGCTTTTTCGAAGCCGGTATCGCGGACAGGCCGGCGCACAGGATCAGGCACGCCAGACCGATCAGGATGCTCTCCACGGAGGGATCCGGGTGAGCCATCATGTAGCCGAGCCCGCCGAGGCCCGTGCCGGCGGCCAGGAAACGGGAAAGCGACGGATAGGAGGGCATGCCCAACGATCGCGGCGCCGTCCTTGCGGGCCGGTCAAACCCACCCGCTCAATTGTCGCGATCCGGCGTCGCCCTGTGCCGTGAGCATGCGTCACGGGGAACTGCCGTCATCGATGCATGGCCTTATGTCTTGCGGGCAACCGTGAACCGGGCAGCATCCCGAAGGGTGCGCGCGCCCTCGCCCCAGGGTGCGACGGCATCCTCGCAGACGCCGACGAGGCGGTCGCATTCGGCCCGGGCGCCGTCGAGGCCGAGACGGTCGACCAGCGTGGCCTTGCCGGCATCCTTGTCCTTGCCGGTCGCCTTGCCCATCGCCTCGGGCGACGCCTCCCGGTCCAGGATGTCGTCGGCGATCTGGAACGCCTGGCCCAGCGCCAGGCCGTAGCGCAGCAGCGCCGCACGCTGTTCCGCGTCGGCGCCGCCGACGATCGCGCCGGCTTCCACCGAGAAAGCCAGGATCGCGCCGGTCTTCATGGCCTGCATCCGCAGGGTGTCGTCCACATCCATGGCGGCCGCACCGAACCGCCCCTCGGCGGTGAGGTCGAGGAGCTGGCCGCCGACCATGCCGCCGAGGCCTGAGGCGCGGGCCAGCCCGAGCACCAGGTCGGCGCGGATCCGCGCATCCGGCTGCCAGGTTGGGTCGGCCACGATCTCGAAGGCCAGCGTCTGGAGGGCGTCGCCGACCAGGATCGCGGTCGCCTCGTCATAGGCCTTGTGCACCGTCGGCTTGCCCCGGCGCATGTCGTCGTTGTCCATCGCCGGCAGGTCGTCGTGGACCAGGCTGTAGCAATGCACGAGCTCGACCCCGGCGCCGGCCGCAAGCGCCGCGGCCTCGGAGCCGCCCAGCATCCGGGCGGTCTCGATGGCGAGGAACGGGCGCAGGCGCTTGCCGCCGCCCAGCACGGCGTGGCGCATCGCTTCCATCAGGCGCGACGGCCGGGCGATCTCGCCGGGGCCGATTTCCGGGCCAAGCCGTTCGACCAGGAAGGTCTCGACCGTCTCGGCGACCTGCGCCAGCCTGTGGGAAAACTCGGCGGCGGGGGTGGCCGTCTTGACCGAACCGGTCTGAGCCTGCGTTGAGGAAGTCGAGGTCATCGGGCGCTGCGTCCGGTCTTGGCCTGGCGAAATCAATCGGGCGTCGCTTTGCGCGGAGATGAAATCAAGTACGACCGAACCGGACCCAGGCGGATCGCGGCGTCGCGCGCCGTCTCGCGAGACGGGCCACGCGACCTGCCGCGCGCTCGCCCGAGGCGCTCCCGCCGTGTGCGCCGGCTCGTGGGAGCGCTGCTGCTGCTGCCCGCCCTCGGTTTCATCTTCACGCTCACGCTGGCGCTCGTCTATAGCGCGGTGACGCCGCCGTCGACTCTGATGCTCGGACGGTGGTTGACGCTCCAGCCGGTGAGCCGGGATCCGGTGCCGCTGGCGGCGATCGCGTCGGTCCTGCCGCAGGCCGTGATCGCCTCGGAGGACCAGCGCTTCTGCCTGGATTACGGCGTCGATTTCGGGGCGATCCGCGAGGTCGTGGAGGACGAGGATTCGCCGAGCCGGGGCGCCTCGACCATCGCCATGCAGACCGTGAAGAACGTCTTCCTGTGGCCGGGCCGGTCCTACATCCGCAAGGCCTTCGAGATCCCGCTCGCGCTGGCCCTCGATGCCCTCTGGGGCAAGCGGCGGATGATGGAGATCTATCTCAACATCGCCGAGTGGGGCGACGGCATCTACGGCGCCCAGGCGGCGAGCCGGCACTGGTTCGGCAAGGATGCGAGCCGGCTGACCCGGGGCGAGGCCGCCCTCCTGGCCGCCGTCCTGCCGAACCCGATCACCCGCAGCGCCGGCCGCCCCTCCCCCGGGGTCCGCCGCCGGGCCGCGCAGATCCAGGCGATGATGGGACAGATCGAGGGCCTCACGGGTTGCCTGCGGCAGTGACGTGTCGCGCTCACTCCCCGGGGGCTGCTCGCTGGCGCTCCGGATCGATGCGAGCATGCGCCGGCGCACGAGGCCGCTCACGGGGCGGATCACGAGCCAGTAGAGCGTGAATTTCAGCCGGGCGGCGCCGCTGGGACAGTCGATCCGCGTCTCGGTGACCAATTCGGTTCGGCCATCCGGGTGACGCCGGGTGGCAAAGGCCAGCGCGAGCTTGGCGACGTCATCCGCCGCGAATGCCCGGAACGCTGCGCCGTCCGCCACCGGCTCCAGCCCGTAATCCGGACGCCAGAACCGTCCGACCAGCCCGTAGACGATCTCGTCCGCGCTCCGGCGGAGCAGGGTGAAATCGTCGAAGCCGAACGGCGCGCGCGGCCCGTCCGGTCTGCCGAGGAGGCGCGTCGGAAACTCGCGCAGGCCGATCACCGCCCGGAAGAACCGATCCGAGTCCGGGCGATAGGCGATGACGCTGTCGAGGATCGCGGCAGGCTCGGCCGCGATCAGGCAGGCATGCGTCTCGTGGAATTGATAGGCCGGAAGGTATCGGTCGAGGAGGCGCATGCTGCGGGCATGCGCCGTCCCGCTGCCCCGTTCGGGCCGATTAGGCCGCACCGTCATACGATCGGATCGATCATGAGCGTCCCCGAATCGCGGCATCCGAACCTGATGCAGGTTGATCGGACGGCACGCGGACGCAAGGGCTGGTCACGGCGGTAGCAGGCACCGAATCGGCTCTGTAAGAGGGGCGCCAGAGCCGCGATATTCCGGGACCGAATGACAATGACCGACGCCGTCTACGACCTCACCCTCGAGCGCATCGCCTTGATCCGCCGGATGGTGGTCGCCTGGAACGGCGCCGAGCCCGGCGCGCCGATGATCCACCCGGAGGCGCCCTACGGCAGCCTGGACCGGGACGGCGACATCGCCAACGTGACGGGGGACGATGACGGCGCCGAGGAGGAGCACCGGGCGCTGGAGGATGGGCTCGCCGTGTTTTCGCAGAACGCCCGGCTGAAGCCCGGCCGCTACCAGTACCACAACCCGCTGGCAAAGCTGGATTGCGCGGCGATCACCGACGTGTTCCGGGATTCCACCACGGGCGAGACCCCGGAGCACATCACCTTCGCGGTGACGGAGGAGCATCTCGCGTTGATCCCGCGGCTCAACCACGTCTGGGACGCAGATCACGGGGTGCCGCGGATCGACCCGGAGCGGCCCTACGGCGGAGCTGAGCCCTACACGCTCGACATGGGCCGGCATCTCGGCGGCAGCACCGACCCGGAGAGCCTGGTCCGGCTTCACCGCGAGATGCAGCCGGCCTTCCAGATCTTCCTGCGCTACGCCGATCTCGGGCCCGGCACCTTCCGCCGGAACACCGCGTCGGTGTGGGAGCCCGCCTGAGCGCGGGCCCCGGGGGGACGCTCAGGCGTCCCGCTTCTTGCGCTGCGCCAGGGTGCGCAGCCGCAGCGCGTTCAGCTTGATGAAGCCCGCTGCGTCGCGGTGATCGTACGCCACGGCGCCTTCCTCGAAGGTCACCAGGTCCTGGTCGTAGAGCGAGTGGGGGCTCTCGCGGCCGATCACGTGCACGCCGCCCTTGTAGAGCTTCAGCCGCACCGTACCGGTGACCTTCTCCTGGCTCTTGTCGATCAGCGCCTGGATCATCTCGCGCTCGGGCGAGAACCAGAAACCGTTATAGATCAGCTCCGCGTATTGCGGCATCAGCTGGTCCTTGAGGTGGGCCGCGCCGCGATCCAGCGTGATCGACTCGATCGCCCGGTGGGCGGGCAGCAGGATCGTGCCGCCCGGGGTCTCGTACATGCCGCGGCTCTTCATGCCGACGAATCGGTTCTCGACGAGGTCGAGCCGGCCGATACCGTTGTCATGGCCGAGCTGGTTGAGCTTGGCCAGCAGGCGCGCGGGCGAGAGCTTTTCGCCGTCGATCGAGACCGCATCACCCTTCTCGAAGCCGATGGTGATGATGGTCGGCGTGTCCGGCGCCTGCTCCGGCGAGATCGTCCGCGAGAAGACGTAGTCGGGCACCTCGACGGCCGGATCCTCCAGCACCTTGCCCTCCGAGGAGGCGTGCAGGAGGTTTGCGTCCACCGAGAACGGGCTCTCGCCGCGCTTGTCCTTGGCGATCGGGATCTGGTGCTGCTCGGCGAACGCGATCAGCTGTTCGCGGGAGCGCAGGTCCCATTCCCGCCAGGGCGCGATCACCGTCACGTCGGGCTTGAGCGCGTAGTAGCCGAGCTCGAACCGGACCTGGTCGTTGCCCTTGCCGGTGGCGCCGTGGCAGACCGCGTCGGCCCCGACCCTCTCGGCGATCTCGATCTGCTTCTTGGCAATCAGCGGCCGCGCGATCGAGGTGCCGAGCAGATACACGCCCTCGTAGACGGCGTTGGCCCGGAACATCGGGAACACGTAATCCCGCACGAACTCCTCGCGCAGGTCCTCGATGTAGATGTTCTCGGGTTTGATGCCGAGCAGCTCCGCCTTGCGGCGGGCCGGCTCCAGCTCCTCGCCCTGGCCGAGATCGGCCGTGAAGGTGATGACCTCGCAGCCATAGGTGGTCTGCAGCCACTTCAGGATGATCGATGTGTCGAGGCCGCCGGAATAGGCCAGAACGACCTTCTTCACGGAGCTCTTCGCGGGATCGGACATGCTGGTTCCGGAACTGGTGCAGGGTGTCGGCGGCTTATCGCGGGTGTCATCGGCCTGCAACCGGCGTGCCGCCTCGCGCGTAGCCTGTTGCCGGACGATCGACAGCGTTTCGCCTCATGACGGCCTTGCGGCTGTGTGAGTCACGGCGCGGCGTGGGCATTGCCTGATCACCGCAGCACGAAGAGCATCGGAGAAGCGAAGTCCATGGCGCGCCAGCCCACCCTGGAGTTCTGGTACGAATTCGCCTCCTCGTATTCCTATCTGGCGGCGATGCGGATCGAGGCGGCCGCGGAGGCGGCAGGCGTCGCCGTGCGCTGGCGGCCGTTCCTGGTCGGCCCGCTCTTCGCCTCGCAGGGCTGGACGACCTCGCCGTTCAATCTCTACCCGGCCAAGGGCAAGAATATGTGGCGCGACGTGGAGCGCGAGGCCGCCCGCCTCGGCCTGCCGCCGCTCACTCGGCCGGCGCAGTTCCCCCAGAACAGCCTGAGCGCGGTGCGGGCGGCGATCTACGGCCACGATCAGGACTGGCTGGTGCCTTTCTCGAAGGCGGTCTTCACCGCAAGCTTCGCCGAGGGGCGTTCGATCGCGGAGCCCGCCGCCGTGGTCGAAATCCTCGATTCACTCGGGCTCGACGGCACCCAGACCGTGCGCGCCGCCGCCGGCGAGGCCAACAAGACCCGGCTTCGGGTCGCCGTCGAGGAGGCCCGCTCCCGGGGCATCTACGGCGCCCCGACCTTCCTGGCCGATGACGGCGAGCTATTCTGGGGCAACGACCGCCTGGAACAGGCCCTGGCCTGGGCGGTGGGCGACCGTCCCGCCGGCATCCGGTAGGGCGGCGTTCACGGACTCGCGCCATCACGGCGGCGCGCATCCGCCTTGCGGCCCCGCCTCGGCCCGAAATCCCTCCCGTCCCGGACGATGTTCATGGTGCTGACCCGTCGTAACCTTATCGCTGCCGCTGCCGGTGCCTCCATCGGAGCTGGGCTCGGACAGGCCGCCGCCCAATCCTACGGCCAGCGCGTTGCGGTGACGGGCGATGACGGCAGGCCGGTCGCGAACTCGATCCTGCCGGGGGAGATCACCGGTCAGATCCCGGCGCTGCGCGGCGTCACCTATGCCGGCCCGCGCGAGGCCCAGACCACCCTGTACGAGTTCTTCGACTTCAACTGCCCCTACTGCCGCAAGGCCGCCGCCGACGTCGTGGCCCTACACGAATCCGATCCGGACCTGCGCGTCGGCCTCGTCAACAATCCGATCCTCTCTCCGCAATCCGCCCAGGCCGCGAAGGTGATGCTGGCGGTCCAGCGCAAGCTTGGTTCGGCCGCCGCCTGGACCTTCTACCGCACGCTTCTGGGGAAACCCGGACGCATCGACGGGCCCGGCGCCCTCACGGCCGCAGCGGCGCTCGGCATCCCGCAGGCGGAGGTCGAGGAGATCGCCGACAGCGAGGAGGTCCGGCAGGCCCTCAAGAGCCAGATGCGGATGGCGGCCGATCTCGGCCTCTACGCGACGCCCTCCTACGTCCTGGGCAACAGCGGCATCCTCGGCCATCCCGGCGCCAACGCCATGGCGAAGATGATCGCCAGCACCCGGCGGTGCGATCGGCTGGCCTGCTGAGGCCGGCTGCGTCACACTTCCGCCGCCGTATCGCGCAGAGCCGCGCCGGTCCGTGTTGCGTGCGGCTATGCTGGCATGCTAGGCGGTCGCCGCGCCACAAGGGCTGGTTCTCTACCCTTCCCGCTGCTGGCGCGATCCCACGTCCCGAACGAGATCCGCACCGCGTTCCCGGCCGGAGCGCGCGGATCGGGCGGGCAACAGAGAAGAGAGCGACGGGTGGCGCAGAACGGTTCCGAGGCTGGTCCCCTGGTCGCAGGCGTGGCGGGCCGGTACGCTTCCGCCCTTTTCGAGCTCGCGCGTGACGAGCGCCAGGTCGACGCGGTCGCCGAGGCCCTCAATCAATTTGATGCCCTGCTGAAGGAGAGCGCGGACCTGCGCCGCCTCGTCCGCAGCCCGGCTTTCACCCCCGTGGAACAGACCGCCGCCATCGGCGCCGTTCTCGACCGTGCGGGGATCGGTGGTCTCGCCGGAAACTTCATCCGCCTCGCGGCCTCGAATCGGCGCCTGTTCGCCCTGCCGGGCATGATCAGGGCCTTCCGGTCGCTGGTTCAGGACTCGAAGGGCGTGGTGCGCGCCGAGGTGCGGGTGGCCGAACGGCCGTCCGACGCGTTGGTCGAAGAGATCAAGGCGTCGCTGCGCGACATCGCTAAGGCCGATGTCGATCTCGACCTGGTCGTCGATCCGAGTCTGATCGGCGGCCTCGTCGTCCGGATGGGCTCGCGGATGATCGACGCGTCCCTGAAGACCAAGCTCAACGGTATCCGCCTCGCGATGCGGACCGCGCAGTAAGCGCGCCCCATCCGATCCGAACATGCACTGACGATTTAGCGACAGAGGCCCGAGTATGGACATCCGCGCCGCCGAGATCTCCGCGATCCTGAAGGACCAGATCAAGAACTTCGGCGAAGAGGCCGAGGTCTCCGAGGTCGGGCAGGTCTTGTCCGTCGGTGACGGCATCGCCCGTGCCTACGGCCTCGACAATGTCCAGGCCGGTGAGATGGTCGAGTTCGAGTCGGGTGTGCGCGGCATGGCGCTCAACCTCGAACAGGACAACGTCGGCATTGTGATCTTCGGCTCCGACCGCGAGATCAAGGAAGGCCAGACCGTCAAGCGCACCGGCGCCATCGTGGACGTGCCGGTCGGCAAGGGCCTGCTCGGCCGCGTGGTCGACGGCCTCGGCAACCCGATCGACGGCAAGGGCCCGATTCAGTCCACCGAGCGTCGGCGGGTCGACGTGAAGGCGCCGGGCATCATCCCGCGCAAGTCGGTGCATGAGCCGATGGCCACGGGCCTGAAGGCGATCGACGCCCTGATCCCGGTCGGCCGCGGCCAGCGCGAGCTGATCATCGGTGACCGTCAGACCGGCAAGACCGCCATTGCCCTCGACACGATCCTCAACCAGAAGCCCGGCCATGCCGCGGGCGGGGACGAGAAGTCCAAGCTCTACTGCATCTACGTCGCCATCGGTCAGAAGCGCTCCACGGTCGCGCAGTTCGTGAAGGTGCTCGAGGACCAGGGCGCCCTGGAATACTCGATCGTCATCGCGGCCACCGCCTCGGACGCTGCGCCGATGCAGTTCATCGCGCCCTTCGCCGGCTGCGCCATGGGTGAGTATTTCCGCGACAACGGCATGCACGCCGTGATCGTGTACGACGATCTGTCCAAGCAGGCTGTGGCCTACCGCCAGATGTCGCTGCTGCTGCGCCGCCCGCCGGGCCGCGAGGCGTATCCGGGTGACGTGTTCTACCTCCACAGCCGCCTCCTCGAGCGCGCCGCCAAGATGGGCGACGCCGCCGGCAACGGCTCGCTGACCGCGCTGCCGGTCATTGAGACCCAGGCCAACGACGTCTCGGCCTACATCCCGACCAACGTGATCTCGATCACCGACGGCCAGATCTTCCTTGAGACCGACCTGTTCTACCAGGGCATCCGCCCGGCGGTGAACGTCGGCCTCTCGGTGTCGCGGGTGGGCTCCTCGGCCCAGACCAAGGCGATGAAAAAGGTCGCCGGCAAGATCAAGGGCGAGCTGGCGCAGTACCGGGAGATGGCGGCCTTCGCGCAGTTCGGCTCGGACCTTGACGCCTCGACCCAGCAGCTCCTCAACCGCGGCTCGCGGCTCACCGAACTCCTGAAGCAGCCGCAATTCTCGCCGCTGAAGATGGAAGAGCAGGTCGCCGTGATCTATGCCGGCGTGAACGGCTACCTGGACAAGCTTCCCGTGAGCAAGATCCGCGCTTTCGAGGACAGCCTGCTCAGCACGCTGCGCACGAAGCACCAGGATCTGCTCAGCGCCATCGCCACCTCGAAGGACCTGTCGGACGAGAGCGCCGGCAAGCTGAAGAGCGTGGTCGAGGGCGTGGCCAAGTCGATCGGCGCCTGATCAAACGCTGACCCTTGTGACCTCCCCGCCTCCGGTGGGGAGGGTTGGGGGTGGCGCCGGTGCTGATTGCACCATCGGCCGCCAGACCCGGCACAACCCCCACCTTCGGCTCCTCCCCGCATGGGGGAGGAGAGGCCCTGGAATGGATCTGGACGCGGCCCGATGGCGAGTTTGAAGGACCTGCGCAACCGCATCACCTCGGTGAAGGCGACGCAGAAGATCACCAAGGCCATGCAGATGGTCGCCGCCGCCAAGCTGCGCCGCGCGCAGATGGCCGCCGAAGCCGGCCGTCCCTTCGCGGAGAAGATGGCTCAGGTGCTCGGCAACCTCGCGGGCAATCTCGTCGGTGGCGTCGGCGCCCCGAAGCTCCTTTCGGGCACCGGCGCCGAGCAGACCCACCTCCTGGTGGTCTGTACCGGCGATCGCGGCCTGTGCGGCGCGTTCAACTCCTCGATCGTCCGCCTGGCGGTCCGGGAATACATCCAGAAGCTCACCGCCGAGGGCAAGACCGTCAAGATCATGACGGTCGGCAAGAAGGGCAACGACCAGCTGCGTCGCCTCTACCGCGACCAGATCGTCGAGAGCATGGATATTCGCGGCAATCGCCCGGTCGATTACGAGTTCGCCGCCGAGATCGCCAACAAGATCCTGACCCGCTTCGAGGCCGGCGAGTTCGACGTTGCGACCCTGTTCTATTCCGAGTTCCGGTCGGTGATCTCGCAGATCCCCACTGCGCAGCGCCTGATCCCGGCGGAGCTGCCGGTGGCCGACACTGCGGTCAAAAACGCCAACGGCAACGCCGCCCTGGAATTCGAGCCGTCCGAAGAGGCGATCCTGGAGACGCTGCTGCCGAAGAACCTCACCGTGCAGGTCTATCGGGCGCTTCTGGAGAACGCCGCATCCGAGCAGGGTGCGCGCATGAGCGCCATGGACTCGGCCACCCGCAATGCGGGCGAGATGATCAAGAAGCAGACGCTGATCTACAACCGTACGCGTCAGGCCATGATCACCAAAGAACTCATCGAGATCATCTCGGGCGCGGAAGCTCTCTGAGGCTCCGCGACCTGAACGCACAGCTTGAAGGGTAGGTTTACGATGGCGAACACCGCAATCCCCGGCGCCGGCTCCAACAAGGTCGGCAAGATCACCCAGGTCATCGGCCCCGTGGTCGACGTGCAGTTCGACGGGCATCTGCCCGAGATCCTGAACGCCCTGGAGACCAAGAACAACGGCGCCCGCCTCGTCCTCGAGGTCGCTCAGCAGCTCGGTGAGAGCACCGTCCGCTGCATCGCCATGGATACGTCCGAGGGCCTGACTCGCGGCCAGGAGTGCACGGATACCGGCGAGCCGATCAAGGTCCCGGTGGGCATGAACACGCTGGGCCGCATCATGAACGTGATCGGCGAGCCGATCGACGAGGCCGGTCCGGTCGTGTGCGAGACCTACCGCGCCATCCACCAGCCGGCCCCGTCCTACGCCGACCAGTCCACCGAGGCTCAGATCCTGGTCACGGGCATCAAGGTCGTCGACCTGCTCGCCCCCTACGCCAAGGGCGGCAAGATCGGCCTGTTCGGCGGTGCCGGCGTCGGCAAGACCGTGCTGATCATGGAGCTGATCAACAACATCGCGAAGGTGCACTCCGGCTACTCCGTCTTCGCCGGCGTCGGCGAGCGGACCCGTGAGGGCAACGATCTCTACCACGAGATGATCGAGTCCAAAGTGAACCTGGACCCGAAGGAGAATAACGGCTCGGCCGAGGGCTCCAAGTGCGCCCTGGTCTACGGCCAGATGAACGAGTCGCCGGGTGCCCGCTCGCGCGTCGCGCTGACCGGCCTGACCATCGCGGAGCAGTTCCGCGACGAGGGCCAGGACGTGCTGTTCTTCGTGGACAACATCTTCCGCTTCACCCAGGCGGGTTCCGAGGTGTCGGCGCTTCTCGGGCGCATCCCCTCGGCGGTGGGCTACCAGCCGACGCTGGCCACCGACATGGGCGCCCTTCAGGAGCGCATCACCACCACCACCAAGGGCTCGATCACCTCGGTGCAGGCCATCTACGTGCCGGCCGACGATCTGACCGACCCGGCGCCGGCTGCCTCGTTCGCCCACCTCGACGCCACGACCGTGCTGTCGCGCTCGATCGCCGAGAAGGGCATCTACCCGGCGGTGGATCCGCTGGACTCGACCTCGCGCATGCTGTCGCCGGCGATCCTCGGCGAGGAGCATTACGACGTGGCCCGCCGCGTCCAGCAGACGCTGCAGCGCTACAAGGCGCTCCAGGACATCATCGCGATCCTGGGCATGGACGAGCTGTCCGAGGAGGATAAGCTCACTGTCGCCCGCGCCCGCAAGATCGAGCGCTTCTTCTCGCAGCCCTTCTCGGTCGCCGAGGTGTTCACCGGCTCGCCGGGCGTGCAGGTGCCGCTGGAAGACACCATCAAGGGCTTCAAGGGCCTTGTGAACGGCGATTACGACGACCTGCCCGAGGCCGCCTTCTACATGGTCGGCACGATCGAGCAGGCCCAGGAGAAGGCCAAGAAGCTGAAGGCCGCCTAAGGCCGGTATCCCCTCCCCGGTTGCGGGGAGGGGTCGGGGTGGGGTGGCGGCATCGGCGATCTTCGTCGGCGCCGTCCGTACCGCCCCACCTCCAGCTCCGCCCCGCGATGGGGCGGAGAGCGTGTTGCGGTTCCGGGATCGTCCTGAGATGGCCACCTTCCACTTCGATTTCGTCGGCCCCGAGCGGACGCTGTATTCCGGCGAGGTGACGGCCGTTCAGCTGCCCGGCACCGAGGGCGAGATGACCGTGATGCCGGGCCACGCCCCGGTCCTGACCTCCCTGCGGGTCGGCGTCATCGTGATCACCGAGAGCCAGGGCAGCGGCAAGCGGATCTACGTCCGCGGCGGCTTCGCCGATATCGGTCCGACTTCTGTGACGGTGCTAGCCGAGCGCGCCGCACCGATCGAGGAGCTGACGCATGAATCCCTCGACCGCGACATCGAGGCGGCCGAGCTGCAGCGCGACGCCACCGAAGACCTGCAGAAGCGCGAGGATCTGAACGGCCAGATCGTCCAGCTCCAAGAGACGAAGGCGCTGCTGAAGCTCTGATCGGTCACGCGCGCGCGCTCACGAGCGCGCGCTGCAGCAGCGTCGCCCGCATCTCGGCGTCCATCGGGCAACCAAGTTCCAACCAGAGTGACCGGGCCGCGGCCAATCCGCGGCCGATGGCGGGACCGGCCGGTAGGCCGGCCGCCACGAGATCCGCCCCCGCCAGGGGGAAGCTCGGCGCACTGCCCTCCCCGCTCAGAGCCTGCAGCGAAAGCTCGGCGTCCTCCGTCAGGATCGGCCGGGGCTCGCCGGACAGGATCGCGAGCGTCTCTCTGAGTAACGGCAGCCCGTGTTCTGCGGCCAGCGCGCGCGCGGCCGGTGCGTCGATCCCGGCGCGGCCGTGAAGGTCTGCCAGCGCATCCGCATAGCCGGTCAGCAGCGCGTATTCCTGCTTCGACAGACGAAGTCGCTCACGCAGCCGATCGGCATCCTGGCGGCTCTCGACCGAGAGCGCGGCGAGACGCATCACCGGCGAGAGTGCGGCGGCGCTGGCTCGTTCCAGGCGACCGCGTTCGGCGACGCCGCCCGTGATCCGCTGGAGCAACCCCGTGGCACTCAGCGTTCCAACCATCGGCACCCCGCCGGGGGCGGTCAGGAGTTTGAGGAACTCGGCCCGGACACGCTCGCGGGATAGCCGATCCAGGGCGTCGCGCGCAGCGATACAGGCGGCGAGCGCCGCCGCATCCGGCGGGCCGGCGCCGAAGCGGGCATGGAAGCGAAAGAAGCGCAGGATCCGCAAGGCATCCTCGCGGATGCGGGTTTCGGGATCGCCGATGAAGCGGACCCGTCCGGCCGCCAGGTCGGGCAGGCCACCGACCGTGTCGTACAGGCGCCCGTCGGCCCCGAGGGAGAGCGCGTTGACGGTGAAGTCGCGCCGCTCGGCATCCCGGGCGAAATCACCGCCGAACCGTACCACGGCGTGCCGGCCATCGGTCTCGACATCCTCGCGCAGGGTCGTGACCTCGATCGGTCCATCTCCGGTGACCAGCGTCACGGTGCCGTGTTCGATCCCGGTCGGCACGGCCTTGAGGCCCGGTACCCCGCGGGCGGCGTCCATCACTGCATCCGGCAGCAGCGTGGTCGCGAGGTCGATATCGGCGGATGGATTGCCGAGCAGCGCATCGCGCACGCAGCCGCCGACCAAGCGGGTCTCGGCGCCCTTTGCGTCCAGAGCGGCCAGCGCCCGGCGCACGCCCGGCTGGTCCAGGAGGGCCGCCAGCCCGCCGTGATCGAGCGCGTGGGTCACTTGAAGCCGCCCGGTACAAGGCGGCCGTTCTCCATGTGGGGCGGCACGTACCCGCCGGCCCGGCGTTCGGAGAACAAGCCCTCGTAGATCAGCGTGCCGATTACGATGGCGAGGCCGGTGAGCACGAGGCGGAGGAGGTGCGGATCCCAATGCACCCGGCGGAGCGGATTGCGGCCGACCAGCACCAAGTAGATTGTGAACACCGCGAAGGGGATGAGGAAGAGGCCGAACTCTTCGATGAGGCGGCGCAGCATGATTGTCGGTAACCTTATCCCGCGGGGTGCGTGCTGGTTTCCGGGTAGAGGCGCTCCCGGAGGTTGTTCAGGATTCCGGCCGTGACCCCCCAGATGAGGCGGTCTTCGAAGGTCAGGGCATAGTACCGGCGGGTGCGTCCCTGCCAGACCCGCACCTCTAGGACGTAGCGCTCCCGATCCATCAGAACCGGCAGCGGCACCTCGAACACGTCCGCCACCTCGGATGGGTTCGGCGTGAAGGCGGCGTCGTCCGGCACGATGCCTATCACCGGTGTCACCAGGAACCCGGTGCCGGACAGGTAGGGGTCGAGATAGCCGAGCAGGCGCACGCTTTCGGGCGCGAGCCCGATCTCCTCATGGGCTTCCCGCAGGGCCGCATCCGCCGGTCCGGGATCGGCGGGGTCGATCTTGCCACCGGGCAGCGCGACCTGCCCGGAATGATCGCGGAGATTGGCCGCACGCTGGGTCAGCACCAGCTGGGGACCGCTGGCCCGGAACACCACCGGCACCAGCACGGCGGCCCGCCGATGCGGGGGTGGCGGGATCACGGCGCTGCCGTCCGGGTCGAGGCTGTGATCGCCGCGGGGATTCGAGGTCGGGTCGTCCGGGCCCGGTGGGTCCGGCGACAGGTGGGACGCGGCGCGGGCGAGGAAATCGGCGCGCGTGTCGCTCACGCGGCCTCGGCCGGGGCGATGGTGTGGAAGATGCCACCGGCCCAGAGGCCGAGCCACGGCCGCCCGTCGATCACGCGCTCCTCGGCGAGGTCGACCAGATCGTAGGTGAGCGCCCGGGTTACCCGGGCCCAGAGCCGACGGCGGACATGGAGATAGGGCTTCAACGCCCCGTCCTGGCCCTGCTCGAAGCGCAAGGCATGTTCGGAATCGACGCTCACCAGGTCGTCGACATTGGTTCGAAACGAGATTCGCCGGTCCTCCCCTTCGCCGTCGACCGCCATCTCGACGGCCACGAAGGCGGCATCCTCCACGGTAATGCCGACGCTCTCCACCGGGGTGACCAGCAGGACCCGCCCGTCCGGCTCGCGACGCAGGATCGAGGCGAACAGCTTGACCAGCTTCTCCCGGCGGATCGGGGAACCGTTGTGGTGCCAGGTCCCGTCCGCGGCGATGCGGATGTCGATGGGGCCGCAATAGGGCGGATCCCACTTGTCGACCGGCGGCAGCCCACGCTTGGGCAGGTCGCCCAGGGCGGCGCTCAGGCGGGCCAAGGTCGGGTCGGGGGCGGGATCCTCGCTCATGCCCGTTACAGATAGCGCTTCAGCGGCCTCGCAACCACGGTTGGATTGTGACGTGTCGCACCTGTTCGCTGCCTTCACCGCCGCAGCGCGCGCAGGCCGGCTAGACGGATGTCCTCCTCCCGGTCCTCGTGCTTGAGGAGCTTGGGTTGGAAGGAGGCCCCGAAAGGCCTTCCGACAGCGAAGGCCTGCCCGACCCGCCCTCCCCGTTCAGGCCGGTCCCGCCCCCTGCGTGTTCACGTAGACCGCGTAGAGCGACTGGCTTGCGGTCATGAACAGGCGGTTGCGCTTCGGGCCGCCGAAGGTGAGGTTGCCGCAGACCTCGGGCAGGCGGATCCGACCGATCAGCTTGCCCTGCGGGTTCCACACCGTGACGCCGTTGTAACCGACGGCGCGGCCCGCGTTGCTCGCCACCCAAAGGTTGCCTTCGACATCGGTGCGCATCCCGTCGGGGCCGCATTTCACGCCGTCGACGACGCAGTCCGAGAATAGCCGCCGGTTCGACAAGCTGGCGCCGGTCCCGACGTCGAAAGCGTAGATCTCACCTTTGCCGCCGGGGCCGGTATCGCCCGGGCCCTTGCCGGTGGAGGAGAGATAGAGCGTCTTGTGATCGGGCGAGAAGCACAGGCCGTTCGGGTTCGGCACCTGCGCGTCGGTCAGGACCTGATCGACCCGGCCGGTGGAATCGATCCGGTAGAGCGCGTTGGGAAGCGCGCGCTTGCTGGTCCGGAGGCCGGCCGGCTGGCCGAGCCGCGGGTTGAGATGGCCCTGCGGGTTCGAGGGGCCGCCCGCCTCGTCCGGCGTCCCCTCGTACAGAAGGCCGCCATAGGGCGGATCGGTGAACCAGTAGGATCCGTCGGCGTGCTGCTCGACGTCGTTGGGGGAATTGAACGGCTTGCCGTCGAACTGGTCGGCCAGGATCGTGGCAGAGCCGTCGAGCTCGTAGCGCACCACGCGGCGGGTGATGTGCTCGCAGGAGATCTGGCGGCCCTGGCGGTCGAAGCTGTTGCCGTTCGAGTTGTTGCTGTGGCTGCGGAACACGCCGACATGGCCGTCCTCCTCAAGCCACCGCATCTGCCGGCCGTTCGGGATGTCGGACCAAATCAGGAAGCGGCCCAGGCTGTTCCAGGCCGGCCCTTCCGCCCAGAGCGCGCCGGTCCAGAGGCGGCGGATCGCGCTGTTGGGGACGATGTAACGCTCGAAGGACGGATCGACCGTGATCACGTCCGGATCGTTGAAATAGGTGGTCGGCGACGCGCCGGGACGGAAGTCCCGCGGCGGGTTGGTCACCGTGCTCGGCGGTTCCGGCTGGCCGAAGGCGTTCGTGGCGGAAGCCAGAGCAGCGCCGGCGCCGACAAGCATTGCGCGCCGGGACGGCAATGCCAGCACAGTCTTGATTGCATCAACCTGCGGCTGCCGCATGACGTTCCCCCCGTGTGCCGACCGTTTGTCGATCTCGATCTTAGCGATCGCGGCATTATGGCGTGGAACGTCTGCCGATCAACCGGGCTTGCGCCGCAGGATCTTCCAGACGCCGTCCGCCGACGCCACGAGGCGCGTTCCCTCCCGGACATCGCCGCGCATGAACACCAGGGAGCCGGTGCGCTTGACCAGCTGGGGATGCACCACGATCCAGTCGCCGAGGCGTCCGACATCGATGAACTTCATCTCGAGCTGGATCGTCACGCAGTTCGCACCGTCCGCTGCCCGCATCGCGGTCTCGCCCAGCGCACGGTCGGCGAAGCTCATCAGCATGCCGCCATGGACCACGCCGATCAGGTTGGCGTGCTTCTGCTCGGCCCGGAACGCGTAGGCGCCGTCCGCGGCTCGGACATGCAGGGGGCCGACATGGGCGATGAACCCGTGGTCCTCCACCTCCGCCCAGCCCTCGGATGCCGGATCGAACGTCTTCGGGTCGGTCGTCATCGCGTCGCGTCCGTCCTGTGCTTGAGAGGGTCGATGCCCCACGGACTTACGTCCCGCGCGGCTTGGCGCGCCGGGTCGGCGCCTCGGCCAGCGGGTCCTCCGGCCAGGGGTGGCGCAGGTAGCGCCCGCGCATCTCCGCCCGCACCGCCGCCCAGGAACCGCGCCAGAAGCCCGGGAGATCCCGGGTGATCTGGATCGGGCGGTGCGCCGGCGACAGCAGGTGCAGGACGAGGGGGCGGCCGCCCGCGGTCGGGTGCCGGTCGAGGCCGAACAATTCCTGGACCCGGACGGCCAGGACCGGCTCGGCCTCGGTGTAATCGACCGGGATGCGCGAGCCGGTCGGCACCTCGACATGGGTCGGCGCGGCGGCGTCGAGACGGCCGCGCAGCTGCCAGGGCAGAAGGTTCTGCAGGGCGCCGGCGAGGTCGTCCGGGGTGATCGCCGCCAGGGCGTTGCGCCCGACGAGAGCCGGTGCCAGCCAGGTTTCGGCGCTCTCGGCGAGGGCGGCGTCCGACAGGTCCGGCCAATTCCCGCCCTCCGCGGCGCGCAGGAACTGCACGCGGGCGCGCCATTGCGACAGGCCCGGGGTCCAGGGCAGGCGGTCGAGGCCGAGGCCGACGATGCCGCGGGCCAGGATCGCTGCGGACTCCACGTCGGCCGGGACCGGCAACGGCCGCTCGCCGAGATTGACCGCGCCCAGACGCCGGACCGCCCGGGCCCGCAGGGCGGCGGCCTGCGGATCGAAGGTCACCTCGGTGCGGGCCTCGATCCGGTCGGCGAACAGCCGTTCGATTGCCTCGGCCCCGATTGTGGCGGCCGCTAGGATGCGCGCATTGCCGGCGGCGCCCGCGAGGTCGGCGATCACCAGATAGGTCTCCCGGGCGAGCGGGCTCGCCGGGTCGAGACGGCCGGCGCGTCCACTGGCCATCACGAACTCGCCCTCCCGGCCCCGGGCCCGGGCGACCCGGTCCGGATAGGCCAGAGCCAGCAGCGGGCCAGCCGCTTCCCGGTCGTCCTGCTGGGCGCCCCCGGCGATCCGCCCCCAGTTCTCGGCCAGGCGACGCATATCTGCGGCCCGGCCGCTCCGGTCCCGGCGGAAGCGCTCCACCCGCTCGTCGAGATCGATGCCGTCGCCGCCGAGCCCGCGCTCGACCAGCACCGCCGCCAGGTCGGCGGCGGCCCGCGCCTGGCCCGTCCCGGCCGCCACCGTCACCATCCGGGCCAGCCGCGGCGGCAGTGGCAGGGCGCGCAGTTTCGTGCCGATCTCGGTGAGCCGCCCGTCGGAATCGAGCGCCCCGAGGGCGCCGAGCATGGCGCGGGCCTCCATGAGTGCGGCCGCAGGGGGCGGGTCGAGGAAGTTGAGCGTGCGCGGGTCGGTGACGCCCCAGGCGGCGCAGTCGAGCAGCAGCCCGGCGAGGTCCGCCGACAGGATCTCGGGCCGGGTGAACGGTTCGAGCGCGTTGGTGCCGGCCTCGGACCAGAGCCGCCAGCACAGGCCCGGCTCCGTCCGCCCGGCGCGGCCGCGGCGCTGGTCCACCGTGGCGCGCGACGCCCGGGCGGTCACCAGCCGAGTCAGGCCGAGCCCCGGCTCGTAGACCGGTACCCGCGCCAGACCGGAATCGACCACGATCCGCACGCCCTCGATGGTCAGGGAGGTCTCGGCGATGCTGGTGGCGAGCACGACCTTGCGGGTGCCCGGCGGCGGCGGCGCGACGGCGCGGTCCTGCTCGGCCGGGGTCAGCGCGCCGTAGAGCGGGGCGAGCTGGACCTCCGGCCCGACCTTGTCGGCCAGGAGATCGTGGGTCCGGCGGATCTCGGCCTGTCCGGGCAGGAACACCAGCACTGAGCCCGGATCCGCCCGCAGCGCCCGCAGGGTCGCCTCGGCGACTGAATCCTCGATCCGCCGGTTCGGGTCGCGGTCGACATAGCGGGTCTCCACCGGGAAGGCCCGGCCCTCGGAGGCCACGACCGGGGCATCGCCCAGCAGCCGCGCGACCCGGGCCCCGTCCAGGGTCGCCGACATGACCAGGATGCGCAGATCCTCGCGCAACCCGCCCTGCGCATCGCACGCGAAGGCCAGGCCGAGATCGGCGTCTAGGGAGCGCTCGTGGAATTCGTCGAACAGGACCGCGCCGACGCCGGCGAGCTCCGGATCTTCGAGGATCATGCGCGTGAACACGCCCTCGGTGACCACCTCGATCCGGGTCTTCGCCGAGATCTTCGACCCGAGTCGGACCCGCAGGCCGACCGTGCCGCCGACCGCCTCGCCGAGAGTCTGCGCCATCCGGGCGGCGGCGGCCCGGGCCGCCAGGCGGCGCGGCTCCAGCAGGATGATCTTTTTCGCGCCCAGCCAGGGCGCGTCGAGCAGGTCCAAGGGGACGCGCGTGGTCTTGCCGGCGCCGGGGGGCGCCACCAGCACGGCGGCGTTCCGGGCGGCGAGCGCGCTGCGCAATCCGGGAAGCGCCGCCTCGATCGGTAGTGCGGGTGTTGGGCCGGCCATCACCTCCGCTGATGGCCCGGTCGGAGCCGAGGCGCAACCATCCCGCCGACGGGGGGGCACGCGATTCTCCGGGATGGGATGCGCAGGCCTGACGGGCTGCCGTGAACACTCCTATCCACAGCCCGCCGGCAGCCGGATCCCCGTTATCCACAGGGTAAGCGTGCGGTCGCGATGGGGTGGCCATACCCGTCGAGGAAACGTTAACCCTTCTACCGTGTTCTCTCTTCGTTCCGGCAGCAACGAAGGAGATCCCGATGCTGACCCAGGCCCTCGCCGCGCAGAAGGACCATGCCTGCCCGGTCGACGCGATCAGCCGCGCCTATCTCGGCTTCGCCGACGGCGACGCGGGCATCGCGCTCCGCTGCGCCATCGCCGACGCCCTGTCCGACCTGATGGATGCTGAGCGGCGTACCCGCGAGCGCGGTCGTCTGATCTCGCGCGGATATATCCGGGAAGCCCTAGCGCCCGCCGGCTCGGTCGATAGCTGAACAGAAGCTGCAAGCCCACTTCAGCGTCGATGCAGCGAATCCTAGGCATTCTGTCTTCCGTGATCGGGATCGCCCCGGCGGTCCCGCGCTGCATTCGGAGTCAGGTCATGAGACGGATCGCTGTGCTTTCGGCCGCCGCGCTGATCGGCGCGGGGACCCTCGCTTCCACCGCCGCCGAGGCCCGCGGTGGCGGCGCCATCGCGGCGGGCATCATCGGCGGCTTGGCGGCCGGCGCCCTGATCGGCGCTGCGGCCCAGGCCGCCCCCGCCTACAGCCATTCCTACGGCACCCCGTATGACGGCTACGGGCCGACGCCCGTGGTCGTCCGGCCCCGCCCGGTCTACCGCGCCTACGAGGAGGTGGAACCGATCTACGCGACACGACGGGTCGTCACCTACGAGCGCGTGCCGGTCGGCTACGGCCATCGCCGCTGGCGCGACGACTGGGATTGCGACGACGATTACGGCTACCGTCGCCATTACCGCGGCTGGTGAGCCGGTCCGGTTGCGTGGCGGGGGCGTCACGAGATCCGAACGGCGCAGCCTTTTCGCCAGGCTGCGCCGTGTCGTTTCGCCGGGATCCAGAGCCCGCTTTCGTCCGCAGCATTTACGACATCGGGGCACGCCGGGGCCGTGCAGGGCACGGCTGCACCAGAACCGCGTACTCGATCGGAATGGGGTCGGTTACGGTTGCTGGCTCAGTCGGCTTTGATTCTACGGCATCGGCACTTCCATGCTTGTCCATGAAGGCGGGACGCGCACCTTCCAGGCGGATCTCAACCTCTCCTGGTCCTTCGCCGCGGTGGCCGGCGCGCTGAACACCGCCGGCTTCTACGCCGTCGGCTTCTACGCCTCGAACATGACCGGCAATGTGTCGGCAATCTCCGACCGGGCCGGGACCGGCGACCTCATCCTCGCCGCCAAGGCGCTGCTCCTCGTCATCCTGTTCGCGCTGGGCGCTGCGACCTCGACGCTGCTGATCCGTCGGCGCCGCCGCCATGCGCCCTACGGCGCCTATGCCTACAGCATCTGCGCCGAGGCCTGCCTGCTCGTCGCGATCGGTCTGATCGCGCTGCCGCTGGCCGAGCCCGCCCGCGGCGAGGCGCTGGTGTTCGGCCTCAGCTTCGTCCTGGGATTGCAGAACGCCGCGGTGACGAAGATCACCGATTCCCGGGTGCGAACCACTCATGTCACCGGCATGGTCACCGATATCGGCATCGAGCTCGCGCGCTGGCTGGACCGCAAGGCGGGCGATCCCCAGGCCAAGCGGCACGACCCCGCCAAGCTGCGGCTCCACCTGATGACGGTCGGCGCGTTCCTCGGCGGCGGCCTTTTGGGCGTGGTCGCCTATCGCGCGATCGGCGTGGGGCTCCTGTTCGCCGCCGCCGCGATCCTGGCCCTGCTAGCGGTTCCGGCGATCGCCGCCCGCCGCTCGGCCCCGACGGAATGACGGACGCCGCGCTCAGGCCTTGATGTCGAGGAGCTGGCCGCTCATGCGGTCGGCGGTGCGCGCCACCGCGGCGTTCAGCGCGAAGGACGTCCGGGATTCGATCAGGTCGGCGACGGTGCTGGACAAGTCGACCTGCGCGGCGGGCGGCAGCGCCGCATCCCCGACCGGCGCGCCGATCGCCGCGACTTTCTGGGCTGCCGTGCCGAACCGGTCGGTCGCCCGGGTCATACCGGCGGTCGCAATCTGAAGCGCGTCGATCATCGCGGGCTCTCCTCGCGGAGAGCTTGCCACGATAATGCAACGTGGGGGTTTCGCGGACCGCTCAAATGTGAGGGATCCGGGTTGTTTGGCGCTCTGGGCCAGGGTGATGCCCAAATCGCATTGCGGATCCCTCGTCTGTGACGGCTTCGACGGACTAGTATCCCGGCACGCGGGGCCGGATGCGCGAATCTAGATCGAAACGGACCGAATCGATTCGCAGTCTATTTGACTCGTCTGTCTTATCCTCGCCCTCATCCTGAGGCCGCTTCGCAGCACCTCAGGATGAGGGGGCATTGGGATTTGCGTTAATCCAAACCACCGGAAGCGGTCTGGAAGGCGCCGACGCGCATCGGTCGAGCGATCGGGTCTGAGACGCTTGGTGCGGACGGCGGGACTCGAACCCGCACGGCCTTGCGGCCGCAAGATTTTAAGTCTCGTGCGTCTACCGGTTCCGCCACGTCCGCATGGGTCCCTCGGTAGCCGCGCCGGCGCGCGCGATCAAGCGGTGGGCGTCCAGCCGTAGAGCCAGGCGTAGCGGTCACGCATGCCGTCGGGGCCGAGGCGGCGCATCACCACGTTGCGGGCAAAGCCCATCAGGCGGCCGGCATGGTAGGTCCGGCCGTTGGAGCGGGCGGCCCATTGCACCCGCCGCACCCGGGCGGTCCGTTCGGCCGTATACGCGGCGAGCGCGGCGGCGACGTCCGCGTGGTCGGCGAGCGCCCGCCTGAGCACGGCGGCATCCTCGACCGCCAGGGCCGCGCCTTGCGCGAGGTACGGCAGGACCGGGTGCGCCGCGTCGCCGAGCAGCGCCACCCGGCCGGCGGCCAGCGGGCGCGCCACGGCCCGGTCGGCGAGCGACCAGACCAGCCAGGAATCGGGCAGGCCCAGCAGGTCGCGCAGCGGTCCGGCGCAGCCGCGCAGATGCGCGCGCAGCACGGCGGGCTCGCCCAGGCGGCCCCAATCCTCGTCGCCCACCGCCTCGGGTACCACCGCGACGACGTTGAGGAAGCGGCCGCCGCGCACCGGGTAATGCACCACGTGCCGGCCCCGGCCGAGCCAGAGGCCCGTGGCCGGACCCTGGAACGCCTCGGGCACCGCCTCACTGGGAATCAACGCGCGCCAGGCCGCCGCCCGGCCCGGCCTCAGGGGCGCGGCGTCGAGATGGCCGCGCAGGCGCGAGCGCAATCCGTCGGCGCCGATCACGAGGTCGAACGGCAGGGCCTGCGCGCCGCCGCTGCTTTCCGCGGTGAGCACGGCACCGGAATCGGTTTCGGCCAGGCCGGTGATGTCGCGACCCATCATCAGGCGGATCGCTGGGCGGCTGCGCAGGGCGTCGAGCAGCAGGGTCTGCAGGTCGGCCCGGTGGATCACGTAATAGGGTGCGCCGAAGCGCTGATTCGCCGCCGCGCCGAGGCTGACGCCGCCGATCCGGCGGCCGCTGTCGAGGGCGCGGACCTCTACCGCAGGCGGCTCGCTCGCCGCCCGGCGCAGGGCCGCTGACAGGCCGAGATCGGCCAGCACCCGGCTGGCATTCGGGGAGATCTGGATCCCGGCCCCGACTTCGCTGAAGCCGGTGCGGCGCTCGATCACCGTGACGGCGTGGCCGGCATCCGACAGGGCCAGGGCCGCGGTCAGACCGCCGATGCCGGCCCCGACGATCCCGATCTCCAAGGGCGTTCGGCTGTCCGAGGGCAAGGGAGGGGGCGCTACTCCGCGGCGACGGCGGCGGCGTCGTGCCAGACGCAGGCCTGCGGATCGGCCTCGTCGGCCTTCAGGCCGGCGCGGTAGCGATAGAGCGTCGAGCAATACTGGCAGATGATCTCGGTGTCGGCGCCCATGTCGAGGAACACGTGCGGGTGGTCGAACGGCGGCAGCGCGCCGATGCACATGAATTCCTTCACCCCGACCGCGATCACGGGCACGCCCGGCTCGTTGTGGAAGTGCGGTACCGCCTTGCCTGCCATACGGCCCTCGCCTGCCCTGCGCCCGTCCGCTGGGGCGAATCTGCCCGGACGCTCCGGGGCGTCTCGCGCCCGCTTATGCCGCCAGCCCCGCAGCCGGCGCAAGCCTCCCGAGCCGCGCACCCGCGCTCCGCCGGGTGCCGGCGGCTTGGCCTGCCGCGCCCGGCACCGTACATAGGTCCGACAGCCGATTTACGACGCCGCAAAAAGTCTCGACGATGCAACAGGAACAGGCCACCGCGCAGGGCACCCGCCGGGCGCCGGAGCCGCCGATCCACGGCCCGGAGGGATTCGAAGGCATGCGCCGGGCCGGCCGCCTGACCGCCGAGGCCCTGGATGTCCTGATGGAGGCGACCCAGCCCGGCGTCACCACCGAGGAGCTCGACAAGCTCGCCTACGAGTTCGCCATGGATCACGGCGCCTATCCGGCGTCGCTGCTCTACCGCGGCTATCCCAAGTCGATCTGCACCTCGATCAATCACGTCGTCTGCCACGGCATCCCCAACGACAAGCCCCTGCGCGAGGGCGACATCGTCAATCTCGATTGCTGCCTGATCCTCGACGGCTGGCACGGCGATTCGAGCCGGATGGCCTATGTCGGCGAGGTCCCCCGAAAGGCGCAGCGCCTGTGCGAGATCACTTACGAGGCGCTGATGCGCGGCGTCGCGGCGGTGAAGCCGGGCGGCTCGACCAACGATATCGGCCGGGCAATCCAGACCTATGCCGAGAGCGAGCGCTGCTCGGTGGTGCGCGACTTCTGCGGCCACGGCCTCGGGCGGATCTACCACGATGCGCCGACCATCCTGCACTATGTCGAGGCGAGCTACGACGTGCCGCTGAAGCCCGGTCAGTTCTTCACCATCGAGCCGATGATCAATCTCGGCCGTCCGGCCGTGAAGGTGCTGGGCGACGGCTGGACCGCGGTGACGCGGGACCGCTCGCTCTCGGCCCAGTTCGAGCACACGGTGGCGGTGACCGACACGGGCGTCGAGATCTTCACGGTCTCGCCGAAGGGGCTGCATCAGCCCATCAACCTGGCGGCCTGACCGTCCGTGGCGCCGGCCCCGGACGACGGCGCGGCGGGGCTGTTCGAAGACAGCCCCGGGCCCGCCGCCAAGGAGGCGCCGCATTATCACGGCCATCGCGACCGCCTGCGGGAGAAGTTCGCGGCGGCCGGCGGCGACGCCCTGCCGGATTACGAGCTGCTGGAGCTGGTCCTGTTCCGGGCGATTCCCCGCCGGGACGTGAAGCCGCTCGCCAAGGCGCTCGTCGCCCGCTTCGGCAGCTTCGCCGAGGTGCTGAGCGCCGAGCCGGCGCGGCTGATGGAGGTCGAGGGCGTCAGCGCCGGGGCCGCCGGCGATCTGAAGGTGATCGAAGCGGCGGCCCGGCGGCTCACCCGCGGGGCGCTCCGCGAGCGCGACCTCCTCAATTCCTGGGGGGCGCTCCACGATTATCTGCGCACCACCATGGCGTTCGCGCCGCGGGAGGAATTCCGCATCCTGTTCCTCGACAAGCGCAACCACCTCATCGCCGACGAGGTGCAGGGGCGCGGTACCGTCGACCACACGCCGGTCTACCCGCGGGAGGTCGCCCGCCGAGCACTGGAACTCTCGGCGACCGCAATCATCCTGGCGCACAACCATCCCTCCGGAGACCCGGCGCCCTCGGCGACCGACGTGGCGATGACACGGGAGATTGTTTCGGTCCTGGCACCACTGAAAATTGTGGTGCACGACCATGTCATCCTCGGTCGAAACGGACATGCCAGCCTGAAAGGCCTCAAGCTGATCTGATCTTCCTGCCGTCTTGAGCGTTGTCGACCGCGCGTATAGCCCTGTTGGCGGTGGCGCGCCTCTTGCCTGAAGAGCGAGAGCGTGAGGGAGAAGCGGAATGGCGTTGACGGCCTTCGACGAGATGAACGGGATCGTCAACGGTGCCGCCGACCCGGCCGCCGTCCGCGACGCCTACGGCAAGCTGAAGACCTGGCTCGAGACCACGCCGCCCGAGCATTTCAACACCCGAAGGAGCCAGGCCGAGCTGCTGTTCCGCCGGATCGGCATCACCTTCGCGGTCTATGGCGACAACGAATCGACCGAGCGCCTGATCCCCTTCGACATTATCCCGCGGGTGATCACCAAGCCGGAATGGGATTTCCTCGAGCGCGGGCTCAAGCAGCGGGTGACCGCGATCAACCTGTTCCTGAAGGACGTCTACGGCACCCAGGAATGCATCAAGGCCGGCATCATCCCGGCCGACCTCGTCTACCGAAACGCCCATTACCGGATGGAGATGCGCTCGTTCCGGGTGCCCCACGACCTCTACGTCCACGTCGCCGGGATCGACATCGTCCGCACCGGCGAGAAGGATTTTTTCGTCCTTGAGGACAATGCCCGGATCCCGTCCGGCGTCTCCTACATGCTGGAGAACCGGGAGGTGATGCTGCGCCTGTTCCCGGACCTGTTCTCCAAGCACCGGGTCGCCCCGGTGGAGAATTATCCGGACGCGCTGCTTGCGACCCTGCGCAGCCTCGCTCCGGGCTCGGCCACCCGCGACCCGACCGTGGTCCTGCTGACCCCCGGCCGCTACAACTCGGCCTTCTACGAGCACTCGTTCCTGGCGGACAAGCTCGGCGTCGAGCTGGTGGAGGCCTCCGACCTCTTCACGAAGGACGACGTGGTGTACATGCGCACCACCGAGGGCCCGCGCCGGGTCGACGTGATCTACCGCCGCCTCGACGACGATTTCCTGGATCCGCTTGTGTTCCGTCCGGATTCGGTCCTCGGCGTGCCCGGCCTGATGAATGCCTACGAGCGCGGCTCCGTGACATTGGCCAACGCGGTCGGCACCGGCATCTCCGACGACAAGGCGGTCTACAGCTACATGCCGGAGATCGTGAAGTTCTTCACCGGCGAGGAGCCGATCCTGCACAACGTGCCGACCTATCGCTGCCGCGAGAAGGAATCCTTCGCCTACGTGATGGACAACCTGTCCGACCTGGTGGTGAAGGAGGTGAACGGCTCCGGCGGATACGGCATGCTGGTCGGGCCGCATGCGAGCAAGCGCGAGATCGAGGATTTCGCCAAGAAGCTGAAGCACGCCCCCGACGGCTTCATCGCCCAGCCAACCCTGTCGCTCTCGACCTGCCCGACCTTCGTCGCCTCCGGAGTCGCTCCGCGCCACGTCGACCTGCGGCCCTTCGTGCTGTGCGGCGCCGACCAGATCCGCATCGTGCCCGGGGGGCTGACCCGGGTCGCGCTGAAGGAAGGCTCGCTGGTCGTCAATTCCAGCCAGGGCGGTGGTACCAAGGATACCTGGGTGCTCGACGCCTGAGGGAGTCGCCGCTCCACCCCTTCTGACGCGGCGCCTGCCGCCGAGCCGAGTCGCATACCATGCTGTCCAGGACTGCCGACAACCTCTTCTGGCTCTCGCGCTACGTGGAGCGCGCCGACTTCGTCGCGCGCATCCTCGATGCGGCGCATCGCCTGGCCTCGCTGCCGACGAGCTATGGCGGCGGCGAGACCAACGAGTGGGAATCCGCCCTCGCCTCGGCCGGCGACCCCGACCTGTTCAAGCCGCATTACAGCGTGATCAACGCCGATACGGTCTGCGACTTCCTGGCGTTCAGCCCGCACAACCCGTCCTCGATCCGCTCCTGCATCGAGTCGGCCCGCGAGAATGCCCGCTCGGTGCGCACCGCGCTCACCACCGAGATGTGGGACGCGATCAACGGCGCCTGGCTGGAGCTTCGCAACTACAGCGGCAAGGAGCTGAGCCGCGACGAGTTCGGCCGGTTCCTCGACTGGGTGAAGACCGTCTCGCTGACCTTCGACGGCTCGGCCTTCCGCACCATGCTGCGCAACGACGCGTTCTGGTTCACCCGCCTCGGCACGGCGATCGAGCGGGCCGACAACACCGCCCGCATCCTCGACGTGAAATACCAGATCCTGCTGCCGCAGAACGAGACGGTGGGCGGCAGCCTCGACTACTTCCAGTGGACGACGATCCTGCGCGAGGTCTCGGCCTTCAACGCCTATCACTGGGTCTATCGCGAGAGCGTCAAGCCGCTCCTCGTGGCCGACCTGCTGATGCTGAACAAGCAGATGCCGCGCTCGTTTGCCAATTGCTACGGTGTGATCGTTGAGTATCTCGACCTGATCGCCGACGCCTACGGCCGGCGCGGCCCGAGCCAGCGCCTGGCCGGGAATATGCTGGCCAAGCTCGAGAGCGAAGATATCGACCGCGTGTTCAATTCGGGTCTCCACGAATTTGTCGAGGCGTTCATCGCGGAGAACAACAGGGTGGGCGAAGCCATCGCCAAGCAGTATCTGGTCGGCTAGCGGATCGTCCCGGACCTCGGATCCGGGACGATCCGCCGAGAACGTGACGCCGCATCATCGTCGCCTGATGGCCGGCGAGACCCGTTCGGGATGATGCAATCGGACGAGACGGACAGGCCCGGCGCATGCGCATCCGCGTGGTCCATGAGACCATCTACACCTACGAGCAGCCGGCCCGCGGCCTGGTGCAGGTCATGCGCCTCACGCCCCGGGACCATGACGGACAATATGTCCGCACCTGGCGGATCGATACCTCGATCGACGGGCGGCTCACTGCCCGGGAGGACGGGTTCGGCAACATCGTCCACTGGTTCACGCCCGACGCGCCGGCGGACGCCCTCACTATCCGGGTCACCGGCGCGGTCGATACCGAGGACACCCACGGGGTGATCCGCGGCACGGTCGAGCGCCTGCCGGACGAGTTCTACCTGCGCGATACGGATCTCTGCACGACGACCCCGGAACTCCAGATCTTCGCCGAGCGGGTCGCCACTAACGGCGACGGCACGCCGCTCGCCGTGCTGCACCGCCTGCGCGCCGCGGTTCCCCAGGCGGTGGCCTACGAGCCCGGGCCGGCCGTCAACGGCGTGCCGTCCGGGAAGGCCTTCGCCGCCGGCAAGGGCATCTGCCAGGATCTGACCCACGTGTTCATCGCTGCCGCCCGGCATCTCGGCATCCCGGCTCGCTACGTCGCCGGCTATCGCGCCCGCGACGACGGCGAGGCCGATGTCGAGGCGCCGCATGGCTGGGCCGAGGCCCTGGTGCCGAATCTCGGCTGGGTCGCCTTCGACGCGTGCTACGAGAACGCCCCGTCCGACGGCTACATCCGCGTCGCAACGGGGCTGGATTATCTCGGCGCGGCTCCGATCCGCGGCAGCCGCACCGGCGGCGGGACCGAGACCCTGGACGTCAAGCTCCGCGTCGAGCAAGGCAGGGACGCCACGCAATCCTGATTCCCTGCCTGATTCCCTGAAGTCGGGCCGCCGGCCGCATGCCAGCCGGAAGCCCCCGCGAGAGCCCGAGATCCATGACCTACTGCGTCGGTGTCCTCGTCGAGGAGGGGCTCGTGATGGTCGCCGACACCCGTACCAATGCGGGGCTCGACGACATCTCGACCTACCGGAAGCTCCATCATTTCAACGTGCCGGGCGAGCGGGTCATGATGCTGGCCTCGGCCGGCAACCTGTCGATCACCCAATCGGTCCTGAGCCTGCTGCAGGAAGGCGTGCCCGGCGAGGACGGCGAGCCGGCCCAGAAGCTGATCGAGGCGCCGACCATGTTCCAGGCGGCGCAGCTCATCGGCCGCGCCATCCGGCGGGTCCGGGCGATCGAGAAGGACGGGTTCGAGGCGGCCAGCATCCGGTTCTCGATCTCGCTGCTGTTCGGCGGCCAGATCGCCGGTGAGGCCATGCGGCTGTTCCTGATCTACTCGGCCGGCAACTTCATCGAGTGCAGCACCGATGCGCCGTTCCTCCAGATCGGCGAGCACAAATACGGCAAGCCGATCCTCGACCGAGCGGTGAAGTTCGAGAGCGACCTCTACGACGCCCTGAAGGTGAGCCTCGTCTCGATGGATTCGACCATGCGGTCGAATCTCGGCGTCGGCTTGCCGATCGACATCGCCGTGGCCCGGCGGAACGCCCTCGTCCTGGAGGTGAACCACCGGATCGAGGCCGGTGAGGGCTATTTCCACGACTTGCGGGAGCGCTGGTCGGCGGCGCTCCGGGCCGCGCACCGGGCGATCCCGCGCCCGCCCTACGGCCCCGCTGCGCCGTAAGGTCAGCTCACCGCTTCGGCCTCCCGCCCGGCGGGCTGGGCCATCGAGCGGGTGTAATCCTCCCAGAGCGCCGCATAGAGCGGCACCTCGCGCAGCAGATCATCGTGGCGGCCGTCGCCGAGCAACCGGCCGCCGTCGAGGATCAGGATCCGGTCGGCCTGGCGCGCGGCCGCGAGGTGGTGCGTGACCAGGATCAGCAGCCGGTCGCGGCCCCAGGCCGTGAGGTTCCGCTCCAGCGAGAGGGCGGCTTCGGGGTCCAGAAAGGCGGTCGGCTCGTCGAGGAGCGCGACCGGCGGGTTGCGGACCACCGCCCGGGCGATGGACAGGCGCTGGCGCTGACCGCCGGACAGGGTCCGGCCGCCCTCCTCGAGCGCGGTGTCGAGGCCTTGGGGCAGGGTCTCGACCAGCGCCCCCAATCCGGCGAAGCGCAGCGCTGCATCGGTCGCCGCCGCGTCGGAACGCTGCCCGGCGAGATTCTCGCGCAGGCTCCCGGAGAACAGCATCGTATCCTGATCCACGGTGCCGATCCGGCCGCGCAGCCAGCGGGGATCGTAATCGCGCAGGTCCGCGCCGCCGATCTCCACGCGGCCGGTATAGTCGCGCTGCAGGCCGAGCAGGATGCGCAGCAGGGTCGACTTGCCCGAGCCGTTGCGCCCGACGATGGCGACGATGCCCCGCTCCGGCAGCACCGTGCTGAGATCCCGCAGGGCCGGCTGCGCCGTGCCCGGGTAGGTCAGCGACACGCCATCGAGTCGGATGCCGCCTCGGCCGAGCCGGCGCAGGGGCGGATGGCGGCCCGCCCGCTCGCGGGCCAGGTCGAGGAAGCTGCCGATCTCTCGGATCGCGACGTTCACCTCCTGGGCCATGCGCAGGATGTCTGCGCTGCTCAGGAGCGGGCCGGTGATTCGGGCCGAGACGACCTGGATCGCCAGAAACTCGCCGACGGTCAGGTGGCCGCCATAGATGCGCCAGCAGCCGACGCCGATCACCAACAGCGTCACGGCCCGGGAAACCGCCTGGGACCGCAGCCCATAGCGGCGCTGGAGGTCCATCACGGCGCTGAGTTCGCCGAGGACGCTATCGATGACCGCGTTCCAGCGGCGCATGCGCGGCCCTTCCAGGGCGAGCGCCTTCACGGTCGGCAGGCCGTTCACGGTCTCCGCCAGCGTACCGTCGCGGACGCTGACAGCCTGGTAGTAGGCCTTTGCGGATTTCCAAATGCCGCTGATCTGGTTGCTGGCGATCACGACGATCACCGGCGCCGCCGCGGCCAGCGCCAGGCCGACGGCCAGGTCGTAGTAGAACACGAGGCCGAACGCGACGATCGCACCACCGGTATCGATCACCGAATTCGGGATCTGATGCAGGACGAAGTCCCGGATCTTCGTGACCTGCTGGAAGTGGTTCAGCACCTCGCCGGATTTGAAGTTCGCCCCGTCGATCCGCACGCGCAGGAGATGGGCGAAGAGCCGGCGCGACATCCGGCGGTCGAGATGGACCGCCAGCTCGATGATCAGGCGCCCCCGGAACGCGGTGAGCGCGACCTCCGCGCCAATCGACAGGAGGGCGAGCACGGCCAGTCCGAGCAGGGGCAGGTCGGCCCGCCCGGCCACGATCGCATCGACGATCCGCTGCGTGGCGACCGGGAAGACCAGCCCGACGCCGTAGCCCGCCGCGATGGCGAGGAGCAGCCGGGCCACCTGGCCCCGGCGCAACGCGAGGGAACGGCCGAGCCAGCGCCAGCCAAAGGACGAACGGTCTGCGCGCAACGCCACCCTCCGAATCGGGGGCGGATTGAGACATAGTTTGCTGCGGTTGACGACCTGAGCCCGTGTTCGGTCGGCGCCTCATCCGCCCCACGGGCCGATCGTGCAATCGCGGCGAAGCAGGGCGCCGGCTTTCAGGGCAGGATCGTGCTCAGCGTTCGAAAACGACGCGGAGGGCGAGGCTTATTCCGCCCAGGGGGCGAGGAAGGCCCGGGCTGAGGCGGCGGGGTCGGGCGCACGCATGAGCCCGCCCATCACGGCAATGCCGGCCGCCCCGGCATCCCGGCATTCCGAGATCCGATCCGGCGTGATGCCGCCGAGCGCAACCACCGGCAAGCCGGCGCGGGAGGCCGCCGCGATGCCGTCCGGGCCAAGGGCCGGGCCGTAGCCGGGTTTGCTGGCGGTGGGATAGATCGGGCTCAGGGTAACGTAGTCGGCGCCGGCGAGTGCGGCGGCCTCGACCTCGACGGGTGCATGGGCCGAGACGCCGATCAGGGCGTCTGGCCCGAGCGCCGCGCGGGCGGACGCGACCATGTCCGGACCGGTCCCACCGCCGAGATGCACCCCATCGGCACCGAGCGCCCGGGCCAGCGCGACATCGCCGCCGACCGTCAGAAATGCGGCCGCCGCGCGGATCCGGCCGGCGAGGCCGGCGCCGAGCGCGCGGCGCGCCTCAGGATCGAGATCGCGGTCGCGGAACCAGACCCAGCGCACGCCGCCGTCGAGCAGCGCTTGCACGGTCTCCATCAGCGGACGCGACAGCCCGTGCCGGTCCGTCACCGCCAGGAGCGGCGACGGCAGGCTCCTCACGAGCCGACGAGGCCGAGCTGCGGGCTCGACGGGTCGGCCCGGCCCCGGCGCGGGATCCGGCCGGCAAGATAGGCGTCGCGCCCCGCTTCGACGGCCCGACCCATGGCGCGGGCCATCCGGACCGGGTCGTCGGCCTTGGCGATGGCGGTGTTGATCAGGCAGGCGGCCGCGCCCAGCTCCATGGCGATCACCGCGTCGGAAGCCGTGCCGATGCCGGCATCGACGATCACCGGCACCCCGGCCCGGCGGCAAATCAGCTCGATATTGGCCGGGTTGGCCACCCCCATGCCGGAGCCGATCAGCGAGCCCATCGGCATGATCGCGGCGCAGCCGAGATCCTCCAGGTGTTGGCAGACCACCGGATCGTCGTTGCAATAGGGCAGCACCACGAAGCCTTCGTCCACGAGGTGGCGGCAGGCTTCGATCAACTCGGCCACGTCCGGGTAGAGGGTCTCGCGGTCGCCGATCACCTCCACCTTGATCCAGTTGGTGTCGAGCGCCTCGCGGGCGAGCTCGGCGGTCATGATCGCGTCGCGGGCGGTCTCGCAGCCGGCGGTGTTGGGCAGGAAGCGCTTGCCCTTGAGGATGCGCACCGTGTCGGAGCCGTGGCCCTGGAGCGAGACCCGGCGGATCGAGGCGGTCACCACCTCGGCCCCCGAGACCGCGACGGCGTCGCGCATGATCGCCTGGGTCGGGTAGCCGGCGGTGCCGATGAACAGCCGGGACGCCAGCTCGACCCCCGCGACGGTGAAGCGATCCGCCTCGGCCTCGGGGTGCAGCGGCGTGACATTCTGGTCCATGATCAACCTCCCTGCATGGCGCGGACGATCTCGACGCGGTCACCCTCGGTGACCGGCGTCTCGTCCCAGTCTCGGCGGCGCAGCACGCGCCCGTTCAGCGCGATGGCGACACCCTGCGAGCTCTCGATGCCGATCTCCTCGGCCTCGGCCCGGAACAGGGCCGCGACGGTCTCGACCGCGAGATCGCGCGGTTCTCCGTTCACCAGAAGCTTCATGCCGAGGCCTTTTGGGTTTCGGGTTGGTCGAAGCGCACCCGGGTGAACGGTTTGGCAATCTCCGGCAGCGCACCCCGCATGACGAGTTCGGCCACCGCATCGGCGGTGACCGGAGCGAGCAGATAGCCGTTGCGGTGATGGCCGGTGGCGGCCACCAGGCCCGGCGCGAGGGTGTCGATGATCGGCGCATCGTCGTCCGAGGTTGGGCGGTAGCCACTCCACACGGCCTCGACCTCCATCTCCTCGATGCCCGGCAGGACCCGGCGGGCGCCTTCGAGCAGCGCGTAGAGGCCGCCGGCGGTGACGCCCGGACGGAAGCCGCAATCCTCCACAGTCGCGCCGATGACAAGATGGCCGTCGCTTTTCGGCGCCATGTGAACCTGCTCGGTCCAGATCATCCGACTGAGCGTACCGGTGCGGGCCGTGGTGCGCAGGGCCAGCGATTGGCCCTTGAGCGGGCGCACCGGCAGGGCGAGGGTCTCGGGCAGTAGGCTGCCCTCCCCGCTCCAGGCGCCCGAAGCGAGGACGACCGTGCCGGCCGCCACGCCCTGATCGCCCGCGCGGAGACCGGTGACCGCCCCGCCGGACCAGTCGAGCCCGGTGACGGCTGTGCGCTCCACCAGGATCACGCCGGCGCGCCGGCAGGCCTCGGCCAGCGCCGCCATGACGAGACGCGGATCGACCTGATGATCCAGCGGGCAATGGACGCCGGCGGTGACGGAGGGGCGCAGGCCCGGTTCCAGGCGGCGTACCTCTGTGCCCGGCAGCCAGGCGGCGTCGAGCCCGGACCGGCGTTGCAGATCGTAACGGAAGCGCAGGCGCTCGACCTCGTCGCGGCCGATGGCGACCACGACGGTCCCGTCCGGCCGATAGTCGATCGGCAGTCCGGTCTCCGCCTCCAGCGCGTCGCGGAAAGCCGGCCAGAGCCGCAGCGACTCGAGGGCGAGCGGCAGGAGCGGATCCGAGCCGGGCTCGTGCTCGGCGGCCGGGGCGAGCATGCCGGTGGCGGCCAGGCTCGCCCCGGCCCCGATCGTGTCGCGCTCGACCACGACCACCGCGCGGCCCGCCCGGGCGAGCCGCCACGCAATCGACATGCCGATCAGCCCGCCGCCGACGATGGCGACATCGGCCCGCGCGGGCAGAGAATCCTGCGCGGGCAAGCCGGCCGGGATACGGCGGCGTCCGATCGGTGAAACGGGGCGGTCAAAGGCCAAAGTCATCTCCGCGGAATTCCGTCGCGAAGATCGGGCCGTCTGCTTCGGTGCGAAGCTGTGGCCTGCCTCTGTCGGGCGGCCGCGGTCCAATCCCTACGCCGGTATGAGCCGGATCAGGTTCAAAGGATTTCCGCGCCGCAGGTCCGGGTGGACGTGCCAGCGGTTTCTCAGCCCCTTGCCGGGGATCTCCCTGGAACGACCTTAGATTTGGTGTCGGACGCGCCATCGGTCAACCCCTGCGAGGGTGGCCGAGCTTATGGAGGCGGTAGCGGCGGAGGCTGTTACTGCCCGGATGATCACATCGAACGGGGTCTATTCGCCCGTTCCAGCCGTGTGTGCTTTAGCCAAAACTTTTGCCGCTGTTCGGCAGTTCGATGCTCGTTGTCGCCACCGAGCAACATTAGTCGGTGGACGAACGTTTGACTGCCTTGCCTCCGGATGAGTCGGATGCGGGCGCGCTCCGATCATTCCGCATGCCTCGTCGGCACCATGTGCGACGTGTGCGCTCCATATTATTATTGCCAAAACAAATTATTTCGGGAGCGATTTATCTCGGTTAAATGTGTCTTAATGGCTTGATTATTTTTGTATAAGTCACAAATGTTAGTTCTGGCGAATGGCTTCGATTGCCAAAAATTGCTTGGTCCGAGAGTGCAATCATTTTGAAGCTGTGAGATTCTCGCTTATTGGCGAGCGCTGCAAGACGCATTGCGTAGCGAGTGCGTGTCAGAACGGATACGTCGATATGAATAGTTTCGGGCAGACGATCTGTCTATCGATGATCGTCAAGGATGAGGCTCACGTTATACAGCGGTGTCTCGATTCGGTAAGATCCATTATTGATCATTGGGTCATCGTCGATACCGGATCGACAGATGGGACCCAAGATGTCATCCGCGCAGCCTTAGCTGGCATCCCAGGTACGCTCGTCGAGCAACGCTGGGTTGACTTCTCCTTCAACCGGAACGAGGCGTTGAAGCTCGCGCGCCCGCGCGGAGCGTATTCTCTGATCATCGACGCCGATGATCAGTTAATCGTCCCGGACGATTTCGTCATGCCGAAGCTAACCGAGGCCGGGTACATGTTGACAATATTGGATGCGCACACAAAATATTGGCGTGTTCAGATTGTCAATAATAGGCTCAGCTGGCGTTATCGCGGTGTTGTTCACGAATTTCTGGAGTGTCCGGGAAATCCCGATACGCCAACGTTACCGCTGTCGGTGCGTCGCGGTGTCGACGGGGGGCGTCACAACGACGGCAGGGCCGAGCAACGGGATCTCGCGGCGCTCGAAAAGGCCTTGTCCGTTGAGAAAGATCCGTTTATGATCGCGAGATACACATTTTATCTCGCGCGATCTTATCGCGATATCGGCGAATACCGTAAAGCTCTTGAGTTCTATTTGCAGCGGGCGGATCTCGGGCACTGGGACGAAGAGATATATGTGAGTTTGCTCAACGCAGCCCGGCTGACCGAGCAGTTTGATGAACCCGTGCATAGAGTATTGTCGCTCTACGATCGCGCGATACGCACCTGCCCGGCTCGGGCTGAAGCTCGCCACGGTGCTATCCAGCTCTGCAATCGCAAGAAGGAATATGCGGTCGGCTTTCAATACGGCGACGGTGGGCTTTCGCCAGAGATTCCTGGCGAAGGTATCGCTATCATTCCGTGGATCTATACGTACGGATTGCGGGAAGAATTTTGCATCTGTGCCTATCACGTAGGCGAATATCGTATCTGCTTGTCTGTATGTTTTGATATCCTTGGCGAGGGTGAGGTCCCCAGGGAAGTGCTCTCGCGAACTGCAGATTTGGCGCGCAAAGCGCTGACCAAGATGGTCGATCCGGTTTGGGGCTCCTGGCAACCTTCCTACAGTGCCGAGGTCCTTCCGGCGTGGCAAATATGAACGCGTAAAACTTTCAGCGTAGTGCTGATCCGGGATTGAGCTGAGAAACCTACAGCCCCGTCGCGATCGAGCACGGTGCTGTGGGCCCCTTACAGGACGCTCTGAACGCCTTCCTTTGCGATGGGGAAAATCGCAACGCTTCGGAGGTTTTGCGCGGAGCCCCTTAGCTCGGCGCGCGCGGCCGCAAGAATTTCGGCCGGAACACCGCCATGGGCTCGCGGAAGCCGTCCAGCACGTGCTCGCCGAGCGGCACCGGATCGCCCCACAGGAAATCCACGAACGGCTTCGACATCAGAAGCGGCTCGCCGAGGAGGCGGTTGAGCTGGGCGAGCCGGCTCGCGAGATTCACGTCCCGGCCGATCACCGTGAAGTCGAGCCGCGAGCCGGAGCCGACATTGCCGTAGGCGGCCTCGCCGTGATGGAGCGCAATTCCCGCCGCCACCGGCACCGAGAACTGGTGAAGGGCATTGGCCTCGTCGAGGGCGGCCAATGCGTTCTGGGCCGCGGTGAGCGCGCCCTTGGCCGCGCCCCCGAGATCGTCGCCGGATTCCCGAAAGATCGCCAGCAGGCCATCGCCCAGATATTTCAGGACCTCGCCGCCCTCACGCTCGATCGGCGGCACCAGGCAATCGAAGAACACGTTGAGCAGCCCCACCGCCTCCTCGGGGGTCATGTCGGCGGAGGTGCGGGTGTAGTCGCGCATGTCGGCGAACAGGATCGCCGAGCGGATCCGCGTCACCTGCCCGCGGCGGATATCGCCCGCCAGGATCGCCCGGTGCGGCTCGTCGCCGACATAGAGCCGCAGCACGTGGTCCAACTGCTTGTTGAGGACGCGCATCTCCACCACGGCGGCGAGCGCCGGCATGACGAAGCGCATGATCGCGATGTCGTCGCTGCCGAATCCCTCAGGCGCGCGCGTGGCGAAGGTAATGCCGTTCTTGGCGCCGTTGGTGAAGAACAGCGGCGCCACGACGTAGTGGGTGTAGCCGCCCGCCTTCAGGTCCGGGATGATCGCGTAGGCGTCGTCCGGCGTCTCGGCGAGATCGAGGATCAGCCATTCGCCGGTCTCGTGGACCGTGTGGAACGGGCTGTTGAGATAGGCCTCCTGGGAGCGGCCGCCGTGCGGGAACAGGCGTACGCTGGTGCCGCCGTCCCGGGTCCAGACGCGCCCGACCCCGGCATATTCCGAGTGCAAGGTGTCGATCGCCGTGGAGGCCCGGTCCACCGGCACGCCGATGGCGATCAGCCGCTCGGCGAGGCCCGAGAGCATGTCCTCGGCCTTCTGCAGCCGGGCGCCCTCGCCCAGCAGCCAGTCGCGAATGCCCACGGAGGGCTGGAGCGCGCCGAAGGGCACGTCGTCGGCCTCGGACCCGTCCGCGAAGGCCGTCGGCAATCCGGGCGTTGGCGGGCGGCGTTCAAGCATGGCGCCACTGTGGATGCCGCGCAACCCCGAGGCTGCGCGGTCGTAAGGAGAGGCGCCGCGGGGGGCCGCGACGGGGGCTCAGTTGTCCAGGAAGCTCCGGAGCTTCCGGCTGCGCGACGGGTGCTTCAGCTTGCGCAGGGCCTTGGCCTCGATCTGCCGGATGCGCTCGCGGGTCACCGAGAATTGCTGGCCGACCTCCTCGAGGGTGTGGTCGGTGTTCATCCCGATGCCGAAGCGCATGCGCAGGACGCGCTCCTCGCGGGGGGTCAACGACGCCAGGACGCGGGTCGTGGTCTCGCGCAGGTTCGACTGGATCGCCGCGTCGATCGGGAGAACGACGTTCTTGTCCTCGATGAAGTCGCCGAGGTGGCTGTCCTCCTCGTCGCCGATGGGCGTCTCGAGGGAGATCGGCTCCTTGGCGATCTTCAGGACCTTGCGGACCTTCTCCAGCGGCATGGCCAGCTTCTCGGCCAGCTCCTCCGGGGTCGGCTCCCGGCCGATCTCATGCAGCATCTGGCGCGAGGTGCGGACGATCTTGTTGATCGTCTCGATCATGTGCACCGGGATGCGGATCGTGCGGGCCTGGTCGGCGATCGAGCGGGTGATCGCCTGCCGGATCCACCAGGTGGCGTAGGTCGAGAACTTGTAGCCGCGCCGGTACTCGAACTTGTCGACCGCCTTCATCAGGCCGATGTTACCCTCCTGGATCAGGTCCAGGAACTGCAGGCCGCGGTTTGTGTACTTCTTGGCGATCGAGATCACGAGGCGCAGGTTTGCCTCGATCATCTCCTTCTTGGCCTGCCGGGCCTCGCGCTCGCCCTTCTGGACCATGTTGACGATGCGGCGGTACTCGCCGATCTCCAGGCCGGTCTCGGAGGCGAGGTCGAGGATCTGGGCGCGCAGCTCCGACACCTGCTTCGAGCCGCGCTCGACCAAGTTCTTCCAGCCCTTGCCGCCCAGGGTGCCGACGCGCTCCATCCAGTTCGGATCGAGCTCGTAGCCCTGGTAGTGGCGCAGGAACTCGTCGCGCGCCACGCCGTGGCTCTCGGCGTAGCGCATCAGACGGCCCTCATGGCCGATCAGCTGCTTGTTGATCGAGTAGAGCTGGCCGACCAGCGCCTCGATGCGGTTGTTGTTGAGCGACAGCGACTTCACGTCGGCGACGACGCTGTCCTTCAGCTCGATCTGCTTCTGGTCCTGGGCCGGGCTGTTCTTCTCGCCGGCGGCCTTGCGCTCGGCGCCCTCGGTCTGGAACTTGCGCAGCTTGCGGTAGTTCGCGGCGATCGCGTCGAAGGTCTCGAGGACCCGCGGCTTGATCTCGGCTTCCATCGCGGCGAGCGAGACGTTGTTCTCGAGGTCGTCCTCGTCGTCGCCGCCCTCCGGGGGCGCCGGCGGCTCGCCGTCCTCGGCACCTTCCTCACCTTCGCCCTCGGCGATCTGCGGCGCGTTCTTGCCGTCCGGGCCGGCATAGGTCGCCTCGAGATCGATGATGTCGCGCAGGAGGACCTTGCCCTCCACGAGCTCGTCCCGCCAGATGATGATCGCCTGGAAGGTCAGCGGGCTCTCGCAGAGGCCCGCGATCATCGCCTCGCGGCCGGCCTCGATGCGCTTGGCGATCGCGATCTCGCCCTCGCGGGACAGGAGCTCCACCGAGCCCATCTCGCGCAGGTACATCCGGACTGGGTCGTCGGTCCGGTCGGTCGGCTCCTTGGTGGTCGTGGTGACCGCGACGGCGCGCGTCGGCGCGACTTCGGCCACCTCGCCGCCCTCGGCCTCTTCCTCTTCGCCGTCGGCGCCGTTGGCGGTCTTCTCGCCGGCAGCCGCCTCGTCGGTCTCCTCCGCCTCGACCACGTTGATGCCCATCTCGGACAGCTGCGATAGCACGTCCTCGAGCTGGTCGGGGTCGGATTGGCCCTCGGGCAGGACCTCGTTGACCTCTTCGTAGGTCACGTAGCCGCGCTTCTTGGCGAGCTTGACCATCCGCTTGACCGAAGCATCCGTCAGGTCGAGGAGCGGCCCGTCGGTCTGCTGCTCGGGGGCAGCGTCCGTCTCGTCCCGTTCCGTTGCCTTCGTCGCCATGATCAGCCTATTGTTTCGGATGCGGCGCGCTGCGGAGGCCTGAAGAAGGCCGCTCCACGCCGTCGGCGCCGCGATACTTGCGAGTGGCTCCGGATTGCTCCGGGCGCCTTGGGTCGTCGGGTTCCGTATGCAAGCCCGAGGCTTGACCGAATGTTAACTATGGCGCGGATCTGCCCGTCGCCACCGCCATCGCACGGCCGTCATGCGGCGGTCGAGTCGTTCGACACCGGCTTGTCGGCTTCAGCCTCGGCGGCGATGACGGTCTCCAGCCTCGCCTTGACTTCGCAGAGCCATGCCCACCCGGCATCGGTCGGATCGTCCTCAAACGCCTGCCGTGCTTCGCGAAGTTCGCTATGTAGCGCTCCTGCCTGCCGGTGCAAGATCATCGCCTGTCTGAGAGCGTCCCCACGCTGCTGCGGATCGGCGTGCGGAGACAGCGTAATGCGGTCGCGCGAGCGGGCGAGCGCGAGAATCCGCTCCGCCGCCTCTCCGAGACCGGCCCGTGTGATGCGGCTTTGCAACAGGTCCGCGTTCGTTTGTCCGTCCTCTGCGGCACAAGCGACAAGGACCGACAGGAGCGCCCGCGCGTCGGGATCCTCGAAGTCAAGTTCCGCGACCTCGTCGCCGAACTCGGCCAGCATTTCGGGGTGGACCAGCAGCGTCCCGACGATCACAGCCTCGCGCACCGGCGCCGCCCCGGAAAAGCCGGCCGAGGCGGTCATCGAGGCGCTGGGGCTGCCGGTGATGCGCGGCGAGACCGGCTCGCCCGGACGGGCGAAGCGACGACCCTGACCCTTCGGGCCCGGCCCGGGCCCGGCCGAACGCGTGCCGCGGGGCGACAGGCCCCGCAGCCGCTCCTCGATGTCGTCGCGATAATAGCGCTTCACCGTCTCGTCGCGGATCGTGGCGACGGTGGCGCGCAGCGTCTGGGTCAGCCCCGCTCGCCGCTCCGGCGTGTCGACCGGGCCAGATTCGAGCGCCCGGCGCCAGAGCAGTTCCGACAGGGGCAGCGCCGCCTGCAGCACCTGGTCGATCGCGCCCGGTCCGCCCGAACGCAGGAGGTCGTCGGGGTCCTGGCCGCCGGGCAGCAGGGCGATCCGCAGGGACCGGCCGGGTTCGAGGGCCGGCAGCGCGATGTCGAGGGCCCGGAAGGCCGCCCGTTGGCCGGCCTTGTCGCCGTCGAAGCACAGGATCGGCTCGTCGGCGTGGCGCCAGAGCAGGGCGAGCTGCTCCTCGGTGAGCGCAGTGCCGAGGGGCGCCACAGTCTCGGGATGGCCGGCCAGCGTCATGGCGATCACGTCGACATAGCCCTCGACCGCGATGATCGAACCGCGCTCGTGCGCCGCCTTGCGGGCGCCGTGGAGGTTGTAGAGCGTCCGGCCCTTGTGGAAGAGCGGCGTCTCGGGGGAGTTCAGGTACTTGGCGCGGACCTCCTTAGAGAGCGCCCGTCCCCCGAAGGCGACCACCCGGCCGCGTGTGTCGGTGATCGGGAAGATCACCCGGTCACGGAAATAATCGTACGGGACCGAGACATCCTCGCCGCCGGCGAGGAGTCCGAGCTCGACCATCAGCGCCTTGTCGACCCCCTGCCCGGCGAGGTGGTCGCGCAGGGCGTAGCGCTCGTTCGCCGCGTAGCCGAGCCGGAAGGCCCGCTGCGTCTCGTCCTTGAGCCCCCGGCGTTCGAGATAGGCCCGCGCCTCGCTCCCCTGCCCCGAACGCAGCCGCTCCTCGAACCACCGGGCGGCCATCTCCATGACCTCGATGGCGCCGGCGCGCTTCTGCTCGGTGGCGCGATTGTCCTCCGTGGGCGCTGGCAGGCTGACGCCGGCCTCGCTCGCCAGGCGCTCCACCGCTTCGGGGAAGCTCAGGCCCTCGGTTTCCATCAGGAAGGTGAAGATGTCGCCGTGCTTGGACGAGGAGAAGCAGTGATAGAACTGCTTCTGGTCGTTCACGTAGAAGGACGGCGTCTTCTCGGCGTTGAACGGCGACAGGCCGCGCCATTCGCGGCCGGCCTTCTTGAGCTGCACCCGCCGCCCGACCACGGAGGAGGCCGGCAGCCGGGCGCGGATCTCTTCCAGGATGTGGGGTGGATAGCGCACGGGGCCTGCGGGTCGATTGCTTGACCGCTGGATATAGCGCGACGGGGGGGGCGAGTCCCGCCCGGTCGATCGATGGCGCGATCGGGCGGGGGATTGCGGGGAGAGCCGGAGGTCCGAGCCTCAGCCCTTGGCTGCCAGCGCGGCCTTCACCAGCCCGCTCGCCTTGCCGAAATCCATCCGGCCCGCGAAAGTGCCCTTCAGGGCGGCGATGACCTTGCCCATGTCCTTCTGGCCGGCGGCGCCGGTCTCGAGGATCGCGGCGTCGACCGCCACCTTCATCTCGGCCTCGTCCATCTGCTTGGGTAGGAACGCCTCGATGATCGCGATCTCGGCGCGCTCGTTGGCCGCGAGCTCCGGGCGTCCGCCCTGCTCGTAGACCGAGGCGGATTCCGTGCGCTGCTTGATCATCTTCTGCAGGAGCGACAGGATCTCCTCGTCGGAGGCCGGCTCCTTGCCGAGGCCGCGGGCCTCGATATCCTTGTCCTTGAGGGCGGCCTGGATCATCCGCACGGTGGCGAGCTTGTCCTTGTCGCCGGCCTTCATGGCCTCCTTCATCTCGGTGGTGAGGCGGGCGCGCAGCATCTCGATAAACCTTCCGACGGGAGAAACGGGGGGCTGGCCTGCAGTTTGCGGGTGTTGAGCGGCTTCGGCCACAGGGCCACATTGACCCCATCGCGGGCCGCTCGCTAAGAGCGCCGCACACGATCATGCCGCCAGCCGAGCGCGCCGCAACGCGGTGCCTGCCTTCGGCCGCACATAAGCGAGACCGACCCGATGCTGCAAGACGCCGCGCAGGCCTCCGGCCCCTCCGCCCCCGAACCCTGGGCCGAGCCCGTGGCGACGGCCCTACTGGTTCTGGCGGACGGGACCATCCTCGAAGGCTTCGGCATCGGCCGGACGGGCGTCGCCGACGGCGAGGTCTGCTTCAACACGGCGATGACCGGCTACCAGGAGATCCTGACCGACCCGTCCTATGCCGGGCAGATCGTCACCTTCACCTTCCCGCATATCGGCAATGTCGGCACCAACGACGAGGATCTGGAGAGCCTCGAGGCGGCCCCGGCCTCCGGCGTGCGCGGCACCATCATCGCCTCGGCGGTGACCAAGCCGTCGAGCTGGCGCTCCTCGTCGCATCTCGACGGCTGGCTCGACGCCCGCGGCATCGTTGGCATCACCGGGATCGACACGCGGGCGCTCACCGCCCGCATCCGCGACAACGGCATGCCGAACGCCGTCATCGCCAACGATCCCGAGGGCCGGTTCGACCGCGAGGCTCTGAAGGCGCGGGCCGCCGCCCTGGCCCCCATGGAGGGGCTCGACCTTGTGCCGCCGGTGACCAGCCGCGCGGCGACGGAATGGTCGGAGACCGTCTGGGCCCTCGGCGACGGCTACGGCAAGCGCGCGCCCGGCGAGGGCCTGAAGGTGGTGGCGATCGATTACGGCGTGAAGCGCAACATCCTGCGCCTGCTCGCCCAGGCCGGCTGCGACGTCACCGTGGTCCCGGCCACCACCAGCGCCGAGGAGATCCTGGCGCTGAAGCCCGACGGCGTGTTCCTGTCCAACGGTCCGGGTGACCCGGCGGCGACCGGCACCTACGCCGTGCCTGTGATTCGCAAGCTCTTGGACGAGAAGGTGCCGACCTTCGGCATCTGCCTGGGGCACCAGCTCATGGGCCTCGCGCTCGGCGGCCGTACCGTAAAGATGGGCCAGGGCCATCACGGCGCGAATCACCCGGTGAAGGACAAGACCACCGGCAAGGTCGAGATCGTGTCGATGAATCACGGCTTCGCGGTAGATCCCGCCAGCTTGCCCGCCAGCGCAATCGAGACCCATGTCTCGCTGTTCGACGGCTCGAATTGTGGCCTGACGCTCACCGACCGGCCTGCCTTCTCGGTACAGCACCACCCGGAAGCCTCGCCGGGCCCGCGCGACAGCCACTACCTGTTCGAGCGCTTCGTCACGCTGATGCGCTCCGGCGAGCCCGAGAAGGCCGCGAACGCCTGAGCGGCATGAGACCTTCGGCGCAGTCCCATTCGGGCCGCGCCGGGGTCACAAAATCCGCGAATTCCGGCGGCTTAATCGTCTCATCGACGGACCGCGCATGGCGGTTCCGTCCGAGGGGATTGCCGGATGACCATCGACGAGGCACGCGACGACTTCGCCCGCCTGCACCGTACCTTCACATTTCATCTCGGTGTCGCGGCCAGCCTCGCCTGGGCGACCGCGCTCTACGCCGCCCTATACGCCCCCTGGGTGCGCAACATCCGCGCCCTGATCGATCCGGCCGCCGGCCTCGACCGGGTCGAGAGCACGGTCTCCTACCTGTTCGCGATGCCGGCCGTCCTCGCCTTCGCCTGGGTGTCTCTGTATTTCGGCCGGGAGATGCTGCGCCGGGCGCAGACCCTCTCGAACGTCGCACTTGAATTCGCCGCCGCGGCCGTGGTCGCCTTCGGCATCTTCTACCTGTCCATCGACCGGGCGCTCGCCGCGCTGCACGCCGGGTTCTAAGCCGCTCGTCTTCTCGGTCTGCAGGTCGAATGCGGGCGCATCATCGGCCGTAGGAGACTCTGGTCCCCTCTCCCGTGCGGGAGAGGGGGCGGCTGCGGCTGGTGATCGAGGTCGCGTTCGAAATGTGTGTCCGTTGTCAGCGCTTCTGAGCGAGGGCGGTGGGCCGCCCCCGCCGGATCCCTACTGCACCTTCTCGAACAGCGGCTCGAAGCGCTTGGCGGCCGCGAGGTTTTCCGGCTTGTCGCCGACCTCGATCAGGCCGACCATTCCCATGATGTAGTGGGGCGAGCACTTGAAGCCGTAGAGGCCGGGCTTGTCGAAGGTCACGGTCTCCTCCTTGCCGACCACGGTCTTGAAGGTCGGCGCGCCCTCGGGTGCCATGCCCTGGATCAGCTCGGCGTTGTGACCCTTGTCGGCCGGCACGAACCGGACCGTATCCCCGGGCTGGATCTTCACGAAAGCCGGATTGAAGACCATCATGCCGCCCGGGCCGCTGTTGAGCGTCTTGATGGAGACTTCAGTCGCATAGGCGCCTGCCGTCGCGCCGAGCAGAAGCATCGCCGCGCTGAACGTTTCCCTGATCATCGTCTATCTCGAATTGGTCTCGTTTCAATCGACGGACCCGTCGATCGTTTGAGCCTTATGGCCCCGGTCCGGACTCGGCAATGGCGCGGTAGCCCGTCCGAATACTTCAAAATGCTTTGAATCTAGGCCAAGGCGCGACAACGCGTCCGCGCTTCCCCGCGCAACCGCTGATCGGGCACGGCCTTCCAATGCGCGGATCGCCCGTGTAAACGCGACGTTCAACGACAATCCCGCCACGCGCGTCCGGGAGCAGGGCCGATCCGAGCCGTGCCCGACTGGGCGCGCTTGGCCTGAAAAGGCCGCCAATGCCCAAGCGCACCGACATCTCCTCGATTCTCATCGTCGGTGCGGGACCGATCATCATCGGGCAGGCCTGCGAGTTCGACTATTCGGGGACCCAAGCCTGCAAGGCGCTCCGCGAGGAGGGCTACCGGATCGTCCTGGTGAACTCGAACCCGGCGACGATCATGACCGATCCGGACATGGCGGACGCGACCTATGTCGAGCCGATCACCCCGGAGATCGTCGCCAAGATCATCGAGAAGGAGCGCCCCGACGCGATCCTGCCGACCATGGGCGGCCAGACGGCGCTGAACTGCGCCCTGTCTCTGCAGAAGATGGGCGTGCTGGCCAAGTACGGCGTGCAGATGATCGGCGCCACCGCCGAGGCCATCGACAAGGCCGAGGACCGGAGCCTGTTCCGGGACGCCATGACCAAGATCGGGCTCGACACCCCGAAATCGGCGCTTGCCAACGCCTCCGCAGCCAAGAAGGCCGACCGGGAAAAGTACCTCGCCGAGATCGCCCGGATCGAGGCGGCCAATGCCGACCCGCAGGCGCGGGCCGCGGCGGTTGCCGCCTTCGAGCGCAAGTGGCAGTCCGGCGAATCCGAGCGGCGCAAGCGCTACGGTGAGCACGCCCTCGGCCAGGCCCTGATCGCGCTCGCCGAGGTCGGCCTGCCGGCGATCATCCGCCCGTCCTTCACCATGGGCGGCACCGGCGGCGGCATCGCCTACAACCGTGAGGAATTCCTCGACATCGTCGAGCGCGGCATCGACGCCTCCCCGACCAACGAGGTCCTGATCGAGGAGAGCGTGCTCGGCTGGAAGGAATACGAGATGGAGGTCGTCCGCGATAAGGCGGATAACTGCATCATCGTCTGCTCCATCGAGAACATCGACCCGATGGGCGTGCATACCGGCGACTCGATCACCGTCGCCCCGGCCCTCACGCTCACCGACAAGGAATACCAGGTGATGCGCGACGCATCCCTGGCGGTGCTGCGCGAGATCGGCGTCGAGACTGGCGGCTCGAACGTGCAGTTCGCGATCAACCCCGAGAACGGGCGGATGATCGTGATCGAGATGAACCCGCGCGTCTCGCGCTCCTCGGCGCTGGCCTCGAAGGCCACCGGCTTCCCGATCGCCAAAGTCGCGGCCAAGCTGGCGGTGGGCTACACGCTCGACGAGATCGCCAACGACATCACCGGCGGCGCGACCCCGGCCTCGTTCGAGCCGACGATCGACTACGTCGTCACCAAGATCCCGCGTTTCGCCTTCGAGAAATTCCCCGGCGCCGAGCCGACCCTGACCACCGCCATGAAGTCGGTGGGCGAGGCGATGGCGATCGGCCGCTGCTTTGCGGAATCGCTGCAGAAGGCCCTGCGCTCGCTGGAGACCGGGCTGACCGGCCTCGACGAGATCGAGATCGAGGGGCTGGGCCGCGGCGACGACCACAACGCCATCAAGGCGGCGCTCGGCGTACCGACGCCGGACCGGCTGCTCAAGATCGCCCAGGCCCTGCGGCTCGGCGTCAGCCACGAGGAGGTCCATGCCTCCTGCAAGGTCGATCCGTGGTTTCTGGAGCAGATCCAGGCGATCGTTGACTTGGAGAACCGGGTGAAGGCCCACGGCCTGCCGGGCACCGCCGGGGCGTTCCGCCAGCTCAAGGCCGCCGGCTTCTCGGATTCCCGCCTCGCGGTCCTGGCCAAGATGGAGGAATCCGACGTCCGGGCCAAGCGCCGGGCGCTGGGCGTGCGCCCGGTCTTCAAGCGCATCGACACCTGCGCCGCCGAGTTCAAGGCGCCCACCGCCTACATGTACTCGACCTACGTGGCGCCCTTCGCCGGCACCGTGGTGGACGAGGCGCAGCCGACCAACGCCAAGAAGGTCATCATCCTGGGCGGCGGCCCGAACCGGATCGGCCAGGGCATCGAGTTCGACTATTGCTGCTGCCACGCCTGCTTCGCGCTGTCGGATGCCGGCTACGAGACCATCATGGTCAACTGCAACCCGGAGACCGTCTCGACCGACTACGACACGTCGGACCGGCTCTATTTCGAGCCGCTGACCGCCGAGGACGTGCTGGAGATCATCGAGACCGAGCGGCAGGCCGGCACCCTGCACGGCGTCATCGTGCAGTTCGGTGGACAGACGCCGCTGAAGCTCGCCCGGGCGCTGGAAGCGGCCGGCGTGCCGATCCTCGGCACCTCCCCGGACGCCATCGACCTCGCCGAGGACCGCGACCAGTTCAAGCGGCTCCTCGACAAGCTCGGGATGAAGCAGCCGAAGAACGGCATCGCCTATTCGGTCGAGCAGAGCCGGCTGATCGCCTCCGAGCTCGGCCTACCCTTCGTGGTGCGCCCGAGCTACGTGCTGGGCGGCCGCGCGATGGCGATCATCCGCGACGAGAGCCAGTTCGCCGACTACCTGCTCGGGACCTTGCCAAGCCTGATCCCGTCCGACGTGGTCGCCCGCTACCCGAACGACAAGACCGGGCAGATCAACACGGTGCTGGGCAAGAACCCGCTGCTGTTCGACCGCTACCTGTCAGACGCGGTCGAGATCGACGTGGATGCGGTCTGCGACGGCCAGGACGTGTTCATCGCCGGTATCATGGAGCACATCGAGGAGGCCGGGATCCATTCCGGCGATTCCGCCTGCTCCCTGCCGCCGCGCTCGCTCTCGGCGGAAACCATCGCGGAGTTGGAGCGGCAGACCACCGCGATGGCGCTGGCGCTCAAGGTCGGCGGCCTGATGAACGTCCAGTACGCGATCAAGGACGGCGACATCTACGTGCTGGAAGTGAACCCCCGCGCCTCCCGCACGGTGCCGTTCGTCGCCAAGGTGATCGGCGAGCCGATCGCCAAGATCGCCGCCCGGGTCATGGCCGGTGAGAAGCTCGCGGGCTTCGGTCTGAAGCGCAGGGAACTGGCCCATATCGCCGTCAAGGAGGCGGTGTTCCCGTTCGCGCGCTTCCCCGGCGTCGACGTCCTGCTCGGACCGGAGATGCGCTCGACGGGCGAGGTGATCGGGCTCGATGCCAGCTTCGGCGTGGCCTTCGCCAAGAGCCAGCTCGGCTCGGGCACGCAGGTTCCGCGCTCCGGTACCGTGTTCGTCTCGGTGCGCGACGCCGACAAGGCCCGGATCCTGCCCAGCGTGAAGCTCCTCTCCGAACTCGGCTTCTCGATCCTGGCCACCGGCGGGACCCAGAAGTACCTGGTCGAGAACGGCGTGCCGGCCGAGCGCGTGAACAAGGTCCTCGAGGGCCGGCCGCACGTGGTCGACTCGATCAAGAACGGCGACATCCAGCTCGTGCTGAATACGACGGAGGGCGCCGGCGCGCTGTCCGACTCGCGCTCGCTCCGGCGCGCGGCCCTCTTGCATAAGGTGCCGTATTACACCACTCTAGCCGGCGCGATGGCCGCGGCCGAAGGGATCAAGGCCTATCTAGAGGGCGATCTCCAGGTACGCGCCTTGCAAGAATACTTCGCGGCCTGAGCCTCAGGGTCCCGCTGACTTAACTTCGTGGCCCGGGGAGAGTGCTACACTCTCGGCCGGGCCTCTTCATTGTGGCGCGAGACGATGACGATAGACAAGGTTCCGATCACGGTACGCGGATTCGCGGCTCTCGAGGAGGAGCTGAAGCACCGCCAGCAGGTGGAGCGCCAGCGCATCGTCGCGGCGATCGCCGAGGCCCGCGCGCACGGAGACCTTTCCGAGAACGCCGAGTATCACGCCGCCAAGGAGGCTCAGTCCCACAACGAGGGGCGCGTGATGGAGCTCGAGAGCATGATCGCGCGCGCCGAGATCATCGACGTGTCGAAGCTGTCCGGCGACAAGATCAAGTTCGGCGCGACCGTGAAGCTCGTGGACGAGGACACGGAGGAGGAGAAGACCTACCAGATCGTGGGCGAGCCCGAGGCCGACGTGCATGCGGGCCGCGTCTCGATCACGTCGCCGATTGCCCGGGCCCTGATCGGCAAGGGCGTCGGCGACACGGTCGAGGTTACCACGCCGGGCGGCGGCAAGTCCTACGAGGTCGTCGGCGTCCAGTACGGCGGCTGAGGGCGATGATCGCGTCCGCCCGCGGCTGGCTCGCCGGCCTCTTCCTGCTCTGCGGGCTGGCCTCCGCGGTGGCGGCCGGCGATTTTCCGCCGACCGCGGCGTTCTCCGACATCCGCGTCGATGTGCGGCCGCTGCGGGAGGCGGGCGCGGGCGGTCAGGCCGACGCGCTCGCCGCCGACCTGACCGCCGCCCTGCGCAAGACGTTTGCCGGACGGATCGGCGGGCGCGGGCCGCGGCTGGTGGTGGTCGTGAAGGCGCTGTCGCTGCGCCCCTATGTCGGCGGCGGCGCTCGGCGCGGCCGCGGCGGCAATTTCGAGACCGATTATCTGGAGGGCGAGGCACTCCTCGTCGCACGCGACGGGCAGGTGCTCGGGCGCCATCCGCAGATGACCGCGACGCCGTCGAGCTACGGCGGCGCCTGGTACGAGCCGGATTTCGAGCGGCGGCGGCTGTCGGTCATCGCCGACATCTACGCCCAGTGGCTCGCGCGCGACCTGCCGCGGGATTAGGCCAAGCTCGGCCCGCGGTGTAAGGCGTTTCCGATGAGAAGCATCGACGCGCCGGAGGCGAAGCCCGCCCCCCTCGCCCCCCCGTCCGCGCGGCGCGCGCCCGCGCCCGAATTGTCCCAGGCCCGGGCCTGGATCATCACCGACGGCAAGGCCGGCGACGAGAACCAGTGCGTCGGCATCGCCGAGACCCTTGGTGTCCCGTTCGAGATCCGGCAGGTCCCGGCCGCCGGCCCGTTCGGCTGGGTCGCCCCCTGGGGCCCGATCGACCCGCGCGAGAGCCCGCGTCGCCGCAACGGCGCCCTGTCGGGACCCTATCCCGACCTGCTGATCGCCTCGGGCCGTCGGGCCGTGCCCTATCTCCGGGCGCTGCGCCGCGCGACCGAGGGCCGGACCTTCACGGCCTTCCTCAAGGATCCCCGGACAGGGGCGGACAGCGCCGACTTCATCTGGGTGCCGGATTACGACGATCTGCGCGGCCCCAACGTCTTCACGACCCTGACCGCGCCGCATCTCGTCACCGCGGCCCGACTGGCCGCGGCCCGGGCCAATCCGGATCCGCGGCTCGCCAGCCTCGACGGCCCGCGGGTGGCGGTGCTGGTCGGCGGCGACAGCCGGCATCTGAGCTACCGCAAGACCGACATGCAGCGCCTCGTGGGCGAGCTGCGCAGTCTGATCGACCAGGGTTGCCGGCTGATGGTGACGATCTCCCGCCGGACGCCCAACCCGTTGCGCGACGCGGTCAAGACGCTGACCGCCGAGACCGGGGGCTTCCTTTGGGACGGCACCGGCGACAATCCCTACGTCGCCATGCTCGCGCTCGCCGAGGCGATCGTGGTCACATCGGATTCTGCGAACATGGTAAGCGAGGCGGTGGCGACCGGCGCCCCGGTCCTGCTGTTCGACCTGCCGCGCACCTATATCCGGCATCGGCGGATGTTCGCCGGTCTGGCGATCGCCGGCGCGTTGCGGCCGTTCACCGGTCGCTTAGTGGATCTGCCGTACAAGCCAATCGACGCGACCCCGGTGATAGCCGAGGCGCTGGCCAAGGCTTACGCCGCGCACCGTGCGGCGGCCTCGACCAGCGGACCGACCTGAAGGGAACGAGAGAGATGGCCCACACGCACGCCAAGCTCGTGATCGTCGGATCCGGTCCGGCCGGCTACACGGCGGCGATCTACGCCGCCCGCGCGATGGTCGAGCCGCTGCTGATCTCCGGCTTCCAGCCCGGCGGCCAGTTGATGATCACGACCGATGTCGAGAATTATCCGGGCTTCGCCGAGGCGATCCAAGGCCCCTGGCTCATGGAGCAGATGCGCCTGCAGGCTGAGCACGTCGGCACCAAGATCGTGTCCGAATACATCACCGCGGTCGATCTGAAGCAGCGGCCGTTCCGGCTCGAGGCGGATTCCGGCGAGACCTATTCCTGCGACGCGCTGATCATCGCCACCGGCGCCCAGGCGAAGTGGCTCGGCCTGTCCTCCGAGGCGGCGTTCCAGGGCGGCGGCGTCTCGGCCTGCGCGACCTGCGACGGCTTCTTCTTTCGCGGCAAGGAGGTCGTGGTCGTCGGCGGCGGCAACACCGCCGTCGAGGAGGCGCTTTACCTCGCCAACATCGCCAAGAAGGTCACGGTTGTGCACCGCCGGGACAGCTTCCGGGCCGAGCGGATCCTGCAGGAGCGCCTGTTCAAACATCCCAACGTCGCGGTGCTGTGGCACCGCGAGGTCGCCGAGATCTGCGGCGTCCAGAAGCCCGCCCCCACGGTCACCCACCTCCGCCTGAAGGATCCACGCACGGGGGAGATCAGCGAGGTGCCGGCCGACGGCGTGTTCGTGGCGATCGGCCACCAGCCCGCGACGGCGATCTTCGAGGGCCAGCTCCCCATGCGCCACGGCGGCTACCTGTCGGTGAAGCCCGGCACGGCCGAGACCGAGATCCCGGGCGTGTTCGCGGCGGGCGACGTCACCGACGACGTCTACCGGCAGGCGATCACGGCAGCCGGCATGGGCTGCATGGCTGCGCTGGAGGCCGAGAAGTTTCTCGCCAATCTGGAGATCGGCGAGACCCCGGTTCAGGCTGCGGCGGCCGAGTGAGACCACGCAGCGCAGACCGCGCTGCGCTGTTCGACGGAAGTCCTGTCAACAACTTCGCGATCTGAGTGCTTGCGTCCGACCATGCGCCGGGCGCATAGGGGTTCTGACCGGGCAGGGATGCAATCGTTGCATGCCCCTGCGGCGCCGGCCGCGTCCCCTCGGGGGGGCGGCCGCCCACGCATCGCCCGGCGCTCGCCTGATGCCGACAGGGCTCTCTCCGAGCCGCGGATCGGGTGCGGATTCGCGGTGGTGGGGGTTCTCGCCTTGGATTGGGACAAGATCCGGATCTTCCTGAACGTCGCAGAGGCGGGCAGCTTCACGAAGGCGGGCGACGATATCGGCCTCAGCCAGTCGGCGGTGAGCCGCCAGATCAGCGCCCTGGAGCGCGAGCTGAAGGCGCCGCTGTTCCACCGCCATGCCCGCGGCCTGATCCTGACCGAGCAGGGCGACCTGCTATTCCGGGCGGCCCGGGACATGAAGCTGCGCCTGGAGAACACCCGGGCGCGCCTCGTCGAGACCTCCGAGCGGCCGACCGGCGATCTCAAGGTGACCACCACCGTGGGCCTGGGCACCTCGTGGCTGTCCCAGCGGGTCGGCGAGTTCCTCGACCTCTACCCGGATGTCCGGATTGAGCTGATCCTCACCAACGAGGAGCTTGATCTCGCCATGCGCGAGGCCGACGTGGCGATCCGCATGCGCCGCCCGGCCCAGCCGGATCTGATCCAGCGCCGGCTCTTCACCGTGCATTACCACGCCTTCGCGAGCGTCGATTACGTCAAGCGCTTCGGCGAGCCCAAGACGATCGAGGAACTCGACGACCACCGCCTGGTCTCGTTCGGCGGCAACGAGCCGTCCTATCTGCTGGCGGCCCATTGGCTGGCCGATGCCGGGCGCGAGGGCCGCGACCGTCGCAGCGTCCACCTGACGGTGAACAATATCGGCGCGCTTCAGCGGGCCATGGAGGCCGGCGCCGGCATCGGTATCCTGCCGGATTACGCGGTCGATGGCGACCACCAGCTCACCCAGGTCCTGCGCGACACCGAGATGCCGAGCCTGGAGAGCTACCTCGTCTATGCTGAAGAGATGCGCTCGGTCGCCCGGGTGCAGGCGTTCCGCGACTTCCTGGTCTCCAAGGCACAGCGCTGGACCTACTGAGCATCCGATGCTCGACTCCGGTCTTTCGACGGAGGCGAATGGATGCGCGCATCCCTCCTCGTCCTGACCCTCATCGCCGGGACCACCGGCGCGATGTCGGACGATTGCGCGGAAGGCTGGTACCAGCGCAATCTGATCTACGAGCGGGCCGGTTCCTGCTTCCGCAGCAAGCGGGCGATCCGCAACTTCGGCAACACGGATTGCCGCTACGACACGACGGACCGCGTACCGCTCTCGCGTCAGGAACAAGCCGCCGGGGCCGGGTTGCAGGCCTTCGAGCAGGCGCATGCCTGCCCACTATAGAGCGCGCGCTGCCCAACGGCATACGGGTTCGGCTCGAGCGACGGTGTGGGCGCGAAGGATGTGAGCCATGCCCGATCAGGCATGGCTTTAAGGAGGCCGGCGGCGCTCGCGCTCAGACGAACAGGCGCTCGCCTTCCAGCCCCTTGTACAGCCCGGCGACCTGCTCACCGTAGCCGTTGTAGATCAGGGTCGGCACCCGCTCGTCGGTGCCCAGCACGCGCTCCGACGCCTGGCTCCAGCGCGGATGCGGCACCGCCGGATTCACGTTGGCCCAGAATCCATATTCGGAGGCCTGCAGCCCCTCCCAAAAGGTCTTGGGGCGCTCGGCGGTGAAGGAGACCTTCACCAGTGACTTCGCCGACTTGAACCCGTATTTCCACGGCACCGCAACGCGGATCGGCGCGCCGAACTGGTTCGGCAGCGGCTTGCCGTAGACGCCGGTGACCATGAAGGCGAGGTCGTTGCCGGCCTCGGCCAGGGTCAGCCCCTCGGTATAGGGCCAGGGATAGAAGAAAGCTCGCTGACCCGGAGCCATCGCCTTGTCCATGAAAGTCTCGAAGCGAATGTATTTCGCCCCCGATGTCGGCTTGGCGAGCGCCACGAGCTTCGACAGGGGGAAGCCGGTCCACGGCACCGACATCGACCACGCCTCGACGCAGCGGTGGCGGTAGAGCCGCTCCTCCAAGCCGACCTTCCGGATCAGGTCGTCGACGCCGATCTCGAACGGCTTCTCCACCAGGCCGTCGATCTTCAGGGTCCAAGGTTGGGTCTTGAGCGCGTTGGCGGCCGGCAGCACCGTCTTGGACGTGCCGAACTCGTAGAAGTTGTTGTAGTCCGCGCTGAACCGCTCGGGCGTCAGTGGCCGATCCAACGTGTAGGCGGGATTGCGCGGCGCCGGATAGAGCGGCCCGGCACCCGCGGCTGCGAAGGCGGACCGGCCGCCCAGAACCGAGCCGGCGGCGAGCCCGGCGGCGGCACCGATCAGTGCGCGGCGGTTGAGGAACACGGCCTCGGGCGTGGCCTGACTCTCCGGGATCTCCCACCCGCGCCTGCTCCGGATCAACATCGCCATCTCCTCGCCTGTCCCGCAGCAACAGCCCACAGATCGGCCCGGGCCGACAGGGGCGCAAGCGCCGCAGCCTCACCGTTCGGCGATCGGGGCCGGGCGGTTACGTGCGCGGCCGACGACGATCCGACGCGGGCGCCCTCAACCGGGGGGCGTCTCGTCGCGCAGGACCCGGCGCAGCACCTTGCCGACATTGGTCTTAGGCAGCGTGTCGTGCAGCACCACCCGGCGGGGCACCTTGTAGCCGGTGAGCTGGGTCCGGGCATGCGCCCGCAGGGCGTCGGTCGAGACCTCCGGATCCTTCATGACCACGTGGGCCACGACCATCTCGCCGGTCTCCTCGCTCGGGGCGCCGACGACTGCGCATTCGAGCACCCCGGGATGGGCGGCCAGCACCTCCTCGACCTCGTTCGGGTACACGTTGAACCCGGAGACGAGGATCATGTCCTTCATCCGGTCGACGATCTTGATCTGGCCGTCGGGCTCCATCACGGCGACGTCGCCGGTGCGGAAGAAGCCGTCCGCCGTCATCGCCCGCGCGGTCTCCTCCGGCCGGTTCCAGTAGCCGCGCATCACCTGCGGGCCGCGCACGCAGATCTCGCCGGACTGGCCCGCCGGCACCGGCTTGCCGGCCGCATCGCGGATCGAGACCTCGGTGGACGGGAACGGGTAACCGATCGTCCCGGAGAACTCCTTGATCCCGGGCGGGTTCGCGCTGACCACCGGCGAGGTTTCCGAGAGGCCGTAGCCTTCGAGGATCGTGTTGCCGGTGAGCGCCTTCCAGCGCTCCGCCACCGGCCGCTGCACCGCCGTCCCGCCGCCGACCACGAAGTCGAGGTGGGAGAAGTCAACGGTGTGGATCTTCGGGTGGTTAATCAGCACGTTGAACAGGGTGTTGACGCCCATCAAATGCGTGAAGCGGTGACGGCTCAAGGTCTTCACCATGCCGTCGCAGTCGCGCGGGTTGGGGATCAGCAGGCAGGAACCGCCATTGCGCATGAACTGGAAGAAGCAGGCCGTCAGCGCGAAGATGTGGTAGAGCGGCAGGGCCGTGACGGCGCAGCGGAGGATGCTCGGATCCTTCGAATTGAAGAACAGCTGCGACTGCTCGACATTGGCCATGACGTTGCGGTGGGTCAGCATCGCCGCCTTGGCGATCCCCGTGGTCCCACCGGTATATTGTAGGAACGCCAGATCCTCGGGATCGACCGGCACGGGGGCGTGCGGCATGCCGCTGCCCCGGCGCAGCGCGGTCGTGAACGGCAGCGCGAGGCCGTCGGGCAGGCGGAACGGCGGCACGGCCTTGCGGACGTGGCGGCTGGCGAGGTTGATCACTTGGCCCTTGAGCCCGAGCCCGTCACCCGGGCCGACCAGCAGGACGCGCTCCAGCGCCACATCCGCGAGCGCCCCCGCGACGGTGGCGCCGAAATTCTCCAGCGCGATCAGGAACCGCGCGCCGGAATCCTTGATCTGCTGGGCGAATTCCCGGGGCGTGTAGAGCGGGTTGACGTTGACCACCGTCCCGCCGGCCGAGAGCACGCCGAACAAGGCCACCGCGTAGGCCGGGACGTTCGGCAGCATGATCGCAACACGGTCGCCCTTCGCCAGCCCCTGGGCGCGCAGCCAGGCCGCGAGGGCGCGGGCCTGCTTGCCCATGGTGGCGTAGGTCAGGGTCGAGCCGAAGCACAGGATCGCCGGGCGGTCGGCGAAGGCCGTGACGCTGGTCTCGAACAGGTCGACCAGAGTGCCAAGGCTCTCGACGTCGATCTCCGCGGGGACGCCGGGCGGGTAGGAAGAGAGCCATGGCCGGGGCGTCAGGTTCGCGAAGGCGGGATCCGGCTCGGATTCAAGCCGGCGTGCCGCCGTGCCCTGCTCGATCAAGCTGGCCTCGCGCATCGCGTCGTCTCCCGCGGGCACGGCTCTCGACGGCCGGGTCCCGTCCCTACGCAGAACGGCCCGACTGTGGGGGAACGGGCGGCCACTAGCAAGGCGGGCCCCTCAGGCCTTCCGACGAAGCCGGCGCAATGTCGTGAGCGCGGCGTGCGGCAGCGCGGCGACAATCAGCAGCAGCGCCGCGAGGCCCGCCTCGGCGGGGCAGAAGGCCCGATGCGGCCAGGGACCGAGGCCGAGATCGCCGGCGAGCCCGATCACGCAGGCGCCGAACCACAGGGCCAGGAAGGCCAGTGCGCCGGCTCCGATTCGCCTGAGCCGCGGACGCAGCGGCTGGTTAGCGAGCAGGGCGAAGAGGCCGAGGATCCCGCCGAAGATCGCCGCAGCCACGCCGGCACCGAGCCCGTAGGCAAGCCAGAGCGGCTGGTGCGTCAGGAACGCCATCCCGCCTGTGGCGAAGCCGCCGCGCAGGATCAGGCCGCCGAAGGTCGGGTAGAGGCCGACCAGCGCGAGGAGTGTCGCGCCGGCCGCGCCGGACAGGATCCTTCGCGGTCCGGAGGCCGGGCCGGGACCGGCCGCGACCGCGACCAGATGCGCGATCCCGTAGACGAGCGCGAAGGCGAAGAGCGGATAGCGGGTGATGAAATAGCCGTAGATCCAGGGCTCGAACGCCTCCGGCACCGCCGAGCGTTGGCTGAAGCCGGTGACGGCCACCAGCGCCAGTGCTGCGAGCATGGCCAGGATCGGGCCCGCCGCGGCGAGGATCTTTATTGTAGTTCTCACAGACACCTGCGTTCGGTCGCGCGTGACAGCTAACGGTACAGGCGTTCCCCGGCGAGGGCGGCTGGCTGAGCGGACACAAACCTCGATCTGGTCCCGATCAGCGCTTTACCAACCCGGTGCCCTCATCCTGAGGTGTGAGCGAAGCGAGCCTCGATAGGAGCCCCCCAGTCTTCGCGCAAACCCTGGAGGGCTCCTTCGAGGGCGCCGCTGCGCGTCGCCACCTCAGGATGAGGGGGGTAGGTGGGGCGGACGCGGATCAAGACCGAGCCCGCCATATTGTCTCCCGCGGGCGCGGTATCGTCGCGCCCGCGATCCGTCTCACCGCGCCTCGTAATGGTCCCGAACCAGCCGGTCGAGCAGGCGCACGCCCCAGCCGGCGCCCCAGCTGCGGTTAATCTCGCTGGCGTTCGACGACATCGCCACCCCCGCGATGTCGAGATGGGCCCACGGCACCTCCTCGACGTAGCGCTTGATGAACGAGGCCGCGGTGGCGGCGCCGCCGTGGCGGCCGCCGGTGTTCTTCATGTCGGCGAACTTGGAATCGATCGCCTTGTCGTAAGCGGGGATCAGCGGCATCCGCCAGACCTTCTCGCCGGTGGCCTCGCCGGCCGCGTTGATGTTGGCGGCGAGCGCGTCGTCGTTGGAGAACATCCCGGCGATGTCCTGGCCGAGCGCCACGATGATCGCCCCGGTCAGGGTCGCAAGATCGACCATCGCCTTCGGCTTGGCGCTGCGGACCACATGCGTGATCACGTCGGCCAGCACGAGGCGGCCTTCCGCGTCGGTGTTGATCACCTCAATGGTCTGGCCGGACATGGAGGTGATGATGTCGGAGGGGCGGTAGGAGCCGCCGTCCGGCATGTTCTCGACGATGCCGATGGCGCCGACAACGTTGCAGCGGGCCTTGCGGCTGGCGAGTGCGTGCAGCGCGCCGACCACAGCGGCCGCGCCGCCCATGTCGCCCTTCATGTCCTCCATGCCGCCTCCGGGCTTGATCGAGACGCCGCCGGAATCGAACACCACGCCCTTGCCGATGAAGGCGACGGGCGCCTCGCCGGCCGGGCCGCCATTCCAGCGCATGATCACGACCCGCGGCTCGCGGACCGAGCCCTGGGCCACGGCGAGCAGCGCCCCCATGCCGAGCTCGCGCATCCTGGCCGGCTCCAGCACCTCGATCTCGACCCCGAGATTCGACAGTTCCGAGGCGCGCCGGGCGAATTCCTCCGGAAAGAGCACGTTTGGCGGCTCGTTCACGAGGTCGCGCGCCAGGATCACGCCCTCGGACAGGGTCCGGGCGGCTTCGCCTTCGCGCGATGCGGTGCCGTGCTCGGCGAGCAGCAGGGTGAGCGTGGTGCGGCTCTTGTCCTCGGCGTCGGGCTTCTTCTTCGTCTTGTAGCGGTCGAACGCGTAGCTGCGCAGGCGTGCGCCCAGGGCGAACTCGCCGGCCTGCGCGGCGCCGACCGTCGCGCCAGGCCAGTCGAGCACCACGCGGGCCGTGCGGCCCGAGACCTTGCCGGCGGTGAAGCCGCCGAGCGCCGGCCAGTCGGTCTTGGCCCGGTCCTTCTCGGAGCCGAGCCCGACCACCACCAGCCGGTCGGCGTTGACGCCGGCGGGGGCCGGCAGGCTCATGGCGCTGAGCGAGCGGCCCTTGAACTTCTCCGAGGCGGCGGCCTTGGCGACGAGGTCGGCGCCCGCGCTGCCGAGCGCCGCGCGCGCCGCCGATCCGAGGCCGAGGTCGTCACCGACGAACACCACGAGATCGCCCGCTCCCCCCTGACCCTGGCCGCTCTGCTCCAGGGGGCCGAAACCGATCTCGATACCGTCCGCCATACCCGTCGCCCTGCCCGCCGTTCCGCAGTTTTCGAGGCGCCCAAACCGGATCGCAGGGCGCAATCCGCTCTGTGTAGCCGCTGAGGCGGCAAACGCAACGCGGCGCAGCAGCCCTGGAATCGCCCCTTTTGTCGGTTCCCTGGCCCTTGAGGGCGCGAGAGGACGGGCGGAACTGCCGGGCCAATGAGGCAGATCGAGCGCTACATCTTTCGGATCGCCCTGGGCGCCAGCCTCGCCTGCCTGATCAGCCTCACCGGCACGATCTGGCTGACGCAGGCTCTGCGCGAGCTCGATCTCGTGACCGCCAAGGGGCAGACGCTCCTGGTCTTCCTGTTCGTCACCGGCCTGTCGCTGCCGACGCTGGTGGTGGTGATCGCCCCGGTGGCGCTGTTCATCGGCACCGTCTACGCGCTGAACAAGCTCAACGGCGATTCCGAGCTGATCGTGATGTCGGCGGCCGGCATGCCGCCGCGCGCGCTGTTGCGGCCGTTCCTGACGCTCGCGCTGTTCGTGAGCTTCCTGGTGGGCTTCCTGGTGCTGGTGGTGATGCCTGCGAGCTTCCAGGAACTGCGCGACGTGATCACCCGGGTCCGGGGCGACTTCATCGCGAACGTGGTCAAGGAAGGCCAGTTCACCCAGCTCGACAACGGCATCACCTTCCATTTCCGCGAGCGCGGGCCCGGCGGCGTGCTCAAGGGCTTGTTCATCCAGGACCGGCGCGAGGCCGGGAAGACCAAGGTCTATTTGGCCGATCGCGGCATCGCAGCGGATATCGACGGGCAGAGCTTCCTGATTCTTGAGAACGGCAGCGTCCACCAGCAGCAGAAGGATTCGCGGGATTCCTCGATCCTGACCTTCGAGCGCTATACGATCGATCTTGCGGCCTTCGCGCCCCCGGATTCCGACACGATCTACAAGCCGCGCGAGCGCTCGACCTCCCAGCTCCTGTTCCCCGACCAGACCGAGGGCTACTACAAGCTCCAGAAGGGCCGGTTCCGGGCCGAGCTGCACGACCGGCTCTCGGCCTGCCTCTACCCGCTCGCCCTCGTCTTCATCGCCTTCGCGGCTCTCGGCGATCCCCGCACCACCCGCCAGGGCCGCGGGCTCGCCGTCGCGGGCGCGATCCTGGCCGTGGTCGGCTTGCGGATCGCGGGCTTCGCCGCGGTGAGCGCCGCCGCGCGCAGCGTCGGCGCCGTGGCGGCGATCTACGGCGTGCCGATCCTGGCGATCGCCCTATCCTGCCTGCTGATCTTCTTCGGGCCGCGGGTGCGCGCCTTCAACGCCGCGCTGGCGGGGGCCCTGCGCGTCCTGTTCCGCGCCCCGCGCCTCGCCTCGGCACGCTGAGCCTCCGATGCTGATCGGTCCGACCCTCGGGCGCTACTTCGCCGCCCGGTTCGCCCGCACGGTGCTCGGCGTCTTCGTCACCGTGTTCGCGCTCGTCTACACCCTCGACTTCGTCGAGCTGCTGCGCCGCGCCGGCGAGGCCGAGGGCGCTTCCACCGGGCTGATGGCCCTGCTCTCGCTCTACCGCACCCCGGCCGTAGCCGAGGGCGTGCTGCCCTTCGCGGTCCTGTTCGGCTCGATGGCGACCCTGCTCCAGCTCTCGCGCAAGCTGGAGCTGGTGGTCGCCCGGGCGGCCGGGATCTCGGCCTGGCAGTTCCTGCAGCCCGGCTTCTTCGTGGCCCTGGCGCTCGGCGCGATGGCGGTCGGGATCTACAACCCGGTCTCGGCCCTGCTGAAGCAGCGTTCGACCGAGATCGAGGCGAAGATCTTCGCCAAATCGACCAAGGCGTCCTCCGGCAAGGACCTGTGGATCCGCCAGCGCGGCCTCGACGGCGAGGCGATCATCCGGGCCGAGACCGCCGTCGAGGGCACCACCACGCTGGCCGGCGTCTCGGTCTTCACCTTCGACGCGACCGGCAAGTTCGCCGAGCAGATGGTGGCGGCCCGGGCGACGCTGCATGACGGCTATTGGGAGCTCTCGGACGTGCGCCTCCTGGCGCCGGACGCGCCGCCTGAGTCGTTCGACACCTACCTGATCGCCTCGAACCTCGATCCCGGGCAGGTCCGACAGCGCTTCACCCCCCCGGAATCTGTGCCTTTCTGGCAACTTCCCACAACCATCGCACGGACCGAGCGGGCCGGTCTCGACGCCACCCGATACCGTCTTCAGTACGATGTCCTATGGGCTCGACCGGTCCTGTTCCTGGCGATGGTGATCGTCGCCGCAACCGTTTCCTTACGGTTCTTCCGCTTTGGTGGGGTCGGTAAACTCGTTCTCGGCGGCGTCGCGGCGGGCTTCGCCCTCTACGTGGTCCGACAGGTCATGGAAGGGCTCGGCGCGTCCGGACTCGTCGCCGCACCGGTGGCGGCCTGGTTCCCGGCCGTGGTAGGCAGTCTTCTCGGTACGCTTACGCTTCTGTACCAGGAAGACGGCTGACGCCCGTGATCCATCGCGGGACGGGAGACGGGTGTGTGAGGTTGGTGGCGGATCACGTCACAGGGGTTGGGTCGCGCGTTGCGTAAGGTCGCCCACATCCTGCGGAAGACGGCCCTCCTGGCTGCGCTGGCGCTCGCCGCGCCGCTGGCCGGGGGCGTCTCGGCGCATGCCCAGGGGATGGCCGCGCCCAAGCTCGGCAATTCTGGTGGGAAGCTGCCGGGCGACAAGCTGCTGGTCGAGGCCGGCGAGCTGATCTACGACAACGACCACAACACCGTGACTGCGCGCGGCAACGCCGAGCTGCATTTCGGCCCGCGGACCCTGCAGGCCGACAGCGTACGCTACGACCGCGGCACCGGGCGGGTCTTCGCCGAGGGCAATGTCCGCCTGACCGAGGCCGATGGCGGCGTCGTGACCGGCGAGCGCATGGAGCTGAGCGACGACTTCAAGACCGGCTTCATCGACGCGTTCCGTGGCCAGCAGACGGTGGAGCGGCGCACGGAGACGGTGCGGACGCGCTTCTCCGCGCCCCGGGCCGAGCGCCTGAACGGCGAGCAGACCAGCTTCGAGGCCGGCAGCTACACCGCGTGCGAGCCGTGCAAGGACAATCCTGAGACGCCGCCGCTCTGGCAGATCCGCGCCAAGAAGATCATCCACGACGACGAGACCCACACGATCTACTTCGACGATTCCACCTTGGAGATCGCCGGGATCCCGGTCGCGTACCTGCCCTATTTCGAGGCCGCCGACCCGACTGTGAGGCGCAAGACCGGCTTCCTGACGCCGCGCTTCATCTCGACCACGGCGCTGGGCCGGGGCGTGTCGCTGCCGTACTTCATCAATCTCGCGCCGAATTACGACCTGACGATCACCCCGACGCTGCTGAGCCGCCAGGGCGTGCTCGGCCAGGCCGAATTCCGCCAGCGGATCGACAACGGCTTCTACAACATCCGCCTGTCGGGCATCTCGCAGACGACGCCCTCCGCCTTCCTGCCGAGCCCGCTCGGCGCCGGTGAGCGCGACTTCCGCGGCTCGGTGGAATCGCAGGGGCGGTTCTACATCAACGACCGCTGGCGCACCGGGTGGGACCTCGTCGGCGTCACCGACAAGTGGTTCCTCGACAATTACCGGATCCGCAACCAGAACATCACCACGGACTATTTCCGCGAGGCGACCTCGACGGCCTACCTGGTCGGCCAGGGCGACCGGTCGTGGTTCGAGGCGCGCGGCTACTACTTCAAGGGCCTGTCGAGCTTCGACTGGCAGAAGCAGCAGCCGATCGTCGCCCCGGTGATCGACTACGACAAGCGGATCAACGGCCCGGCCGAGATCGGCGGCGAGGTGCGGTTCCAGGCCAACATCACCAGCCTGACTCGTGAGACCACCCAGTTCCAGGGCCTGCCGCGCACCTCGAGCTACCTGTTCTCGCCCAGCGTGAACGGCGTCAGCTTTCCGCTCTACCAGACCTGCACGGTGTTCCAGCGCGGCCTGTGCTCGATCGACGGGCTCGCCGGCACCAACACCCGCGCCTCGGCGGAGCTGTCCTGGCGCCGGAGCTTCATCGACGAGTGGGGCCAGAAGTTCACGCCGTTCACGTATCTGCGCACCGACGCGTTCTTCACCAACCCGAGCTTCTCCGGCTACCAGAACGACCTCGCGCCCCAGGTCGCCAAGATCGACGACGGCTTCGCCGGCCGGGTGATGCCAGCGGTCGGGCTTGATTACCGCTATCCGTTCGTCGCCAATTTCGGCGCGCTGGGCGTCCACACCCTGGAGCCAATCGGCCAGATTATCGCGCGCCCGTCCGAGACGCGGATCGGCCGCCTGCCGAACGAGGACGCCCAGAGTCTGGTGTTCGACGACACCTCGCTGTTCGAGTGGGACAAGTTCTCGGGCTACGACCGGGCCGAGGGCGGCGTCCGCACCAATCTCGGCGGCCAATATTCCGTCGTCACCCCGTCCGGCTGGTACACCAACATCATGTTCGGCGAGTCCATCCAGCTCGCCGGCGTGAACTCGTTTCGCCGGGGCGACATCGCCAATGTCGGCCTGAATTCCGGCCTTGAGACCCGGCGCTCCGACTTCGTCGGGCGGTTCCAGGTGTCGCCGAACCAGAACATCACCTTCATCACCCGCGCGCGGTTCGACCAGTCGGACTTCCACGTCGCCCGGCTCGAGACCGGTGCCACGGCGCGGTTCGCGCCGTTCCTGCCGCTGACGGTCTCGGCCTTCTATTCATATTACGAGGCGCAGCCGCTGCTCGGCTACAGCCACTACCGCGAGGGCGTGACCGCTACCGCCACCTACAACATCACCCCGAACTGGTTCGTTTCGGGTTCGCTGCTGGTGGACCTCACGCACTATCTCGACGTGCGCAACACCTACACGGACGCCCTGTCGGCCTACCTGTCCAACCCGATCGGCACGGTTCCGACCTACCAGAACCCCGGCCGATTCTACCTCTCGGGCGCGAGTTTCGGCGGCGGCTACCAGGACGAGTGCACCACCGTCTCGCTGAACTACATCAACTCGCCGATCGCCACCGCCACCGGCGTGCGTGAGCGCAACCAGACCGTGCTGCTCCGGGTCGAGCTGAAAACGCTGGGCGAGGCGGATCTCCGCCAGAACGTCGGCACCGCCACCACCGCGGACGGCATCGCCACGGTGCGGTAGTATTTGTGGGATCTTTTGGGGAGCCGGCCCCGACTTAACGTACGCCTTCCCCTGCAAGGGTGGAGGCAGGGGCGTGTAGACCGCAAACCCTGCTGACGAAACGTAAAGCGCCACTCGGACCCCAAAAGGATGCGCCCCCGCCCCGCCGGCGCTATAGACGCCGTATGCCGCCTCTCGCCCTCACCCTCGGAGACCCGGCCGGGATCGGCCCGGAGCTCGCGCTCAGCGCCTGGCTCGCCCGCGGCGGGGCGAACCCGCTGCCGCCGTTCTTCCTGGTCGCCGACCCGGACTTCATCGAGCACCTGGCCAATTGCCTGAACCGGCTGGTGCCGGTGGCCGAGGTCGATCCCGAGACCGCCGCCGAGGTGTTCCCCCGGGCGCTGCCGGTCGTGCCGCTGCCGAGTGGCGCGACCGTCACCGCAGAGCCCGGGGCGCCGGACTCCGCCAATGCCGGCGCGGTGATCGAGTCGATCACCGCCGCCGTCGCCTTCGTGGCGGCCAGGCGCGCCAGCGCGGTGGTGACCAACCCGATCGCCAAGTTCGTGCTGACCCGGGCGGGCTTCGCTCATCCCGGACACACCGAGTTCCTGGCCGCCCTATCGGTCCCGCCCGGCCGCACGCCGCCGCGTCCGGTGATGATGATCTGGAGCGAAGATCTCGCCGTCGTGCCGGTGACGATCCACGTCCCCCTCAAGGACGTGCCCGGTCTGCTCACCCAGGAACTGGTTGAGGACACGGCCCGGATCGTCGCGCGGGACCTGCGCGACCGGTTCGGCCTGCCCGAGCCGCGGCTGGTGCTGGCTGGGCTCAATCCGCATGCCGGCGAGGCCGGGACGATCGGCCACGAGGATCGCGACGTGCTCGCCCCCGCGGTGGCGCGGCTGCGCGCCGCCGGCATCGACATCCGCGGGCCGCTGCCGGCCGACACGCTGTTCCACGCCCGGGCCCGGGCGACCTATGACGTCGCCCTGGCGCCGACCCACGACCAGGCGCTGATCCCGATCAAGACCATTGCGTTCGATGACGGGGTCAACGTCACCCTCGGGCTGCCCTTTGTGCGGACCTCGCCCGATCACGGCACCGCCTTCGACATCGCCGGCACCGGTGTCGCAAGGCCGGACAGCCTGATCGCCGCGCTGCGGCTGGCCGAGCGCCTCGCCGCCACTGAGGCGGCCCGCATCGCCCCGGGGCCGGGCGGCGCCGACATCATCCCGTTCAGCATCTATGCCGGACGACCGCGCGCGTCGGGCGCCCAGCATTTCGACGCCGAGGACGAGCTGTGAGCGATGGAGACGGGCTGCCGCCCCTGCGCGAAGTCGTCGCCCGGCACGGGCTGGAGCCCAAGAAGGCGCTGGGCCAGAACTTCCTCTACGATCTCAACCTCACCGGGCGGATCGCTCGATCGGCGGGGCCACTCGAAGGCGTCACCGTCGTGGAGGTCGGCCCTGGCCCTGGCGGCCTGACCCGGGCGCTGCTCGCCGAGGGCGCCGCCCTGGTCGTGGCGATCGAGCGCGATCCCCGCGCCCTCCCGGCCCTCGCCGAAATCGCCGCGCATTATCCCGGCCGGCTGGAAGTCGTTGATGCCGACGCGCTGGAATTCGATCCGCGGCCTCTCATCGGCGATGGGCCGGCCCGGATCGTGGCGAACCTGCCCTACAATGTCGGCACGGCGCTGCTCACCGGCTGGCTCGACGGCGAGGCCTGGCCGCCCTGGTGGGACCAGGCGGTGCTAATGTTTCAGCGCGAGGTCGCCGAACGCATCGTTGCGGGGCCTGAGACCCGAGCGGATTACGGCCGTCTCGGCGTGCTGTGCGGCTGGCGTACCCAGGCCGACATCCTGTTCGACGTGAGCCCCTCGGCCTTCGTGCCGCCCCCGAAGGTGACGTCCAGCGTGGTGCGGCTGATGCCTCGGGCGCAGCCCCTGCCCTGCCGGGCCAGCGCCCTCGAGGCGGTGACCCGGGCAGCGTTCGGCCAGCGCCGCAAGATGCTGCGCCAGAGCCTGAAGGCCCTGACCCCAGAACCCGGCGCCTTGCTGGCGGTGGCCGAGATCCCGGAGACGGCCCGGGCCGAGGAGGTGCCGGTGTCCGGGTTCGTCACCCTGGCGAATCTGTGGGATGCGCAGCGCGGACGGTAGCTTCGTCAGCCTGTTGCCAATTCAAGGCGTACGCGGCGGCTTAAGCATCCACCCCGTCATTCCGGGGCCGCGGAGCGGAGCCCGGAATCCAGACACGCAGGTCCCGCAAAACCTTGCGCCTTCAGCGGCTCTGGATTCCGGACTCGTCTGCGGCGCCTTAGGATGACGGGTTTGTTTCCACGGCTGCCGGAACGCCCGATCCTCGCCTACTCAATACATAAAAAAAAGCCTGCGCCGTTCAAACGGCGCAGGCTTGATGGATGCGCCCCGGCCTGAGCGGCCGGGGCGCCAAGTCCCAAATCAGCGGGTCTGCTGGATCGCCGAGAGCACCCAGCCGCGGCCGGGCTGGCGCTGGAAGGTCCAGAGCTCCGTCGCCTCCGGGGCCGGCTCGGTCTTCACGACCCGGCCGCTGGCGCGGTCGATCATGACGTCCTTGAGGGCATAGCGCATCGCCACGGTGGCGTAGTCGGTACGGTCCTCGCCCCAGGCTTCTGCGAGGTCGCCCTGCAGCAGCTTCACGTCCGTGATCTTGTTGACCACGCCCTGGGCGGCGTTGTTGCGCAGCTCCTCGTCGAAGTAGCCGGCCATTTCGGGCGTCGCCAGGTTGCCCAGGGTGACGCGATCCTCGCGAGAATAGGCGTCCTGGATGTCGCCGAGCAGCCGCTCGAACGCCTGGTAGTCGGACGGGCCGATCTCGACCTTGCGGGTCTGCACCGGGCGCGCGCCGCCGAACGAGCCGCCGGCCGCCGGGGCCGGGCCGCCCATCGGGCCACCCGGGTTCGGGCCGCCATCCAGCGTCGAGCGCGCGTAAGGCGCGCCGGCGCCGGCCGGCTCGCTGCGGCGACGGAAGAACCGCACCGCCAGCATCACCACCAGCACGACCAGGCCGACTTGGAACAGCAGGCCGATCATCGAGGCGAGGCCGCCGAGGCCGCCGAAGAAGCCGCCGCCGAGCAGGGCGCCGAGCAGGCCGGCGCCGAGCAGGCCCGCGAAGAAGCCGCCGCCGAAGCGGCGACCCTGGGCCGGCGCCTGCATGCCGGGGTTGGACATGCCGGGGGATGGCGCGGTCTGGGACCGCTGCATGGTCGAGCCGCCGCCCGGCGCCGTCGGCGTGGCCGAGGGCGCCGTGTAGGTGCGCGAGCCGCGCGAACCGAAGGATCCGCCGCCGCCCGGACGGGCCTCGGCGATGGGGGCCGCGACGGTCAGGGCAGCGGCCAGCGCCAGGAAGGCGGCCGTGCGCCGACGACGCGAGAATTGGGTGAGCATGTACACGCCTCTGAGGACGAGAACCGAGTGGCGGAAGCCGCCGACGACTATATGGTGACGGGTCAGCGCGGGTTTTAGTCCGCGCCTCTCGTCGTCGTGATGACGTTTGTCGCGGGCCGTCTCCTCAATGCAGCGTCCGGTCCGGCGCCGCCGGGAGGGCGAGGCGGACTTGGGTGCCCTCCCCGGGCCGGCTGTCTAGGGTGATCGTGCCGTTCTGGCGCTTCATCAGCCCGTGCACGATCGCGAGGCCCGCGCCCCGTCCGGCCTCGCGGCTGGTCTGGAACGGCGCCAGCGCCCGGGCCAGCATCTCGGGCGACATGCCGTGCCCTGTATCGCTCACCACGATCCCGACCGTGCCGGACCCCGGCTGGTGCATGGCCCGGTCGTTCGGATCGACCCGGAAGGTCGAGAGGGTCAGGGTGCCGCCCGCCGGCATGGCCTCGCAGGCGTTGGCGACAAGATGCCGCAACGCGAACTCGATCTGGGTCGGGTTGCTGATCGCCCGGGGCAGGCCCGGTGTGGTGTTGACGGTGAGGCGGATCCCGGGGGGAAGGTCCGGCGCGAGCCGCTCGGCGAGATCCGCCACGATAGCGTCGAGATCCACCGGGCGCACGTCCGGGGCGATCCGGCGGGAATAGGCCAGGAGCTGTCGGGTCAGGATCGCGGCCCGCTCGGTGGCGTCGGCCGAGCGGCTGAGCGCCCGCTGGATGAACGGCTCCGGCCGGTCGCCCAGGCGCCGCTTCAGCCCGTCGATGTAGCCGATCAGGATCTGCAGGAAGTTGTTGAATTCGTGGGCGACGCTGTTGGTCAGCAGCCCCAGGGCCTCGCGCTGCCGCGACAGCGCCAGCGCGCCCTCGGCCTCGCGCCGCGCCGTGACGTCGAGCATCTGACAGACGGTTTCGTCGGTCCCGGGGAGCCGACCCACGGCCAAGCTCGCCCAGAAGCTGGTCCCGTCCGACCGCACGGCGAGAAATTCCTGCGCCGCCTCGGCGGCTAGGTCCGGGGCCGACCCGCGGGTCGCCAGGATCAGGTCGAGGCCGCGCTCCGCCAGTGCCACGGCCGGATGCCCTGTCAGCCGCTCGAAGGCCGGGTTGGCGTGCCGGATACGGCCCTGCGCATCCACCAGAAAGCTCGGCGTGGGCAGCGCATCGAGGAGCGCGCGGGCCTGCCCCGTCAGCGGACCGCCCGCCTGGCCGTGATCCGTCCCGGGCTGCGTCATGCTGCGTCCGAGCTGAGCGGGTGCGGGAAACCCGCGAGGAGGCCCGCGATAACGACGAACCGCGGCCGGGCCAAGTGCGGTCGGTCCAAGTGCGGCCGACCTATTCTCGGAGCGCGGCTACTGCCGGACCCACATCACCCGGGCCATCCAGGCGACCTCGCCGATGTTGAGGACGCGGTCCTCGTGCTCCGGATTCAGCGAGACCAGCTCCACGGTGCGGGCGGTTCGGCGCTTCAACTCCTTGGCGAGGACCTCGCCGCCATGAAGACGCACCACGACCCGGTCGCCCTTGCGTACGCTGGCGGTCGGCGAGACGATGAGCACGTCCCCGTCGCGGAACAGCGGCTGCATGGAATCGCCCTGAATCTCCAGCGCGAAGGCGCGCTCCTCGCCGAGATCGGGGAACTCGATCTCCTCCCAGCCGGCGCCGCCGGTGGGCATGCCCTCGTCGGTGAACAGCCGCCCCGCCCCGGCCTGAGTCAGGCCGATCAGCGGGACCATGGTGCGGGCGGGAATCTCCCGGGCCTCGATCAGGCGCAGGAACTCGTCGAGACTGGCGCCCGTGGCGGCCAGGACCTTCGAGACCGATTCCGTCGAGGGCCAGCGCTTGCGCCCGTCGGCGCCGATCCGTTTGGAGCGGTTGAAGCTCGTGGCGTCGAGGCCCGCGCGCCGGGCGAGCCCGGAGGCGGAATAGCCATGGCGCTCCGCCAGACGGTCGATGGCGTTCCAGATCTGCTCGTGAGACAGCATGTCGGGCTCGAAGGCTCAACGTGAGCGGGCCGGCACCCCCGTCTCGCCAGCCGGCACCCGGCTGCCTCAAGGGCACGAAGGCAATCCCCCCAGAGGATTCGGACCGAAACCGCCGGAGAAGCGCGGAATATTGAAGACCGTCACGAGCCGGTCCGAGTGCCTCGTCTCGGACACCGTTCTGTGACGCTCAGCCTAGTCGTAGGAAAGTAGAACTACAACCAGCAGAATGCAATCGCCCATGGAATCGTTCTGGTTTCCGGGTGTTGCTGGCCGAGAGCGGCGCGTTCGGGTGCTCGCTATGATCGACCCTCTCCACCCCATCCCCTCATCCTGAGGTGTCCAGCGATCGTAGAACGATGGCTTGAGGGACATCTCCGGATAGAGCCGCGATCCCTTGAGGCCTCCTCCGGAGGGCCTCTCTTCGCAGCCCCGAGATGACGGAAGTGTTGCTCGAGCTGCTTCTGCAGCGCCTTCGAACGGCTCGCGGGATAGCTCCTGGCGCATGCGTCGACCGGGACACGCCATCCGCCCCGGTTCCGGCGCCTGGGCCGATGGGCTATGGACCCTCCGATTTCCGGGGAATGACGATGCCGCTCATCTACAAGATCTGCCCGCGTACGCTGTGGCGCGAGGCCGAGGCGGTGGGGCGGTTCACCGGGGCGCCCGTCGATCGGGCGGACGGTTTCATCCATTTCTCCACCGCCGAGCAGACCGCCGAGACGGCGGCCCGCCACTTCGCCGGCCAGGGCGACTTGCTGCTGATCGCGGTGGAGGCCGACAGGCTGGGCGCCGCCCTGCGATACGAGCCGTCGCGCGGCGGTGCGCTGTTCCCCCATCTCTATGGCGACCTGCCGTTCTCCGCGGTCGCGTCGGTCGAGGAGCTGCCCCTGGACCAGGATGGGCGGCATGTCTTGCCGGCCGGGATGCCGCGCGCATGATTGCCGCCGCCTTCCCGCTGGTCCGCCCGCTACTGCACCGGCTCGATGCCGAGCGCGCGCATGACCTCACCCTGCGCGCCCTGTCGCTGATGCCCCCCGGCCAGCCGGCCGCTGACGATCCACGGTTGGCCGTCGACCTGCTCGGGCGCCGCTTCCCCAACCCGGTCGGTCTGGCGGCCGGCTTCGACAAGGGCGCCCGCGTGCCGGACGCGATGCTCGGCCTTGGCTTCGGCTTCGTCGAGGTCGGCGGCGTGGTGCCGCAGCCGCAGCCGGGCAATCCGCAGCCGCGGGCGTTCCGCCTCCCCGCCGACCGGGCGGTGATCAACCGCTACGGCCTCAACAGCGAGGGGCTGGCGGTGGTGGCCGGACGGCTGCGCGCTCGGGCCGGCCGGCCTGGAATCGTCGGGGTCAATATCGGGGCCAACAAGGACTCGACCGACCGCCTGGCCGATTACGTCATCTGTACCAGGACCCTCGCGCCGCTGGTCGATTTCGTCACGGTCAACGTCTCCTCGCCCAACACGCCGGGCTTGCGCGACCTGCAGGGCGAAGCCTTTCTCGACGCGTTGCTTGGCCGCACCGTCGAGGCGCGCGATGCGGCCGGTGCCAAGGCCGCGGTGCTTCTCAAGATCGCCCCCGACATGGCTCTCGACGCCCTCGACGCGCTCTGCGCCACGGCGCTGAAGCGCGGCGTCCAGGCGCTGGTGGTCTCGAACACCACAGTGGCGCGGCCCGGCAGCCTGGCCGAGAAGAGCCTGGCCCGCGAGACCGGCGGCCTCTCCGGCCGGCCGCTCTTCGGCCCGGCGACCCGGATGCTGGCGCAGACCCGGCTCCGGGTGGGCGACAGGCTGCCGCTCATCGGCGTCGGCGGCATCGATTCCGCCGAGGCCGCCTGGACCAAGATCGAGGCCGGGGCGAGCCTGGTCCAGCTCTACTCGGCCCTGGTCTATGACGGGCCAGCGCTGGTGGATCGCATCAAGGCCGGCCTGCTGAAGCGGATGGCGGCAGAGGGCGTCTCCGCCCTCCGACAGGTCGTCGGCCGCGGCGCGGAGGCGCTGGCCCGCGCGGAGTGAGTGCCGTTCGATCCCGTTTTCCAATTGGCCACCGTCCTTGCGAGCGCAGCGAAGCAACCGAGGGATCCGCACGGTTCGGCGCTCGCGTGCCGCCCTGGATCGCTTCGCTGCGCTCGCAAGGACGGGGCGGGATCGAACGGCCGCAGAGCGTCCGGCCCGCTAGTTTAGAAAGGCTTTGCCAAGCGGTGACTTAGCCTGTGCCCCATGCATGAGGGGCCTGCGCGCGCCTGGCATTGTGACACCTGTCCTGTGCCGCTTATCTCGCGGTTGCGAAATTGCGAGCCAGTCTCGCGTTCATAGAGCATCCAGGACAATCCATGGCCCAGCCTGACGGGGCTCCGAAGCGCTCATCCGCCGCCGGCGGCTGGGGCGCTCTGAAGAGTTGCGGCAAGCATCTGCTCGGCTCCCGCGCGCCGCTATCGGGCGCGCGCGCCTTGCTGAAGGCGAACCAGCCGGACGGGTTCGACTGCCCGGGCTGCGCCTGGGGCGATCCGGAGCACGGCTCGTCTTTTGAGTTCTGCGAGAACGGCGTGAAGGCGGTCTCCTGGGAGGCCACCGACAAGCGCACGAAACCGTCCTTCTTCGCCCGCCACACGCTGGCCGAGCTGCGCACCTGGAGCGACTTCGCCTTGGAGGGCGAGGGCCGCCTCACGCACCCGATGCGCTACGATGCGGCGAGCGACCGCTACCTGCCGGTGAGCTGGGACGAGGCCTTCGCGGAGATCGGCGCGACCTTGCGCGGCCTCGACCATCCCGACCAGGCCGAGTTCTACACCTCCGGCCGCGCCTCGAATGAGGCCGCCTATCTCTACCAGCTGTTCGCCCGCGCCTACGGGACCAACAACTTCCCCGACTGTTCGAACATGTGCCACGAGGCCAGCGGCGTCGCGCTGATCGACGCCATCGGTATCGGCAAGGGCACGGTCCTGCTGGAGGATTTCGAGAAGGCGGATGCGATCTTCTGCGTCGGCCAGAATCCCGGCACCAACCACCCGCGCATGCTCGGCGACCTGCGTCGGGCGGCCGAGCGCGGCGCCAAGGTCGTCGTGCTCAACCCCGTGCGCGAGCGTGGGCTCGAGCGTTTCGCCGACCCGCAGAACACCGTGGAGATGCTGCGCGGCTCCAGCCAGCCGATCGCCAGCCACTATCTCCAGCCGCGCTCCGGTGGCGACATGGCGGCCTTCCGGGGCATTGCCAAGATCGTGTTCGCCCGGGACGCCGAGGCGCTAGCCTCGGGCCGGCCCTCGCTGCTCGACCGCGCCTTCCTGGAGCACCACACCGCCGGGCTCGACGCCTATCGCGCCGTCGTGGAGGCCACGAGCTGGGACGCGATCCTCGACCAATCGGGCCTGACCTACGACGACATCTCCGCCATGGCTGATGTCTATCTCGGCGCGCAGCGGGTGATCGCAACCTGGGCTATGGGCGTGACCCAGCACCGCCATTCGGTGGCGACCGTGCGCGAGATCGCCAACCTACTGTTCCTGCGCGGCCATATCGGCCGGCCCGGCGCCGGCCTGTGCCCGGTGCGCGGCCATTCCAACGTGCAGGGCGACCGCACGGTCGGCATCAACGAGCGCCCCTCGGTGGCCTTTCTCGAATCGCTGGAGCGGCATTTCGGCCTCGCCATGCCGCGCAAGCACGGCCACAACGTCCTGGCGGCGATCCGGGCGATGCGCGACGGCAGGTCGAAGGCCTTCATCGGTCTGGGCGGCAACTTCCTGCGGGCGACGCCGGATACCCCGGTGGTGGCCCAGGCGCTCGCCTCCTGCCGCCTAACCGTCCATATCGCGACCAAGCTCAACCACGCCCACCTGGTGCCGGGCGCGATAGGCTACCTGCTGCCCTGCCTAGGTCGCACCGAGATCGACCGGAGCGCGTCCGGCAAGACCCAGATCGTGACCGTCGAGGATTCGATGAGCATGGTCCACGGCTCGGGCGGCATCAACAAGCCGGCCTCGAAGGAGCTGCGCTCGGAGATCGCGATCATCGCCGGCATCGCCGAGGCCACGGTCGGCTCGGCCGCGATCGACTGGGCCGGGCTCTCGGCCGATTACGACCGCATCCGTGAGGCCATAGCCGCGACGATCCCGGGCTTTTCGGAGTACAACACGCGGGTGCGCAAGCCGCGCGGCTTCATGCTGCGCAACCTCGCCGCCGAGCGGGTGTTCGAGACCGCCTCCGGCCGGGCCAACTTCTCCGCCGACGCTTTGCCGGCCGAGACTGAGCACCAGGTTGCGAAGAAGTCGCAGAACACGTTCGTGCTGCAGACCTTCCGCAGCCACGACCAGTACAACACCACGATCTACGGGCTCGATGACCGCTACCGCGGCGTCTACGGCGAGCGGAAGGTGCTGTTCGCCCATCCGGACGACCTCGCCGAGATCCGCGACCGGATCGGCGAGCGCGTCGACATCGTCGGGCTCCACGCCGACGGGGTGACCCGGCGGGCCGAGGATTTCCGGCTGGTGCCGTTCGATATGCCCCGGGGCGCCGTGGCGGGCTACTACCCGGAGCTGAACGTGCTGGTGCCGCTCTCGACCTTCGGTGAGAAGAGCGACACGCCGACCTCGAAGTCGGTGCTCGTTACCCTGGAAGCCCGGGCGGCGGCCTGAGCCGCATGGGCCGCGATCTCGACGAGGCGGCGTTCGTCGCCGCCCTCGACCGCCGGACCGCGGCCCAGCCCGGGATGGACGCGCTGGAAGCGGGATTGCTGGCTGCCCTGGATCTCGGCCTGCCGGGCGACAGTCGGGCCTTCGCACGCAGCTTCGGGGTGGAGCACGCCCTGGTGCTGCGCGCACTCTCCACACTGGAGGAGGACGGCCACGTCACTGTGACCGCCCGCGATGCGCGCACCCAGCGGACGCGCTACGACCTAGCGGCGTAGCGCCTGATCCGGGACTTCACCGGCCGACAGCCGCCGACTCCAGGGCGGCGACGTCGAGCTTCACCATCGCCTGCATGGCCGCGAAGACCCGAGCTGCCACCGCCGGATCGGGATCGGCGAGGAGGCGCGGCAGGGTTTCCGGCACGATCTGCCAGGGCACGCCCCAGCGGTCGCGCAACCAGCCGCACATCATCTCCGCGCCGCCCGCCGCGGTAAGGGCGCCCCAGAGGCGGTCGACCTCGGCCTGATCCGCACAGGAGACGGAGATCGACGCGGCGGTCCCGTACGCGGCCGGGATCCCGCCATTCAGGGCCTGGAAGCTTTGGCCGCCCAGCGTGAACGCCACCAGGATCGCGGCGCCGGGCTCGCCCCCGGGCCAGGGGCCCGGCGCCCGCAGGATCGGGCCGAGGCTCGAGTCCGGCACCAGCGACACGTAGAACCGCGCCGCCGCCTCGGCGTCGTGGGCGAACCATAGACAGGTGCTGATCGTCGGCATGGCGGCATTTCCCGGGCGGATCGGATCGGCGCGGCGCTAAGGGTTGGCCGCGCGTTCGGCTTCTGGATGACGGGGGGCTCAGCGCTTCCCCTGATTCATCGCCCAGACGATCCCGAACGGATCGCGCAGCTGGCCGTAGCGGTCGCCCCAGAACATCTCGGCCGGCTCCATCAGGGCGGTCGCGCCCGCCGCGACGGCCTGGGCGTAGCGCGCGTCGATGCCCTCGACCATGAGCATCAGGGAGAAGGCCTGCGGTGCCTGCAGGGGATGGCCGTGCTCAGGAAAGGCATCACTCAGCATCAGCGACGAGCCGTTTACGTGGAGATGGACGTGCATGGTGCGGCCCTGATCGTCGACGGGCATTGCGGAGACGATCTCGGCCCCGAAGGCGCGGACGTAGAACTCGGCCGCCTTCATGGCGCCGTCCACCGTCAGGTAGGGGACGACCCCGCCCTTCACCGGGGCCGCGGCCGGCATCTCTGGATTCGCGCTGCTCATCGTGCCTCCCTGGGTTTTCAGGGGCGCGCCCAAGATCCGCGAATCGAACGGCATCCGATGCGGCCCGTCGAATATCGTCTCATTCTCGGACCGATCAGTCGAGATGGGTGCGAATATTGAATGCCGCCGAAGCATTACACTGGACGCCCGTATTCGCCAGAGCAAGGCGGGAGGGTCTTAAGCCCAGGTCCGGCGCAGAACCGAATGCCCCCATAGGCATCCCCGCTCTCGGGAGGCGACCCAGCGCTGCGCGCCACCAGCCAGGACGCGAGCCAAGCTTGACCTTGAACAATCCTTCGTTGCACCTCGGCCGGGCATCCGGATGCCGGCTGTGTCGCAGGCCCGCGATGCCAATCCGCCTATGCCGCTGTGTGAAAGGGGCAGGACATGGAAACGATCGGCCCTGATCTGCGCGTGATGCAGCGCGTTCCCCTGGCGGCCTCGCATGTCGCCGCGATCCGGGCCGCGGGCGTTCCGCGGCTTTACCCGGCCGGGACCTTCCTGGCGCGGCCCGGCGAGCCGGCGGACCGCTTCGTCTATGTCGAGGACGGCGAGGTCGAGGTGGTGAACCCGTTCACGGACGAGCGGCACCTGCCCTCCACCCTCGGGCCGACGCAGTTCATGGGCGAGATCGCGTTCCTGAACGGCGGCAGCTGGTCGATGCCGATGCGCGCGGTCACCGACACCAACGTGATCGAAGTGCCGCGCACCGCGATGCTGCGGCTGATGGCCGAGATCCCCGAAATGTCGGACATCGTCATCACCGTCCTGGCGGCGCGGCGGCGGCGCCAGCTCGATTCACGCGACGGCACCCTCGTGCTGATCGGCGAGGATGACGACCGGGCCGTCCGGCGGATCGCAGAATTCGCGAGCCGCAACCGCCTGCCCTACCGGTCCTACGCGCTCGGCAGCCCCGAGGCGGCGTCCGTCGCCAGGAGCTGCTCGGTTCCCGCCGACCGGCCCGCCGTGGTCTTCGGCCGGAACAACGTCGTGACGGATCCGACGCCCGACAAGGTCGCACAGCTCTTCGGCCTCAACTACAACCTCATGGACGACGAGGCTTTCGACGTTCTGATCGTCGGCGGCGGCCCGGCCGGCGTGGCCGCTGGCGTCTATGCCGGCGCCGAAGGCCTGCACGCCCTGGTGGTCGAGGATATCGCAATCGGCGGACAGGCCGGCACATCGAGCCGGATCGAGAACTACATGGGGTTCCCGACCGGGATCTCCGGGGCCGATCTGATCTGGCGCGGCGAAGTCCAGGCCGTGAAGTTCGGCACGCGGTTTGCCATGCCCCGGCGGGTGGTGAAGCTGGAGCGGCTCGAAGACGGCGCGTATTGCGCGACCTTCGACAACGCTCAGCGCGTCCGGGGACAGGCGGTCGTCGTCGCCACTGGGGTTCAGTACCGGCGCCTGCCGATCGACCGCCTGGAGGCCTTCGAGGGGGCCGGCGTCTATTACGCGGCCACCGAAATCGAGGCCCGCTATTGCAAGAACACCGAGACCATCATCGTCGGCGGCGGCAATTCCGCCGGGCAGGCGGCGATGTTCCTCAGCCGCTCCGCCCGGCATGTCCGGCTTCTGGTCCGCGGGCCGTCGCTGGCGACCTCGATGTCGCGCTACCTGTCGAGCCGTCTGGAAGCGGATCCGGCGATCACCATCGAGTACGGCGCCGAACTCAGCGCGCTGCACGGGGACGACGCGCTCGAGGCCGTGACCATCCGCACCATCGCGGACGGGACGGTCCGGACGATCCCGACCTGCGCCGTGTTCGTCATGGTGGGAGCGGCACCCAATACCGGCTGGCTGTCCGGCCTCGTCGAACTCGATCGCAACGGCTTCGTCCTGACCGGGGAAGCGATCGGCGCTGGCTCGCCCTACGCCACCTCGCAGCCGGGCATCTTCGCGGTCGGCGACGTGCGCGCCCATTCCGTCAAGCGCGTCGCGTCCTCGGTGGGCGAGGGATCGGTCGTCATCTCCAAGGTCTGGGATTATGTCCGGGACCGCGAGCCCGCTTAGGCCTGGCGGCTCGACCGTCAGGTCGGCCCACCCGCACCCGCCGTCGTAGGCGCCTTCCGCGGCAAACCGTTTCCACGCCCTTCGCGGCGACGGGCGACACAGGTCGGACGATTTATCTCGGAGCTTGATACCCGGAAACCCGCGCCGTCATTCGGGACGCCGCAGGCGAGCCCGGACCCGAACGGGCCGCTGGACGCGCAAATCCGGAAACGGTGCCGGTGCAAGGGCTTTGTACGTCGGCGGCTCTGGATCCCGAGCTCCGCTGCGCGGCCTCGGGACGACGGTGCGTGACGACTTCGGTCCAGCCTCACCGGAAGGAGACGAAGCCTTCCGGCTGGAGGACATGAGACCCCCGCCTCTGTCACCGCAAGGCTGCGGAGAGCGCGTCGCCCCCGGCCGCGCAACCTCCGGAAGCGTCCTGTAGGCCGCTTTGCGCGCGCACCGGAGGATGCGGGCTGGAGCGAAGTCTCAGAATCCCTTCGCCTTGATCGCCTCCGCCCAGGTGACGGCGCGGCGGTTCACGCCGAGGTGCTGGCGCTCGTAGAGGCGGCCTTCGAGCTTGATCGCGCCGCGCTTGGCGTATTCCGGGCGCTCGAACGCCTCGATCACCAGCTTGGCCCGGCGCACCTCCTCCTCGGTCGGCGCGAACGAGGCATTGGCCGGCTCGAGCTGGGTCGGGTGAATCAGGGTCTTGCCGTCGAAGCCGAGGTCGCGGGCCTGGCGGCACTCGTCCCGGCAGCCCTCGGTGTCGGCGATGTCGTTGTAGACGCCGTCGAGGATCGCCAGGCCTTCGGCCCGGGCGGCCGCCAGCGCCATCATCATCCAGGGCAGCATCGGCACACGGCCGGGGACGATCTTGGCCCAGGTGTCCTTGGCCAGGTCGTTGGTGCCGAGCACCAGGCAGGTCAGGCGGTTGCGCGGGTCGCGCTTGGCCCGGGCAATCTCCTGGATGTTGAGGATCGAGGCCGGGGTCTCGATCATCGCCCAGACCGCGATGCCCTCGGGGGCGTCGAGGGATTCGAGCCGGTCCGCGATGCTCTCCAACACAGCCGAGGACGACACCTTCGGCATCAGGATCGCGTCGGGCTTGGCCTCGATGGCGGCGTGCAGGTCGGCCTCGCCCCAGGGGGTCTGGGGAGCGTTGACCCGGATCACCAGCTCGCGGCTGCCGTATTCCCCGCTCTTGACCGCGGCGCAGACCTGGTCGCGCGCGATCTCCTTCTCCTCCGGGCCGACCGCGTCCTCGAGATCGAGGATGATGCTGTCCACCGGCAGGGTCTTGGCCTTGTCGAGCGCCCGCTGGTTCGAGCCGGGCATGTAGAGCACGCTCCGGCGCAGGCGCAGGTCCGTCGTCGTGGCCATGGGCATCTCCCTCCTGCGGCCGCTCCTCGGCCGGTCTTCGTTGCGGTGCACCCTAGAGCAGAACGTCCCGCGCGCCACATCGGCTTGCGCGGGATCGGTGAGTCCGTGCGGCGTTTGATACTGTCCGGCGGGCGACTGTATCGAGCCGTGCTTTGGTCATGTTCTCACGGCTAAAGGCCAGCTCTGTCCAATCCTTGGATCCCGGGATCCGGTCTCATGCGCGCTTTCACGACTGTCTACATCCTGGCCGGCCTGACCCTGGTCGGGGCCGCCGATCCCGCCCATGCCCAGAGCCGGACGACCCTGGGGGTCGGCTCCGGCGCAGTTGCGGGCGCCCTGGTGGCGGGTCCGATCGGGGCAGTCGCGGGCGCCGTGGTCGGCGGGTTCGTCGGCAATTCCAGCGAGCGCGGACGGCGCCATGTGCGCCGGGTCCGGCGCGCCGGCAGCGTCCGCCGGGCGCCGCAGCGGCGGGCCGAGGCCGAGCTGCCGCGCGCCGCCGCGCCGGTCGCCCGAGCCGCGCCGCCGGCCGCCACGGCCTGGAAGGATCCGCACTGACCGAAAGCCGGCAACGCATTCGTGGCAAGGCTGCCACTTCGGCAAAGAGACGCCGCAAATGCCGGCCCGCCAAGGCTACGCGAAGTCGGGCGCGGTTTTTCCGGCGGCGGAGGGCCGCGGCCCGCGAAACGTTTCGCGCATCAGCCCCGGGAACGCGACGGCCTGAAACAGGCCCCGCGCCCCCAGGAAGGCCACGAAGGCCAGCCACAGCCCGGTATTGCCGAGGCCCAGGGCCAGGACCATCGCCAGGACCGCGCCGTAGATCGCCAGCGCGCCCAACATGAGATTGCGCATCGCCCGGGTCCAAGTGGCGCCGATATAGATCCCGTCATAGGCGAAGGGTGCCGCCGCGGCGAGCGGCGCCAGGGCGGCGAGCGGCAGATAGGCCCGCGCGGTTTCGCGCACCGGCGCGCTCGTGGTGACGAAGTCGATGAAGGCCGGGCCGCCCAGGAAGGCGAGCAGGCCGACCGCGATTCCGAACGCCAGGCACCAGCGCAAGCTCAAGGCTGACGCCCGCCGGAACGCTTCCGCGTCGCGCGCGCCCACCGCCTGACCACACAGGGTCTCGGCCGCGGTGGCGAAGCCATCGAGGAAGAACCCGCCGATCATGAACAGATTCCACAGGACGGAATTGGCCGCCAGCACCACGTCGCCCTGCCGGGCGCCCAGCGCTGAAAACAACACGATGGCGGTGATCAACGCCAGGGTGCGCAGGATCACGTCGAGATTGACGCTCAGCGTCCGGCTCAGGGCCTTGGCATCTCGCAGATCGCGCAAAGGCACCCGGAACGGCCGCGAGCCCAGCCGCGCCAGCACGACCAGCCCGAGCGCCAGCCCGGCCGCCTCCGCGCAGAGAGCCGCCAGCGCGGCGCCGGCGAGCCCCATGCCGAGGCCGAGGACGAAGGCGAGGGTCAGCCCGACATTGACCAAGTTGATCGCCACCTGCAGCAGCAGACCGAGATCGGTCCGCCCGCGCCCCAGCACTGAGCCGAGCACGCCGTAGCTCGCCAGCACGAACGGGGCGGACAGGATGCGGATGTGGAAATAGGTGGCGAGGCCCGCGATCACCGCCTCGCTCGCGCCGCTCACCGCGAAGGCCGCCTGTGCGATCGGCCATTGCAGCGCGACCAAGCTCAGGCCGATCAGGGCGGCCGCCATGATCGCCCGGGCCAGGATGCGGTCGACCTCGGCGCCGTCGCGCGCGCCGACCGCCTGGGCGGTCAGCCCTGCAGTGGCCATACGCAGAGCCCCGAAGGACCAGAAGATCGCGTCGAAGATCACGGCGCCCAAAGCCACCGCGCCGAGCAGGGCTGCGTCGCCGAGCCGCCCGATTACCGCCGCGCCGACGAAGCCCAGCATCGGCGTCGTGACGTTGGCGAGCGTCATCGGCAGGGCCAGGGCCAGCACGCGACGGTGCGTCGGCAGGACCCGGGCGGCGGCAGGCGGATGCGTCATGCCGCAACCTTAGCCGACGCGGACGATTTGCGATGCGCTCAGCGCGCCGTCGCGAACAGCCTCGAGATCAGCCAGAGCGGGATGACCACGACGGCTCCGGCGACGATCCAGCCGCCGAAATCGTGAAGGGAGGCGAGGCCGATCTCGAGCAGCGCCTGGGCCGAATCGTAGATCCGCCAGAACAGCCGGCCCGGCGTGAGGCCGAGCAGCGACATGCCGGCGCCGACCAGCATCGACAGGAACAGCAGGCGCAGGAACACGCCGGCGGGCGAGCCGCCGAGGAATCGGCGCAGCGCGGAGGCCCGCGGCGGGTAGGTTTCCGCGTCATAGGTGCCGTTCGGCGGCGGGGCACCGTGCCGGCGCCGGTCGTGATCGACGAGCATCGCGTCCTCATGAAGCCAGGGGCACCCGGATCGGCGACGAAGCGGGCGGAACCGTGGCCGGCACACCACACCGCGTCGAAACCGGATCCCGGATCAGGCGTTAGCGGGTTTCACCCACGGACCCGAGATGGCAAGCGAGACCCGTCCCGCCAAGATGCCGGGAATGGCCGCGGGACAAAGCCGACGGGACGAGACCCAGCATGATCGACCACGCCCTGTTCGACCCGGCGACGATCGATCCGGAGACGCTTCGGCTGAATGCCGAGATCGTCGCGGCTCATGCCGCCCTGCCCGACCCCTGGTCGCTGCCCATCGAGGAAGTGCGTGCCCGCCGCCGCGCCGGCACCAAGGCTGCGCCCGCGATGCCGCACAGCGCCCGAGCCGAGTGGCTGACCATTGAGGGGCCCGCCGGCCCGCTCAAGCTCCGGGTCATCCGCCCGAGGGCCCCGGCGAAGCTGCGCGGCGCCTATCTCCACATTCACCGGGGCGGCTGGGTCTGGGGCGCCGCCGATGAGCAGGATCCGTGGCTCGAGCGCATCGCCGATGCCTGCGGCTTCGTCGTGCTGTCGGTGGAGTACCGGCTCGCCCCCGAACATCCCTACCCCGCTGCCCTGCTCGACTGCGAGGCCGCGGCCCTGTGGCTCGCCGGGCCGGGCCGGGCCGAGTTCGGGATTCATGCGCTGACGATCGGTGGCGAATCGGTCGGCGCCCACCTTGCCGTGATGGTGCTGCTGCGCCTGCGCGACCTGCATGACCAGTCGCGCGCGTTCCGAGGCGCCAACCTCAATGCCGGGTTCTACGACCTCGGCCTGACCCCGTCGGTGCGCAACTGGGGCGACGAGCGCCTCGTCGTGAATACCCTCGATCTGACCAAATTCGCCGATGGCTACGTCCGCGAGGGGATCGACCGGCGCCGGCCCGACGTGTCGCCGATCTATGCCGATCTGGAGGGCCTGCCGCCGGCCCTGTTCACCATCGGCACCGCCGATCCGCTCCTCGACGACACGCTGTACATGTCGGCCCGCTGGGCGGCGGCCGGCAATGGTGGCCACACCGCGATCTATTCCGGCGGCTGCCACGTCTTCGCCCGCTACCCGGGTGCGATGAGCGAGCGCGCCCTCGAGCTGATCGACCGCTTCCTGATGGCCCTGGCCTGAGCGACGCCCAAGAGATCCTGCCGCCGGCCTTCCGGGCGTGGTTCGCGGCGCGTGGCTGGACGCCCCGGTCGCACCAGCTCGACCTGTTGCGGATCGCCCGGGCGGGCCGCTCGGCCCTCCTGGTGGCACCGACGGGGGCCGGCAAGACGCTGGCGGGGTTTCTGCCGAGCCTCGTCGCCCTCTCGGAACGGGCCGCCGGCAAACCCGAGCCCAAGGCCGCGAAAGGGCTGCACACCCTCTACGTCTCGCCGCTGAAGGCGCTCGCGGTCGACATCGCCCGCAACCTCGACACGCCGATCGCCGAGATGGCGCTGCCGGTGCGGGTCGAGACTCGGACCGGCGATACGCCCGCGCACAAGCGCACCCGGCAGATCAGCCGTCCGCCTGACATCCTGCTCACGACGCCCGAGCAGCTCGCCCTGCTGATCGCCCATCGCGACGCCGCCAAGTTCTTCTCCGGGCTGCGCTGCGTGATCCTCGACGAGCTGCACGCCCTCGTGACCTCGAAGCGCGGCGACCTGCTGGCCCTGGCGCTTGCCCGGCTGCACCGCCTCAGCCCGGACCTGGCGGCGATCGGCTTGTCCGCGACGGTCCGTGAGCCGGACGAGCTGCGCAAGTATCTGGTGCCGCAGCGCGCGGATTCGCCGCCCGCCATGGCCGACCTCGTCACTGTCCGGGGCGGCGCCAAGGCCGACCTGCGCATGCTGGATCTCGGGCGGTCGCTGCCGATCTCGGGGCACACGGCCTGGCATTCGATGCCGGCGATCTACGACCTGATCCGCGCGCACCGCACCACGCTGGTCTTCGTCAACACCCGGCTCCAGGCCGAGTACACGTTCCAGGAGCTCTGGCGGCTCAACGACGACGCCCTGCCGATCGCGATCCACCACGGCTCGCTCGATGCGCAGCAGCGCCGCCGCGTCGAGGCCGCGATGGCCGCGGGCCAGCTGCGGGCGATCGTCTGCACCGCGACCCTCGATCTCGGCATCGACTGGGGCGATGTCGATCTCGTGGTCAATGTCGGGGCGCCCAAGGGTGCGAGCCGGATCATGCAGCGGATCGGCCGGGCCAACCACCGGATGGACGAGCCGTCGAAGGCCTATCTGGTGCCGGGCAACCGCTTCGAGATGCTGGAATGCCAGGCGGCCCTCGACGCCGTCGAGGAGGCCGCGCAGGACACCCCCGACGCCCGGCTCGGCGCCCTCGACGTGCTCGCCCAGCACGTGCTCGGCATGGCTTGCGCCGACGCCTTCGATCCGCTGGGTCTCTACGAGGAGATCGTCTCCGCGTCGCCCTATGCGGGGCTGACCTGGGAATCCTTCGAGCAGGTCGTCGATTACGTGGCCACCGGCGGCTACGCTCTGCGGGCCTACGAGCGCTTCGCCAAGATCCTCCGCGGGTCCGACGGGCTGTGGCGGGTGCGCGACGCCCGGACGGCCCAGGCCTACCGGATGAATGTCGGCACGATCGTCGAGGCGGCGCGGGTGCGGGTGCGGCTCGGCCGGACGCTGCGGAGCAAGCCCGGTACGGTCCTGCCGAAAGGCGGACGGGTGCTGGGCGAGATCGAGGACGAGTTCGCCGACACGCTCACGATCGGCGACACCTTCCTGTTCGCCGGCGAGACCCTGCGGTTCGAGGGCCTGGCCGAGGACGAGGCCCTGGTGACCCGCGCGCCGCTCGGCACCGATCCGGCGATCCCCTCTTATGCGGGCGCGAAGTTTCCGCTCTCGACCTTCCTGGCCGAGCGGGTCCGGGCGATCATCGCCGACCCGTTCGAGTGGGACCGCCTTCCGAAGCAGATCGGCGAGTACCTGCAGCAGCAGCGCCGCCGCTCGGTCCTGCCGGGCGAGCGCGACCTGCTCGTCGAGACCTTTCCCCGGGGCAAGCGCCATTACCTCACGGCCTTCCCGTTCGAGGGCCGGCTGGCCCACCAGACGCTCGGCATGCTGCTCACCCGCAGGCTGGAGCGCGACGGGCTGCGCCCCCTCGGCTTCGCGGCGAACGATTACGGCATCGCGATCTGGACCACCCGGGACGTGTCCGAGCGGGCCGTGCTCGATCCCGACTTCATCGGCGACCTGTTCGCGGTCGACATGCTGGGTGACGACCTGGAAGCGTGGCTCGACGAATCGGCGATGATGAAGCGCACCTTCCGGCAATGCGCGGTGATCGCCGGCCTGATCGAGCGCCACCATCCGGGCCTGAAGAAGTCCGGCCGGCAGGTCACGATCTCCACCGATCTGATCTACGACGTGCTGCGCAAGCACCAGCCCGACCACCTCCTGCTCCGGGCTGCGCGGCAGGATGCGGCAACCGGACTCCTCGACGTGAGGCGCCTCGGCATGATGCTAGAGCGCATCCAGGGGCGAATCATCCACAGGGCTCTCGACCGGGTCTCCCCGCTCTCCGTATCCGTCATGCTCGAGATCGGGCGTGAGCGGGTCTACGGCGAGGGTGCCGACGAGATCCTGGCCGAGGCGGAGGCCGAGCTTCTTCAGGAAGCTCTGTCCTGACCGGCGATCCGCCCTCCCCCGACGAATCCGAGGATGCGATCTTGGCGGCCGGCCTGAGACTCGAGAAGACTCACAAGCACCCGACCCTGTTGCTGGCGGGCGAGACCCTGATGCTCGACCTGTGCGGCGGCGTATGGCTGCCGGAGCATCGCACGCTGATCGTCTCCGACCTCCACCTGGAGAAGGGGTCGTCCTACGCAGCCCGCACCGGCCAGTTTCTGCCGCCCTACGATACCCGCGAGACCCTGGCCTGTCTGCACGAGGCTGTGACCCGCCACGATCCGGCTCGCGTGGTCGCCCTGGGCGATTCGTTCCACGACGACCGCGGGCCGGAGCGGATGGAGCCCGGCGACCGGGCCATGGTGGCGGCTCTGCAGGAGGGACGGGACTGGGTCTGGATCGCCGGCAACCACGATGCCGCTGTCAGCGAGGGCGTCGGCGGCCGCTATGCCGACGCGCTGACCCTCGGCGGCCTTGTCCTGCGCCATGAGCCGAGCGCGGAACCCGTGATCGGCGAGATCGCGGGCCATCTCCATCCCTGCGGCAAGGTCGCGATGCGTGGCCGGGCGGTCCGCCGGCGCTGCTTCGTCACCGACGGCACCCGCCTCGTGATGCCGGCCTTCGGTGCCTATGCCGGCGGGCTGAATGTCCGCGACCGGGCGATCGAAGGCCTTTTCCCGAACGGGTTCACGGCGCATCTGCTCGGGGACGGACGGGTCTTCGCCATCGGCCGGGCGCAACTCGCCCGGGACTGACGCACGCTCAGCGATAGAACGTGTAGGTCGCGGTGTAGGGCACGCGCACCGTCTGTCCCGGCGTGCAGCCGCCCGCCGGCTTCTCCCCGCCATCCGTGTCGCTGCGCAGCACGTAGCGTGTCCCCGCGAGCATTCCCGATCCGGCGGCGCGGGCGGAGAGCATGAGCCAGGCGACGGCGTGCGGTTGTGGCGCCGGGGCCTGGTCGATCACCGACCCGACCACCCGGGACCCATCCTGGATCTCCCAGGTCGGACCCTCGAAATGGCGCCCGACCACGCGCCCATCCGGCTGGACGAGGTCCGCATCGGGCTTGGCGGCGCTCCAGACCGGGCCCCCCGCCCCGGAGATGCACGTATAGATCTGCGCTCCCCGCGCGGCGAAGCTGGCAATCGACACGCTTCCGGCCGGCGGCGCGAGAGGCGCCGGTTCAGCGAGGGCGAAAGCCGGCGCGCAGCACGCGAGGGCGATGAGGGCAGGCCGCAGGGTTCTAGTCAGGGCGTAGGCGATCGGTTCAGCTCCGTCCGGACGGGTCGAACCACGGAACGGGGGAAGCCGCGTGCGGGTTTCATGCCGCGGCCTGTCCCCGTCCGCTGGCTCAGGCGGATTTCATGAACCGATCGATGCTCTCCGCGAGATCCGAGGAGTGGACGGCCAGGCTCTCGGCGACGCCCAGGACGGCCTCAGCCAGTTGACCGGTGGCATTGGCGGCCTGCGAGACCCCGCCGATATTGCCGGACATCTCGTGGGTCGAGACCGCCTGCTCCTCGACGGCGCTGGCCATCGCCAGGGTCAGCGTCGAGAGTTCGGCCACGGCGGCGGTGATCATCTCGATCGCCCCGACCGCCTCGCCGGTGGCGTTCTGGATCGCCGCCACCTGCTGGGTGATCTCCCCCGTGGCCTTGGCGGTCTGTTCGGCCAGAGCCTTGACCTCGCTGGCGACCACGGCGAAGCCCCGCCCGGCGGCACCGGCACGGGCCGCCTCGATCGTAGCGTTCAGCGCCAGCAGGTTGGTCTGGCCGGCGATCGACTTGATCATGCTGACGACCGCGTCGACCTCGCGGGCGTTCTCGGCCAGTTGCCGCATCGTCGCGTCCGTGGTCTCGGCCTGGATGGCGATCTGCCGAGCGCGCTCCGAGACCCGACCGACCTGGCCGGAGATCTCTTGGATTGCGCCATTCATCTGCTCGGAATTCGACGCGACCGACGAGGCCTTCTGACGGGCAGAATCCGCCGACTGCGTCAGCCCCTCGGCCGAGTGCTGCATGTCGCGGACCGCCGACCCGACGGCGTCGACGACGCGGCTCACGTCGGTGGCCATGTTCACCTGCGCGGACACGACTGCCCAGGTCAGCATCGGGCCGATATACCGGCCCTTCCGATCGTTGACGGCGGTGACCTGCAGGTCGAGCGTCTCCGGGCCGACCTTGATCTTGGTCCGGTGCGGCAGCCGGCTCGCATCCGCCAGCATGTTGCGCTGGTGGTGCGGGTTCTTGTGGAACACGTCGAACGAGTTGTTGACCATCTCGTCGACCTTGATCGGCAAGTATTTCTCCAAGGGGGCCAGCGTCTTGCGCGAGGTGGTGTTCAGGTAATTTATTTTGAAATCGTTTTGCGGATCGGCGGTCATGACCGCAACCGGCATGTTGTCGATCATCGACATCAGGCGGTCGATATCATTCTTCTTGGCCGAGATGTCGGCGGCGAACTTGACCACCTTCACCGGTTTGCCGCGGGCATCGAGCACCGGATTGTAGGTCGCTTCCAGCCAAACCTCCGACCCGTCCTTGTCGAGGCGCAGAAACTCGCCGGTGACGTATTGCCCGTCCTTCAACTTCGCCCAGAAATCCGTGTATTCCGCGCTCCTGGCAAAGGCCGGGTCGACGAAGATGCGATGGTGCTTGTCGCGGACATCCGCCAGGGTGTACTTCATCAATCTGAGGAAGTTCTCGTTGGCATCGAGAACCTGGCCGTCCATCGAGAATTCGATGATGGCCAGCGACCGATTCAAGGCGTCGAGCTTGGCCTGCGACTCGCTGTAAACCGATTTTTTGAACATATCACTGCTCGCGCTTCTCGAGCGGAAACCTAGCGCATAGTACGTTAATTTTGACCTAACTTGCCGAATTCAGAAACGGTACCGGTTTAGATTGCGGCGCGCAAGACAGATTTGTGAATTTTTGAAAACCTGTGCTTACAGTATTCCGGGATTTTCAGGGATGTTCCGGCAAACATTCTAAACTTAGGTGCGAATATCAGAACCATCCGCGTATCCGGAAGTACACGATCGGTGCCAGGGCGCTGAACAGGATCAGGCCGAGCGCGTAAGGGTAGCCGTAGGCCCAGTCCAGTTCGGGCATGTGTTTGAAGTTCATGCCGTACATCGAGGCGATCAGGGTCGGCGGTACGCCCACAACCGAAACGACGGTGAGGACGCGGAAGACGTTGTTCTGCTCGATGTTGATGAGCCCGAGCGTCGCGTCGAGGAGGAACTGAACGTTCTCGGCGAGCCGTGTCTCGAACTCGTCGAGGGATTCGATATCCCGCCGAATCGTTTCGAAGCGCCCATCCTCCGGCAGCCCGAGCCCATCGCAGGCAGCCGACACGAACGGCACGATTCGCTCGAGGCCGAGCAAGCTGGCGCGGATCTTCCCCAGGACCTTTCCGCGGTTGCTGATCCCGCGCAGGATCCGCCGCAGCGCCAGGTCGCGCCGGCGCGGCGGAGGGCTCTCCATCCGGCGGCGATTCGCGCCACGCAGGTCGAAATCGAAGATGCGCGTCGAGAGCTGGTCGAGTTCCGAGGCCATGTCCTCAAGGGCGTCTGCCAGGCTGTCGACCAGCTCCTCCAGGATGACCAGGAAGATCTCGCTCGGGGATACGCTGCCGTCGCCGTCGACGATCCGTTTCTGGGCCGAGTCCACCGCGCGCAGCTCGTGGAACCGGATGGTGACGAGGTGATCCTTCGATAGGAGGAAGCCGAGCGGCTTCAGCTGCGACTCGCTGCGCTCGAAGGTGATCATCGGCGTCGAGAGCGACAGGCCGCCTTTCACCCGCCGCAGCCGGCTGGAGGATTCGACCTCGGACAGCGCCGCCCGCGACGGCACGCGCAGACCGGTCGCCGCCTCGACGGCGGCGGCTTCCTCGGAGCTCGGATCGTTCAGGTCGAGCCAGACGGCGTTGCCGGGAATCGGGCCGCCGAGTTCCGGCGCAACCGCGCCGTCGGGTCCGTGCAGGCTCAGCATGAGAGCGCGTTGTCCGTGGGAAAAGGAAGGCTGATGTCGCGTCATCGCGCCGTCGCGCGCAGGTGCGACAGCCTTGACTCGGAACCAGGCGAGGGCTATCTCGCCGCCGTCATTGGCACTCGCCAAGACAGAGTGCTAACAGTCGGGTTTGGAAGCGGTCCCGCAGGCCGCATCAACGCCAACTGCAGACCTGAAGCAAGAGGGCAGCTCATGAAGTTCCGTCCGCTGCACGACCGCGTGGTCGTCCGTCGCATCGAGAGCGAGGAGAAGACCAAGGGCGGCATCATCATTCCGGACACCGCCAAGGAGAAGCCGCAGGAAGGCGAGATCGTCGCCGTCGGCCCCGGTGCTCGCGACGAGCAGGGCCGCGTCAACGCGCTCGACGTCAAGGCCGGCGACCGCGTCCTGTTCGGCAAGTGGTCCGGCACCGAGGTCAAGATCGACGGTCAGGATCTCCTGATCATGAAGGAATCCGACATCATGGGCGTCGTCGCTCTCTGATCGGATCGCCTTTCCCCGCCCTTTGAGGCCGTCTGAGGCCTTGGGGTTCAACCCAAATACAAGAGGCAAACCATGGCAGCGAAAGACGTTCGTTTCTCCGCCGACGCGCGCGATAAGATGCTGCGCGGCGTCGACATCCTCGCCGACGCGGTGAAGGTGACGCTGGGCCCGAAGGGCCGCAACGTCGTGATCGAGAAGAGCTTCGGCGCCCCGCGCATCACCAAGGACGGCGTGACCGTCGCCAAGGAGATCGAGCTCGCCGACAAGTTCGAGAACATGGGCGCCCAGATGGTGCGCGAAGTGGCCTCGAAGACCAACGACATCGCGGGTGACGGCACCACCACCGCGACCGTGCTGGCCCAGGCCATCGTCCGCGAGGGCGCCAAGTACGTCGCCGCCGGCATCAACCCGATGGACCTGAAGCGCGGCATCGACCTCGCCACCGCCGCTGCGGTGAAGGACATCATCGCCCGCGCCAAGAAGGTCTCGACCTCCGACGAGGTCGCCCAGGTCGGCACGATCTCCGCCAATGGCGACAAGGAGATCGGCGAGATGATCGCCCACGCCATGCAGAAGGTCGGCAACGAGGGCGTCATCACCGTCGAGGAGGCCAAGACCGCCGAGACCGAGCTCGACGTCGTCGAGGGCATGCAGTTCGACCGCGGCTACCTCTCCCCGTACTTCATCACGAACGCGGAGAAGATGGTCGCCGAGCTCGAGGATCCCTACATCCTCATCCACGAGAAGAAGCTGTCGTCGCTCCAGGCGATGCTGCCGGTGCTCGAGGCCGTGGTCCAGACCGGCAAGCCGCTGCTGATCATCGCCGAGGACATCGAGGGCGAGGCCCTGGCGACCCTCGTGGTCAACAAGCTGCGCGGCGGCCTGAAGGTCGCGGCCGTGAAGGCGCCGGGCTTCGGTGACCGCCGCAAGGCGATGCTCGAGGATATCGCGATCCTGACCAAGGGCCAGATGATCGCCGAGGATCTGGGCATCAAGCTCGAGAACGTGACGCTCCCCATGCTCGGCCGCGCCAAGCGCGTGCGCATCGAGAAGGAGAACACCACGATCATCGACGGCGTCGGCGAGAAGTCCGACATCGAGGGCCGCATCGCGCAGATCAAGGCGCAGATCGAGGAGACCACCTCGGACTACGACCGTGAGAAGCTTCAGGAGCGTCTGGCCAAGCTCGCGGGCGGCGTCGCGGTGATCCGCGTCGGCGGCGCGACCGAGGTCGAGGTCAAGGAGAAGAAGGACCGCGTCGACGACGCCCTCAACGCCACCCGCGCGGCGGTCGAGGAAGGCATCGTCCCGGGCGGCGGCACCGCGCTGCTGCGCGCGAAGAAGGCGGTTGCCGAGCTGAAGTCCGACATCCCGGATGTCCAGGCCGGCATCAAGATCGTCCTTAAGGCCCTTGAGGCCCCGATCCGCCAGATCGCCCAGAACGCGGGCGTCGAGGGCTCGATCGTGGTCGGCAAGATCACCGACAACACCTCCTCGGAGACCTACGGCTTCAACGCCCAGACCGAGGAGTATGTCGACATGATCCAGGCCGGCATCGTCGACCCGGCCAAGGTGGTGCGCACCGCTCTGCAGGACGCCGCTTCCGTGGCCGGCCTGCTGGTGACCACCGAGGCGATGGTCGCCGACGCGCCGAAGAAGGACAGCGGCGCCCCCGCGATGCCGGGCGGCGGCGGCATGGGCGGCATGGACTTCTAAGTCCAAGCCACCCGGTCGGGACAAAGGAAGGGGGTCGCCGCGAGGCGGCCCCTTTTCTTTTGGGCAGCCTGGTTCCCTCATCACGCTCCGGCCTGTGTCCGGGCGGTTCGAGTGGCCGGCCACTCGCCGGCAGCGGGATCGCCGTCCCGGGCGAGATCGGCCTCGACGTGAGCGGCGAGGCTGAAGAAGCGCTGGCGGACCTCGGCGGCGAACGGGTTCGACCGCTCAATCGCCTCAAAGACTTCGGGCGCGTCATGCCGGACCATGTCCACCGCCTGCATGAGCAATGAAAAGCTGCGCGTCGTCATGTGCGTCGGGAGTGGTTCCATGGCGACGAGCACCCGCGCGATCAGATGGGTCAGGCCTTGGACCGCTGCGGCCTCGCGGTCGTGGGCTTCCGGCGTCGTGACGATCACTTTCAGCTTCAGCACTTTCCGAAGGAAAGCGGCTGCACGCCGCCCACGCCGTCCAGAGACCGGACACACGGCGATACTCAGGCCGGCGATCCCGTCGGCGGCGCTCTGCGGGCCGAACAGAGGATGGGTGCCGAGGATCTCGACGCTGTGGGGTAGCCCCGCCCGCATGATCGCGACGGGCTCCATCTTCACCGAGCCAACATCGACCACCAGCGTTCCCGGCCGGAGATGCGGGCTTATCGTGGACACGACCGCGGCCAGGCTGGAAACCGGAACGGCGAGGATGACGACCGGGCAACGAGCCACCGCCGCCAGGTCCGTCCGCACGGCACCGTAGGTCTGGATATCGGGCTCGGCCGGGCGCGGGTCGTAGACGCGCAATGCCATATGGGGCGCGAGGTATCGGGCCATCAGACGACCGAAGGCGCCGAAGCCGATGATGCCGATTACCGGGCGGAGCTGAGTGGCTTGGGAGACTGACACGGTGACCTCGGGCAGGCGCGAGGTCGGCGGATCAGGAACAGGAGCAACCGCCGACGACGCAGCGGTTGTGCATGACAAGCAGGCCGCCGCTAAGGGAGCGGCGCGTAATACGATCCGGTGCGGAACAAGCTTAGCATGGTGGGGAGCCTCTAGGCGGTCCCGCCGAGCGCGTCAACCGGACCGCACCGACGGCCAGATCGGGCTGAACACGCAGCGTTCCGCTTCGAACGTGTTTTAAGAACGAAAAACGGGACGGCTTGCGCCGTCCCGTCGGTGGTCGTTCCTATCGGCCTAAGAAGATCGAAGCCAGTCGCTGGAGCAGGCCCCGCGGTGCGGGCGGAGGCTCATTCTGCCCAGGACGGTCCCCGATCTAATTGGCGGCGAAGGGATGCTGGGCCGAGTTGCGCTGCTCGGTGACGGTCGAAGCCTTCGGCTCGCCGTTCACGGCGCGCTGGATCGAGAGCTTGGTCGCCTCGTAGTTGTACTTCTGGATCTTGGCGTCGTCGGCCGCTTCCCAGTGAATGAACACACCGACCAGGATGAACAGATCGTCGGCCTCATCGGCCGGGATGATGCCTTCGGCAACGGCGTCCTGGACGGCCTTGGCAACGCCGTGCTGGGCCGGGCCGAACATCTGGACGGCCTGACGGGCGTCGTTGATGGTGACCTTGTTGAACATCAGGGTGTTCGGCTTGCACGGCAGGTTCGGCGCGATGACCGCGAGCAGGCTGGTGAAGCCGTGCTTGTTGTTCACGAGGCCGTTGCAGAAAGCCGTCTCGGCGGGCGAGCCGCGCGGTCCGATGATCAGGTCGATGTGAGCGACTTCGTTGCCGTCGCCGACGAGGGCTTCGCCAACCTGAACCTTGGTGATCTTCGCCATTCGGTGTCTCTCCCTGGATTCCGAAATAGGGCCGCGGCGCCGGGCGATGCCAGCGGCCGGGAAGCCATCCTTGTTATCGGCGCCCGATCCTCCGGCCGAGCCGGTTGGGCCGAGCCGGTTGGGCCGGACAGCGCGCCGGACCCTACAGTGCGGCCCTGCGGCTCACAACCCGCGCAAGGCCCTGGACCTGAGGAATTTCTTTGACGGCGGACCGCGAAAGGCCGGAACTTTTCCGTGCTTCACGCGAGGGCGGCGCCGGCCGCCGTCAGGGCTTCCCAGAAGACGGTCGCCACCGTGAAATCCGCGCTGGTCCCGGGATTCAAGGCACGTGCCTTCAAGGAGGCGTCGAGAGCGAGCAGCGTTTCCACCGGCCGGTCCGCGAGATTGAGGTTAGCCAGCATTGTATCAACCTCCCGGCGCACGGCCTCGGCGACCGATGCGCCGGCCTTGCGGGCAATGTGGCTGTCCGGAACCGAGCGGAGATAGGCCAGATGGATCGCCGTGGTGCACCATGTCGGATCGAGGCCGGCGGTGCGCGCCTCGGCCAGGGCCGGCAATCCGATCGCGGAGATATCCGTGAAGCCGGTGTCGTAGGCGCGCGCGATGCGGTCGCGACCGGCCGCCTCCGCCATAGCCGCGCGCAGGGAGGGCGGGGCGTCAGACGTGACGTCGTGCCGCTCGGCCCGGCCGAGGCCGCCCGGATTGGCAAGCCGGATCGCCGCGAATACGGCTTCGGAATCCGCAGCCTCGAGCGTGTCGAGCACCGCGGCGACCGATCGACCCTGCTCGGCTGCGGCGGCGAGCGGGGCGCAGAGCAGTAGAATGCCGAGATTGGTGTTCTGGCCGACGGCCGCCAGGGTCGCCGCCACGCCGGCGCGGACCCGTTCGCCGATTCCCGTGCTGGCCCGGGCCAGTTCCGGGGCCGAGACATCGGCGCTGGTCACGAAATCCGCCACCACCATGCGATGGCCGGCCGCGTAGGCGTGGACGTTGCCGGGCTTCAGCGCTTCGAGTTCTGCCAGGCAGGCGGCGCGGTAGAGCGTCCCGATCAGCCCTGGGTCGAGGGCGCTCATGCCACCACGAGCCGCGGAACGCTGGCGCCCCGGACGGCGGCGAGAAAACCCCGAACCACGGTGGCGGCGATGTCGGTCTCGCACACCGTCTGGAGGCCCGACCAGGCCGGCATGGAATTGACTTCGAGGATCGAGAAGCCGCCCTCCCCGTCTTCGACCAGGTCGACTCCGGAATAATCGACCCCGACCGCCGCTGCTGCGGCCTCCGCCATTTCGGCGGCAGCCGGCGGCATTGCCCAGTGCAACGGACGGCCGCCGCGATGGACGTTGGTGATCCAGCCGTCGCCCTCGCGAATCATGCCGGCAATCGCCCTGCCGTCACAAACGAAGACGCGGTAGTCGCGCCACAGGCCGTCGCGCCGGGGCACGTAGCGCTGGAGATAATAGACCCTCGCCACTGCGTCCTCGTCGGGCAGGTCCTCGGGCCGCTCGATCAGGGCCAGCCCCTCTCCCTGCGAGCCGAAGAGCGGCTTGAGCACCAGCGGCGCGCCGGGGCGGCTCTCCTGGTCGACGATCCCAGCGGCGGCCTCGCGCTTCGAGACAACCCAGGTCTCCGGCGTCGGCAGGCCGGCACGGGCGATCAGCAGGGAGGTTGCCGCCTTGTCCACGGAGCGCTCGATGGCGGTGGGCGCATTCCACACGGTGACGCCTGCCGAGACCAGGGCGTGCAGCACGCCGAGCCGCATGGTGGTCGCCTCGAACGTGCCGCCCGCAATGGTCCGCAACAGCACGCCGCTGGGCAGTGAGCCGGCAAAACCCGGGACCCGCAGGGGCTCGCCGCCCCCGGTGGCCACGATCACGTCGGCCAGCGAGAACAGCACCGGCTCGACGCCCTGCGCCCGCAGGGCCGCCAGGAGCCGGGCCTTGTGCCAATTGCCGTTATCGGCCGCCAGGGCGATGCGCATGGATGGAAGACTCTCGACGGCCCTTCCGTGCGGGGAAGGCTTCAGCCGTTGCGGTTTCGAGGCGTATCGTGACGGGCCGGCCGCGACACGCACCCTGTCTATCGGGGCCAACCGACCACGTGTTGCCCGATGCGGCGCGGGTCCCCTCCCCCGTGCGGGAGAATGTGCCTACGCCGCAAATGACCCATGACGGATCCTGTCCCGGCCTCTGACCGTGATGGGCTGAGGCCGGAATGTCCTGTGGCTGTTACGCGAACGATGCCTCCACCAGGGTCGGCTCCAGGCGGCCGCCGCGGTAGGTGGCGCCGGTGCGCACCGACGTGACGATCGCCTCGGCCGGCGAGAACAGCGCGCCGTCGATCTTGTAGAAATCGCCGTTCACGCGCGAGAAGATCTCGGCGAAGGGTGCCCCGTGATCGCTCGAGGTGGTGGACGGGATCTGCTCGGCGAGCTGCTTGGCGTCGGCATCGTCGGCATCGACGAAGAGCTGGACCCGGCCGCCGTAGATGATCGCGTCGTTGGTCCGGCCCATCGCCTTGATAAAATCCGGATGCGGCGGCGAGAGCGGCGCCGAGCCGATTCCGTCGACGATCGCGTGCAGGTCGAAGCCGACCGTGTGGGCCTTGTGCAGGGCGACTTCCAGCACGCGGGCGACGACCTGGGTCGAGCCGGCGAGGCTCTGCGTCGGCGCGAAGATGAAGGTCAGGTCCTCGGGACGCAGGCCGGTGGCCTCGGCGACCTTGGCAACGACGCTTTCCGGCGGTCCGCCCGCCGCTTCGAGGACCAGGGCGGTCTTCGTGGCCGAATCCCGGTAGCCCAGTTCCTCGTACAGATGCTCGACGGCCGCGACTGCGCGGCCCGGGCCAGAGCCGAGAGCGAAGAAGCCGGAATCGCCGGCCTCGTCGGCGAGGCTCCAGCCGGCATACTGGCTACCCAGGCAGGCGAGCACCGGATCGGCCGCGTGGACGATCACGGAATACGGCCAGGAGGCGATCGGGCCGCTCGGGGCGATGCTCACGGTGCCGAGGCCGCCGAGGCAGATCTCGGCGATGCGCCGTCCGGCCTCGATCGAGCCCCGTGCCTGCGCGCCGGCATCGACCATCCGGGCACCGCCCGCCGCCTGTGAGACCGACAGGCGCAGGGTCGCGGCGTCGGCCACGAACCGCTCGATCAGCGGCGCCGTGAGCGCGTTGACGCTGGGATAGGATTGGCTGGCACTCATCACAGGGTTTCCTCGGGGTGCGTTTTCTTTGCGGCCAGGTCGGCTTGGAGCCGCGCCGTCCGCGTCTTCAAACTGTCGAGCGCCGCCTGCCGGTCGGCCCCTAGGGCAAGCACCGTGCAGAGGGGCGCGTCGCGGCGGACCACCGTGCCGGGGCGCGGGCGGTCGCGCACGTGATCCGGCCACGGACAATCCGGGACGGGCGCATGCTCCCGATCCGCGTAACAGATCTGCGCGGCGGCCGCATCCGCCGGTTGCGGGCCGAGCACCGGCATGGCGCCGAGGCTGGCCTCGATATGGGCGGCCAGCAGGGGCGTGCTCCGGCGATCCAGGATATCGAGGGTCGCGCCGGGCCGCGGGTTGATCTCGGTGAGCCACCAGCCGGATTCATCGGCCAGGAAATCGGCGCTGCCGAGCCCGCGCAGCCCCGTCGCCGCGATGAGGCTCTCGACCGCCTCCGCGACGGCCTGCAGCAAGGGTGCGGGAAGAGGCTGGGCCTCCGCATCAGCCCCAACGAGGGCGCCGCCGTAGCGATAGGGCCGGATCGGTGACGGCGCGCACCATTGCTCGGTGACGGCCAGCACCTGCATCGTCTGCCCGTCGGCGAGGAAGTTCAGGGCGTGGGGCCGGCCGGGTGCTCGGGCCTGAACATAATGGCCCTCCGGCGCGGGGCCGCGCGTGGCCGGCCGGATATGGCTGCCGCCGCTGCCGCCGACCCGCTTGAGCAGCCAGCCGGACGGATCGGGCAGCGGACCCGTCGCGATCGCCGGATGCGGGATTCGGAAGCGGTCGCACAGGGCGGCGAATCCGAGCGGGTCCTTCAGCGCCGCGACGGCGTCCGCGTCGGCGCCGATCAGCCGGTGGCGCGCCGCGATGCGGGCGACGAGGTCGGGTGCGTCCTCGAACCCGCTGCCGAGGACGATGCCCAGGCGAGATCCGGCGCAAGCCGCCAGGTCGTCGATCGCCGCGAGCATCGCGTCGTCGGCGATCCGGCTGCCGAAGCGACCCGGCAGCGGCCTATAGGCTTCGCTGAGCGCCAGCGTATCGGCATCGCCGAACAGGTCGGCCACGAAGGGACGAAGGCCCGCGCGCCGAGCCGCCGCGGCGAGGGCGCGCCCGGCCTGCGCGGCGATCAGGATCGCCTCGGACATGCCGGGATGCGCCCGTGTTGGCTCAACCGGCGATATCGACCGCCAGGGTATAGGCGTCGCGGAAATCGAGGCAGAGCGGCGTGTCGGAGGCGAGCATCCGGTCGAACAGGCGGCGCTGCGTCTGGTATTTCACGTTGCCCACCGCCAGGGCACCGATGCCCACGCCCTTTCCAGCCGGAAGCGGCACGTCGACGGCGTTGACGTCGATCCCGGCGATGCCGGCCGGCGGCACCGCATTCACGTCGGAGGCGACCAGCAGCTTCGGAGCGGATTTCAGATCCTCGGCCGAGAGGATCGGGATGCCGGCCGGACCGGCGGACAGGATCACGTCGGCGTCGCGGATGGCGCGGCGGCGATCCTCTGGTGTGGTGCCGTCGACGGCGCCGACCTCGATGCCGAAGCGCCATTTCATCGTGAAGGCGATCTTCGAGACCCGCTCCTCGCCGTCATGGCCCACCAGGACGGTCTGTGCGCCCTGCAGCGCGCCGATCACCGCCGCCACGTAGGCCACGACGCCGGCGCCGCCGAAGATCACGATGCGCTTGCCGGTCAGGTCAGTGTTGAATTTTTGCCGCAGCGCACGGGAGACCTGCGCCACCATGGCGGCGCCTGTGGTGAACGAGCCGGCGGGATCGGCGAAGACATGGTTCACGAAGGGCGGCACGAACGCCTTCTTGGCCCGGTCGACCATGTCGAGGGCGTCCTCGGCGTTCTTGCCGCCGATGAAGATGCCGGTGCGGGTGCCGTCGGCCGGTGCGCGCGAGAAGATCGAATCCTGGGTCAGCGAGACGACGTCGGCGAGGCTGACCTCCGTGTAGGTCACCACCGTCTCGAAGCCGGCATCGATGGCCATGTTCACGTCGAACGGGCTCATGTGCCGGAGCGGCGTCAACATGTGGAGGATCGAGCGGGCCATGACGTTCTATCCCGTGGGGCGCGCATCAACCTGCGCCTGCCGACCGTCCAAACCCGCTGCGGGTGCCGCGGTCAAGTGCGCGGGCGGCAGTTCAGTCCGCCGTGGTTATCGATGCGCCGGTGTTGCGGCCGCGGGCGATGAGAAAGCGCAGCGGCCCGCCGCGGTCGAGACTTTGCACGAGGGCTCTCGCCTCGGCCTCGCTCGGCATCAGCACGAAGCCGGTCGGCCCCCAGGAGGATTGGCCGTAGCCGGGCACGCCCTGCGCGGCGACCTGGGCCAGCGCCTGCGCGACTGCGGCGCTGGCATAGCGACCGCCCTGATGCGGGGCGAAATGGTCGCCGATCAGATCCTGGATCCGGGTGATGCCGGCGCCGAAGCCCTGCGGTTCCGCGAGCGCGACCGCCGGCAGCACCTGCATCAGCACGATTCGGCAGATCTCCGCCGCCTGCGCCTCCGGGAAGCGCGGCAGGTCGCGAAAGGCCTCCACCTCCCGCGTGCCGTGCACGCCGGCCATGCTCTGATCGAGAATGAGGACGATGCGCCAAGCCTCGGGATAGGAGAGGCGCGCGATCACCGGCGGCGGGCCGCCGTCGCCGCCGCGGCCGCCATCGACGATCAGACCGCCTTCCGTGAAGGCGCTCAGGCCGACGCCCGACCGGTTGCCGCGATCGAGGCTCGAGGAAAAAGTTGCCGCCGAAAAAGTCTCTCGGCTGAGGCGTGCCAAGGCGGCCGCCACGGCCAAGGCCAGCTGGGTCCCAGATCCGAACCCGGCATGGGCCGGGATCGTCCGCTCGACTTCGATCGCGACAGAGTCCGGCTGCCCGAGATGGTCCGCCGCGGCGCGGGCGTAGCCCCGGACCCGCTCGGCTTCCGCGCCGGTGACGGAGAGATGCGCGGAATGGCGGGCGGTCAGCGCGACGGACGGGGCGTCGATGGCGAGGCCGATGCTGCCGAAGCGTCGTCCCAGCCCGCCATGCAGGTCGAGGAACCCGAAATGCAGCCGTGCCGGCGCCTCGACTCGGACGATGCTGCTCGGAGCGGTTGCCGTGTTCCGCTGGGGGACCTCGCCCACGCCCATTCCTTCGCAATCCACCGCCGAACCGCCGGGCTTTTCCCATGCGGCGGGCGCCCGAAGCAACGGGATCTTGCGGCCGATCGGACGAACCACGGTGGGCCCCCCTTGCCGCGGGGCGCGGATGAATGCAAACCTAGGCCAGCGACGGCGCGCCGAGTTGCCGCCCGCCCGGATTAGTCGGGCGGTCGAGCCATTCCGATCCGGCGGGATTCTCCTTCGGGAGTGAACCCGCTTCGTCCGGTCTTACGGCCGTCGCCCGCTCCGAAGCCAAACAATAACGTCGCGTGAGGGAGCATGGCAGCCTGGGTGAAGGGTGGCGCGACGGACGCGGACACCGCCATCGGGGCGGCCGTATCCCTGCTCGCCAAGGCGCGCGCGCCGGTGATCGCCGGCCTCAGCGCCGATGTCGCCGCGATCCGCGCGGCCTACGATCTTGCGGGGCGCATCGGCGCCTCGATCGACACTGCGGGGGCAGTCGGCACCTATGCCGAGCTCGGCGCGCTGAGCCGGGTCGGGGCCATGACCTCGACGCCCGCCGAGGCGGTCGGCCGTGCCGATGCCGTCTTGGTCGTCGGCGCGGCGCCTTGGCATACGCCGCTCCTGCAGCGCCTGACGGGGGCAAAGCCCACGCGGGGTCGCGCCGCCGGTGCGGACCGGACGCTCCTGGCGCTCGGCGCCGGGTCGGAGGGTTCGAAGGCTTCGCTGTCCTGCCCGGCCGCGGGCGGGTTGGCTGAGGCGGTCGCGGAGCTGCGCGCCTACGCCAAAGGGCATCTCGCGGGTGATACGCCGCAGGCCGAGCTCGTCGCGCGGATCGCTGCCGCACAATACGGCGTCCTTCTCTACGATCCCACCGAACTCGGTGAGCTCGGCGTGGAGATGCTTCAGGGCTTCGCCATGGAGCTGAACGAGACCACGCGCTGCTTCACGCTCGCCGTCGCGGGGCCCGATCAGGACCGCGCCGTGGTGCCCGTGGCCGCTTGGTTGACCGGCCAGGCGCCGCGCAGCGGCTTCGGACGCCGCGTGCCCGAACATGATCCGTGGCGGTTCGATGTCGCCCGCCAGGTTGCCGCTGGCGAGGTCGATGCCGTCGTCTGGCTCGCCGCATTGCCCCTCGACCGGCCGGAATGGCTGGCTGCGGTGCCGTCCATAGCCTTGGTCGCCGAGGCCGAGGCTTCTCTCGCCGATGTGGTGATCGCGGTCGGGCGTCCCGGCCGCGATCTCGGCGGCGTCTTATGGAATGAGCAGCGCGCCGCGCTGACCTATTGGCCGGCCTCGGCGCCGACGGACCTGCCGTCCGCCGCGTCGGTGCTGGGTGCCCTGACGGAGCGCCTGGCCGAAGGTCGCCCTGCCTCGAGGAGTGAGCCCGCATGCTGAGCGTGATCCGGGGCGGGCGCGTCGTCGATCCGACCGCGTCCCGCGATGCCGTTGGTGACGTCTGGATCGAGGACGGCCGCGTGGTCGAGCCGGCGGGCCAGGAGCCCGATCGGGTGATCGACGCGTCGGGCTGCGTCGTGATGGCGGGCGGCGTCGAGGTGCATTCGCACATCGCCGGCGGCAACGTGATCACCTCGCGCCTGCTCCTGCCAGACCTCTACGTGAGCGAGGCCTCGCCCGAGGGGCATCCCTTCGCCCATGCGGGCGGAGCCGCGGGCTGGATCGGGTCGACCTACGCGCGGATGGGCTACACCACGGCGGTGGAGCCGGCGATGCCGCCGACCCACGCGCTGGCAACCCAGCTCGAACTCGCCGACATCCCGCTGCTGGATCGCGGCGCGCTCACCGTGATGGGCAACGACGATCAGCTGCTGCAACTGCTGCGCGAGCGCCAGGGCGGCAACGCCGTGCGCGACCTCGTCGCGCTCTCGGTCGCCACGTCGCGCGGCCTCGGGGTCAAGTGCATCAATGCCGGCGGTGCCTCCGCCTTCAAGGACGGCGCTCTGCGCCTGTCGCTGGACGACGAGATCCCGGTCTACGGTCTCTCGACCCGGCAGATCATGGGCTCGCTCCTCGACGCAGTCGAGGAAATCGGTGTCCCACACCCGCTGCACGTCCACTGCAACAATCTTGGCCTGCCCGGGGCAGACGATTCCTTCGTCGAGACCCTGGACGCGGCGGAAGGTCGGCGCATCCATTTCGCCCACGCGCAATTCTACGCCTACGGCGCGACCGAAGGTGGTGGCTTCCGTTCCGCCGCCGAGCGGATCGCGCAGGCCATCGCCGACAACCCGAACGCGACCCTCGATATCGGGCAGGTCGTGTTCGGCCAGACGGTGACCGTGTCGCTCGACATCCTGCGCCAGTTCGCCGGCCGCAAGGGCGCCAAGCCGAAGAAGTGGGTTCTGAACGCCGGCGATGCCGAGGGCGGCGGCGTCGTGCCGTTCCTGTACCGGCCGCGCGGCCCGACCAGCTCGCTACAATGGGCGATCGGCCTGGAGATCATGCTGCTCTCGACCGATCCGGAGCGCACGATCCTCACCACCGACCACCCCAACGGCGGCCCGTTCACGCAATATCCGCGGATCATCCATCTGCTGATGGACAAATCCGAGCGCGACCGCGAGATCGCGACGCTGCCGGGCATCGTCGGCGAGCGGTCCGGCCTTCCCGGCCTGGAGCGGGAATATACCCTCTCGGAGATCGCCCAACTGACCCGGTCCGGCCCGGCCAAGCTCTTAGGCCTCGCGGATCGCGGCCATCTGCGGCCGGGCGCCTGCGCCGACGTCGCGGTCTACCGCGACGACACGAACCGCACGGCGATGTTCACCGCCGCCAAGCTCGTCCTCAAGGACGGGGTGCCGATCGTCGAGGACGGCGAGGTGGTCGAGTGGCGCGCGGGCCGGACGCTGTCGCTCTCGGTCGAGTCGGATCCGGCGATGGCCAAGCGCGCCGATACCTACCTGACGGACCGGTTCGGCGCGGGGCTCGACAGCTTCACGGTGCCGGATGCGGCCTTCGACGCGGATGCGGACACCTTCGAGGCCGTGCCATGCCGGGCGTGATCAGCGAGGCGAGTGGCGGAAACAACCATGTCTGAGCTCAGCCTCAACGGCATCCCGATCGTCGACACCTTCGCGGAAGCGTTCGACGTTGCCGGGACCGCCATCATCGTCACCAACGACACCGCCAAATGGGCCATGATCGCGGCCACCACCATGACGGGCTTCGCCACGTCGGTGATTGGCTGCGGAGCCGAGGCCGGCATCGATGCCGAGCTGACGCCGGAGGAGACTCCGGATGGCCGGCCCGGCGTGCGCATCCTGCTGTTCGGCTTCGAGCCGAACGGTCTGAAGGACCAGCTGATCAAGCGCGTCGGCCAGTGTATCCTCACCTGCCCGGGCACGGCCTGCTATGCCGGCGTGGATGGGCCGACCAAGATCAAGCTCGGTGGCGCGATCCGGTATTTCGGTGACGGCTTCGCCATTGCCAAGCGCCTGCCCGATACCTCCGGCAAGGCCCGGCGCTACTGGCGCATCCCGGTCATGGACGGCGAGTTCCTCTGCGAGGATTCGGTCCGGGCCGTCGACGGGGCGGTCGGCGGCGGCAACCTGCTGTTCCTCGGGCGGACGCATAAGGATACGCTCATCGTCGCCGAGGCGGCGGTCGAAGCTGCCAAGGCGGTTCCCGGCGCGATCCTGCCGTTCCCGGGCGGCATCGTCCGCTCAGGCTCGAAGGTCGGCGGCCGGACCAAGGGCATGATGGCCTCCACCAATGACGCCTATTGCCCGACCTTGAAGGGCCGGGCCGGCTCGGCGCTTCCCGCCGATTGCGGCGTCGTGCTGGAGATCGTGATCGACGCCCTGACCTCGCAGGGCGTGTCCGACTCGATGCGCGCCGGCCTCCACGCCGCCACCGAGATCGGCGGCAAGCACGGGCTGATCGCGGTCACGGCCGGAAATTACGGCGGCAATCTCGGCCGCCACCATTATCATCTGCGCGACCTGCTCGCGCGCGACGACGCCAAGACGGAGGGCTGAGCCTTGAGCACCCTCACCCTGCGCGCGGCCCCGCCCGAGCGGCTCGACTTCCTCAACATCAACCCGCTGGCGCTCAGCCGCCTGTCCCAGGCCGAGGCCGAGCGCCTGGAGGTCGGGACGACCCGCACCGGTATGCGTCTCGGCGATTGCTTCACGGTCGCGCTCGACGGCTCCGACACCCTGACCATCGAAGGCGGCCATGAGCGCCTCGACCGCGTTGGCGCCTCCCTGTCCGAGGGGACGATCCGCGTCACCGGTGATGTCGGCCAGCGCCTCGGCGAGGGCATGGCCGGCGGCAGCCTGACCGTGGCCGGCCATGCCGGCCCCTATGCAGGTGCCGGTGCCACCGGCGGTACGATCACGATTGAGGGCGATGCCGGCGACTATGCCGGTGGGGCCGTCTACGCGGCCAAGGCCGGTCTCGACGGTGCGACGCTGATCATCCGCGGGACGGCCGGGGCCCATCTTGGCGACCGGATGCGGCGCGGGCTTCTTCTGGCAGGCCGGGCGGGCGCCTATGCCGGCTCGCGGATGATTGCCGGGACCCTGGCGGCGCTCGCGGTGGGCGACCATCCGGGCTACGGTATGCGCCGCGGGACCCTGCTGGTCGGGTCGCACGGGCGGCTGTCGCCGACCTTCGTGGAGACCGGGACGCACGACCTCGTGTTCCTGAAGCTCCTGGCGAAATCCCTGTCGGGTATCAGCGCGGAGCATGCCGCGCTGCTCGGCCGGCCGCTGCGCCGCTATTCCGGCGACCTCGCCACGATCGCCAAGGGCGAGATCTGGGTCGCGTCCTGACGCCGCTCTGGGCAGAGCGGCCGTGCGCGGCATATGCTCTGCCCAAGCCGGCCCGCACGAGGCCGGCAAGGTTCTGCATCTTCCACGCGACGGACACCGTCTATCAGGATGATGCACGAGGGAGACGCCCATGCTCCTGCTTCTGTCCATCTGCCTCGTCGCCCAGCCCTCGACCTGTCGCGAGGACCGGATCGAGATGTCCTACGAGGGCTCGACCCCCTTCATCTGCCTGCGCCATTCGCAGAGCGCGCTGGCGACCTGGCAGGCCGCCCATCCGGATTGGCATGTCGAACGCTGGCGCTGCGCCGCGCGCGGCAGCCTGCCGAAGAATCTGTGACGGCGCGCAGCAACCGCGCACGGCGCTTCCCGCCGGGATGGGGCCGATGCGTTCGCTGAAGCTCCGCTTCGCGCTGCTGCTCGGCGGTACCGCCGTCGTCGTGATGCTCGCGGCCATCGCGGCCTTGGCCTCGATCGCGGCTGCCGAGCGAACCGTCGACCGCACGCTGGAGGCGCAGCGACGCCTGGAATTGCTCGCCGAGCTGTCCGGCCGCCTGACCCAGTTCGGCCTAGCGGCGGTCGAGACCGTGGGCAATCCCGACGGTCAGCCCGAGGCGATGGCGATCGCCCGCGACAATGCCGACCGTGCGCTGACCACGGTGGACGAGGCGCTCGCGCAGAGCTTTCCGCCGAGCGACGACCCGGCCGACCGCATGCAATACGCTGCGCGGACGCGCCCGATGGCGCAGCTGCGCGCCGCCCGCGTCGTGCTCGACCGTCAGGTGGCCCGGATCAACCGCCAGACCGAGCCGGAGAAACGTCAGGACGCGATCAAGGGCGCGCTCAACGGCTTCGGGGCGATGACCGGCCAGCCGCTCTCGTTCCTGATCGAGGCCGAGCGGCGCAGCATGGCACTGGGGTCCGAGCAGGCGCGGGCCCTGTCGGCACGGCTGCGCGTGGCGGCGGCATCCGCGGTCGCGGCCGCCCTGGTCCTGCTGGCGGTGCTGTATCGCGGCGTGACCCGGCCGACCCTGGCGCGGATCGAGGAGGTCCGGCGGGCCGCAAGCGCCATCGGTCACGGCGCCCTCGACACGCGCCTCTCTGTGGCGACCCGCGACGAACTCGGGCTGCTGATGACCAACGTCAACCGCATGGCCGCGCGGCTCGCCCGTCGTGAATCGCGGGTCGCGGCCGACCGGGCGGCGTTGGAGGATACGGTTGCGGCGCGCACCGCCGATCTGCGCGCGGCCAATGCCCGGCTTGAGGCCGTGGACCGCTCCCGACGGCGCTTCTTCGCCGATGTCAGCCACGAACTGCGCACGCCGCTCACCGTGATCCTGGGCGAATGCGATCTCGCCCTGCGCGGCGTGTCCCGGGGCGCCGATCCGGGGCCGGTCTTCACGACGATCCGCAAGCGGGCGCAGCGGCTGAAGCTGCGCGTCGAGGACCTGCTGCGCGTCGCCCGCTCCGAATCCGGTGAGATCGAGTTCGACAAACGCCCCCTGGGACTCGCCTCGGTGCTCGCAGAGGCCGTCGACAACATGGGCTCCGAGGCGGCCCGCCGCCGGGTGGAGCTCAGTCTTGATCCCGGCAGCCAGGATGTCGAGTGCCTGGCCGACCGCGAGTGGCTCCGCCAGACCGTCGAGAGCTTGGTGGACAATGCCCTGCGCCACGCCAAGGGGCTGACCCGGATCGAGGTCGCGCTGTCGGCCGAGCCCGGCGCTCGCGCCCGGATCACCGTCACGGATGACGGCCCGGGTTTCGGCGCCTCCGAGGCCGAGCTGTTCGAGCGGTTCCGGCGCGGCGCCGGGGCGAGCCCGGACGAGACCGGCTTCGGCATCGGGCTCGCCTTGGCGCGCTGGATCGTCGAGCAGCATGGCGGCACCATCCGCCTCGGCGCCGGTTCGGACGGGCGCGGCGCCCGGGTCAGCCTGGACATGCCGGCGCTCGATCCGGCATGGGAGATCGGCACGGTCGGGAACGCGGCCGGCGACGCGCAGGTGAGGGAGCCGGCCGCATGACGCGGATCCTGATCGTCGAGGACGATATCGATATCCGTGGCCTTCTGGCCCGCGGCCTGGAAGCCGAGGGGTTCGAGGTCGGCACCGCCGCCTGCGTCGACGAGGCTCTGAAGGCCGCCCACGATCCGGCGCCCGGCGCGGTCCTGCTCGACATCAACCTGCCGGACGGGTCCGGGCACGATGTCTGCCGATCGCTGCGCGAGGGTGGCTTCCCGGGCGCGATCCTGTTCCTGTCCGCCCGCGACGAGATCCGCGACCGCGCCGAGGGGCTGGCGCTCGGCGCCGACGATTACATCGTCAAGCCGTTCGTGTTCGACGAGCTGGTGGCGCGCCTTCGCACGCATCTGATGCGCCGGGAGCAGGCCGAGGCGCCGCGCTCGCGCATCACCGCCGGCCGGCTGATGCTCGATCTCGACACACGCCAGGCGAGCTGCGGCGAAGCCAGCGCGCGCCTGACCCCCCGCGAGGCCGACCTGCTCGCCATGCTGATGGAGAGCATCGGCAAGCCGGTGTCCCGGGCCGACATCTTCGACCGTCTCTGGGCCAGCCAGGGCGGCCTCTCGCTCAACGTGGTGGACGTCTATATCGGCTATCTGCGCTCCAAGATGGCCGACTTCGTGCGCTTTGGCGGCCCGGGATTGGTCACCGTCCGGGGCAAGGGCTTCATGCTTGAGCTGCGCGGTCCCGACTTCCGTCAGTGAACGACTATACTTAAGTCAAATTCGGTAACGTTTCCGGCGCGGCGCCGGGCATTTAGGTCGAGTCTCACGAAAAATTTGGGAGGATCCGGCAAGTTAGTGCTTGAAGACCGCAGCTGAATCGCCGATATCGAGTGCGCGCCGGAAATCAGAGCGCCATCAGTGTCTTAGGGGCCTCTTAGGAACCCGTGACGCTTGGTGAGGATACCGCCAAGGAGAAACACCATGAAGTGGGCTGCCCCCGTTGTGTCCGAGATCTGCGTCGGCATGGAAGTGACCAGCTACGAGTCCGCTGAGATCGACACCTTCAACTGAGTTTCCAGGAGCCGGGGATCGCGGGAACCGCACCATGCGCGTCGTGATCCTCGGCTCCGCGGCCGGCGGCGGCCTTCCTCAGTGGAATTGCCGCTGCCCCATCTGCGCCATGGCGCGGTCCGAGCCCGACCGGGTGCGAGCCCGGACGCAGTCGAGCATCGCGGTCTCCGCAAACGGAACCGACTGGCTCCTGATCAACGCGTCGCCCGACATCCGGCAGCAGCTTTTCGACAATCCCCAGATGCATCCCCAGGAGGGATTGCGGCACTCGCCGATCCGGTCCGTCCTCCTGACCAACGGGGACGTGGACCATGTGGCAGGTCTCCTGACCCTGCGCGAGGGCCAGCCCTACTCGCTCTACGCCACCCGCGGCATTCTGGATTCCGTCAACGCCAACCGCGTGTTCGACGTTATGGCCGAGGGCGTCGTCGCCCGGCAGGCGGTCACCATGGACCGGCGTTTCGAGCCGCTGCCCGGCCTGTCGGTCACGCTGTTCCCGGTACCCGGCAAGGTGCCGCTCTGGCTCGAAGACGAGACCATGGAGATCGGCGCCGAAACGGAGACCACCGTGGGCGCCCTGATCGAGGCGAATGGCCGTCGTCTCGCCTACATCCCCGGTTGCGCCCGGGTCACGGACGGCCTGCGCGACCGGATCGCCGGCGTCGACGCCCTGCTGTTCGACGGCACCGTGCTGCACGATGACGACATGATCCGGGCCGGTGTCGGCACCAAGACCGGCTGGCGCATGGGCCATGTCCCGATGCGCGGGGCGAACGGTTCGATCGACGCCCTGGCCGGCACAGCGATTGGGCGTCGGGTATTCGTCCACATCAACAACACCAACCCGGTCCTGGTCGAGGGCTCGCCGGAACGGGCCGATGTCGAGGCGGCCGGTTGGACAGTGGCCCATGATGGGCTGAGCCTCACCCTCTGAGGCACATTCGACCAGCGGTTGGGTGCGGGCCCGGTCGGCACTATATTGAGACCAAGCCCGGATATTCACCCGACCGGGGTCTCGTCTCGAGAGGCAGCGACTGGTTTCGGGATGACGACGACGCTCTCAGCTAGGGCGGGATCGGAATACAGGAAACGCGACCCTAGGACGGATTCCGGAAACGCCATGAACGCAGTCTTCCCGACCCCCGATGCCGCTGACAGCCAGCGCCTCCTGAGCCCGGACGAGCTGGAGGCGGCGCTCCGCGACATCGGCGCGCGCCGGTACCACAACCTGCATCCGTTCCACCGGCTCCTGCACGACGGCAAGCTCTCGAAGGATCAGGTCCGGGCCTGGGCACTGAACCGCTACTACTACCAGGCAATGATCCCGGTGAAGGACGCCGCCGTCCTCGCGCGTATGACCGACGCGTCCCTGCGGCGGATCTGGCGGCAGCGCATCGTCGATCACGACGGCGACCATCCGGGCGACGGCGGGATCGAGCGCTGGCTGAAGCTCGCCGAGGGCGTCGGCTTCGAGCGCGACTACGTCCTCTCGACCCGGGGTATCCTCTCGGCGACGAAATTCTCCGTTGAGGCCTATGTTCACTTCGTCGCGGAGAAGAGCCTGCTCGAGGCGATCGCCTCGTCGCTGACAGAAATGTTCTCGCCGACCATCATTTCCGAGCGTGTCGCCGGAATGCTGAAGAACTACGACTTCATCACTAAGGACACGCTGGCCTATTTCGACAAGCGCCTCACCCAGGCGCCGCGCGACGCCGACTTCGCCCTCGACTACGTGAAGACGCACGCGACAACGCCCGAGCTGCAGCGCCAGGCGATGGCCGCGCTGACGTTCAAGTGCAACGTGCTCTGGACGCAGCTCGACGCCCTCTACTTTGCCTATGTCGCCCCCGGGATGATCCCGCCGGACGCCTGGACGCCGGGGACCGGGCTGGTCGCCGAGGCGCCGGCGTCTCAGGTGGCGCCCGGTGTCCGCAAGATGGTTGCCGGGGATCGGCCGCGCCTGCCGCGCGGCGTCCGCCTGCGCCACGACGAGACCCGCGGCAAACACGTCCTGCTCGCCCCCGAGCGGACCTTCGACCTCGACGACAACGCCGTGGCGGTGCTCAAGCTGGTGGACGGCAACCGCACCGTCGCGGCGATCGCCGATGAATTGGGCCGGACCTATGCGGCCGACCCGCGCGCCATCGAGGCCGACATCCTCGTGATGCTGGACGGTTTGGCGGAGAAACGGGTCCTGGAGCGATGAACGCACTGACGCCGAACCGGCCGGACGTGCCGGCGCCGGTCGGTCTGCTCGCCGAGCTAACCCACCGCTGCCCGCTGCGCTGCCCCTATTGCTCGAATCCGCTGGAGCTCGATCGCCGGTCCGGCGAGCTCGACACGGCGACCTGGCAGCGCGTCCTGACCGAGGCGTCGGGCCTCGGCGTGCTTCACGTTCACCTGTCGGGCGGCGAGCCGACCGCCCGCAACGACATCGTCGAGATCACCAAGACCTGCGCGGATCTCGGGCTCTACTCGAACCTGATCACCTCCGGGGTCGGCGGCGCGCTGTCCAAGCTCCAGGCGCTCTACGACGTCGGGCTCGACCACGTGCAGCTCTCGGTGCAGGGCGTCGATGCGCAGAATGCCGAGAAGATCGGCGGCCTGAAGAACGCGCAGCCGCAAAAATTCGAATTCGCCGCCAAGGTGGTCGAGCTCGGTCTGCCGCTGACGCTGAACTCCGTCATTCACCGCGGCAACATTCACGAGGTCGAAGGCTTCATCGACCTCGCCGTGAAGATGGGCGCCAAGCGCCTCGAGGTGGCGCACACCCAGTATTATGGCTGGGCCTACGTCAACCGCGCCGCCCTGATGCCGGACAAGGCGCAGGTCGATGCCTCAATCCGGATCGTCGAGGCCGCGCGCGAACGTCTCAAGGGTCAGCTCGTCATCGATCTCGTCGTACCGGATTACTACGCGAAATACCCGAAGGCCTGTGCGGGCGGTTGGGGCCGCAAGCTCATGAACGTCACGCCCCAGGGCAAGGTCCTGCCCTGCCACGCGGCCGAGACGATCCCGGGCCTCGAATTCTGGCACGTCACCGAGCACTCGCTCGGCGAGATCTGGCGGGACTCCCCGGCCTTCACCGCCTATCGCGGAACCGACTGGATGCAGGAGCCCTGTCGCTCCTGCGACCGGCGGGAGAAGGATTGGGGCGGCTGTCGGTGCCAGGCCCTGGCGCTCGCCGGAGATGCCGCGGCCACGGACCCGGCTTGCTCGCTCTCGCCGCTCCACGCCAAGGTGCGGGCGCTCGCCGTCGAGGAGGCGGCCGAGACCCCGCCGGATTACGTCTATCGGACGATCGGCAGCAACGTCCGGTCGCCGTTCAAGGAGGAAGTCAACTCGTGAAGCTTCTCGCCACGACAGCCGTCGCGCTGGTGCTGGCCGCTATGCCGGCGCTTGCCGAGGATGCGCCCAAGCCCGGGACGGTCACCCAGGTCAACGCGGCGGCTCCGCCCAGTGCGGCCGATCTTCTGTTCGACCAGCCGCATATGAAGAACGCCGCCCCCGGTTCGACGATCACGTACGATTACCTGCGCCGCTCGGGCATTTCCAAGGGACCCTTCGGCCCGCCGCTCTCGGATACGGTCACGCTCAAGCTGGAGCCCGGGAAGACTCCCGAGGGGCGGGACATCAGCGTGACGATGTTCTCCGGCATGAACCGGATGCCGGCCGGCCCCTTCGAGGATATGAGCGGCAACCCAGTGGTCTCGCTCTTCCTCGAGAACCATCTGCGCTCGCTGGCGAAGGTCCTGGAGGCGAATCCGCGTTACCTGAAGCTCGCGATCCGCAAGGGTCTGCGCGAGGGCGCGGCCGTGACGCCGACCAAGGTCACGGTGGGCGGCCGCGAAGTTGATGGCTGGCGGGTCGAGATCCAGCCCTTCGCCAAGGATGCCATGGAACAGCGCATGCGCGGCATGGACAAGATGACCTACACCTTCATCACGTCCCCGGAGGTTCCCGGCCAGATCGTCTCCATCGAGGCGCAGTCGAAGAATGCCGAGGGCGGCGAATTGCTTGAGGAGAAGCTGAGCTATGATCAGAAAGCTGGCTGAACGCGGCGCGCTGGCCGCCCTCGCCCTGTCCCTCTCGGCCGTCGCCGGTTGGGCGGCGGACGAGAACGATTATCCCACCGATGCGCGGGTCGATTACGTCTTCGGCTGCATGGCCGCCAACGGCCAGACCCGCGAGAGCATGCAGCGCTGCTCCTGCTCGCTCGACCAGCTCGCCGCGATCCTGCCCTACGACAAGTACGTCCAGGCTAGCACAGTCCTGTCCATGCGCCAGGGCATCGGCAACCGGGCGAACGAGTTCAAGTCCACCAAGATCTTCGACGACAAGGTCGCGGATCTTCGGCGCGCCCAGGCCGAAGCGGAAATCCGCTGCTATCGCGGATGATGACGCGTCGGTGACGGTCGGCGTTGCGCTGGCCTGTTGTTTCGATCACACCGGGTCCCGAACCGCTCCTGAGAACGGGACCCGATCCGTGCCCCCCTCCCCCGGCCTGTCCGACCTGTTGCCCGGCCTCGGGTCGCGCACGCTGGTCATGGGCATCCTCAACGTCACGCCCGATTCCTTTTCCGATGGCGGCCTGTTCACCGGCGAGGCCGAAGCCGTCGCGCAGGCCGAGCGCCTTGTGGCCGAGGGTGCCGCGATCCTCGATATCGGCGGCGAGTCGACCCGGCCCGGCCACGTTCCCGTCCCGGCCGAGGAGGAGCAGGCCCGCGTTCTGCCGGTGATCCGGGCCGTGGCGCCCCGAATGACGGTCCCGATCTCGATCGACACCTACAAGGCCTCCACGGCCCGCGTCGCCCTTGAGGCCGGGGCCCGCATCGTCAACGACGTCTGGGGCCTCCAGCGCGAGCCCGACATCGCCACGGTGGCGGCCGCGCATGGCGCGCCGGTCGTGATTATGCACAACCGCGAGACCATCGACGCCGACCTCGACATCGTCGCCGACATGCGGGCCTTCTTCGAGCGCTCGCTGGACATCGCGCGCCGGGCGGGCATTCCGGACCGCGACATCGTGCTCGATCCCGGTGTGGGTTTCGGCAAGACCTGGTCGCAGCACCTCGAGGCGCTCCGGCGCCTGCCCGAGATCCAAGCCCTCGGTTTCCCCGTCTTGGTCGGGGTGTCCCGCAAGTCGCTGCTCGGCCGCCTGCACGATCGCGAGACCCGTCCCGCGGACCGGCTCTATGGATCCCTGGCGGCCCACACGCTCGCCGCGACCCTGGGGGCCAACATCGTCCGGGTGCACGATGTCGCCGCCCATATCGACGCGATGCGGGTGGTCGACGCCGTCATGCGCCCGGAGGCCCAATGAGCATGGACCGGATCGGGGTCGCGCGCATCGCGGTGTTCGGCCGCCACGGCGTGCTGCCCGAGGAGGCGGTTCTCGGCCAGCGCTTCTATATCTCGTTGGATGCGCGCGTCGATCTCGCACCGGCCGGCCGCTCGGACGACGTCGCCCACACGGTGAGCTACGCGGATCTGACGCAGATCGCCGTGGATATCGCCACGGAGCGGCGCTTCAACCTAATCGAGGCTCTGGCTGAGGTCATCGCGGCCACGATTCTCGAACGCTTCGGCTCGGTCGAATCGATCACGGTGCGGGTCGATAAGCCGAGCGCGCCGGTCCCGGCGATCCTGGACGGGGTCAGCATCGAGATCACGCGGCACCGCGGAGAGAACGCGTGAGAGCCTATCTCGGCATCGGCAGCAATATCGGCGACATGGCCGCGATGCTGGACCGCGCGGTCGCGGGGCTCGGTGCGACGCCGGGTATCCGGGTGGCCGCCCGTTCCGCCGATTACCGGACTCCGCCCTGGGGCAAGACCGATCAGCCCTGGTTCCTTAACGGTGCGGTGGCCGTGGATACCGACCTCGACCCGCACGGCCTGCTCGACGCGTGCCTGGCCGTCGAGCACGCGCTCGGACGGATCCGTGAAGAGCGCTGGGGGCCGCGGGTGATCGATATCGACGTCCTGGCCTATGAGGGCGCGGCCGTCGACGACAACCGTCTCGTGCTGCCGCACCGCCATGTGCGCGAGCGGGCGTTCGTTCTGGTGCCGCTGGCCGAGATCGCCCCCGATCTCGTGATCGGCGGCGAGCGGGTCGTCGATGCCTTGGCAAAGCTCGACCGGGCCGGGATCGAGCGGGCCTGAACCCGCTCAGCGCTCGTTCGGCTCAGCGAGCTTGCTCTCCTCGTCGTCCAAGAGCGGCACGTCGTAATCGCGCAGCACCTTGTCGATATCGGACTTGCGCTTGCGCAGGACGGTGTTCAGCGAGCGCTTCCAGTCGTTCTCGCCGAGCCGCACGCCCATGGCGATCCGGTAGGCCATCGGCGGACGCGGCGGCTCCTTAAGCAGGGGCACGACCGTCATCGGCGTGCCGGATTGCTTGGCGAGCCAGCCGGCGGCGGGTCCCCAGAGCACGGCCGCGTCGATCTCCTTGGCGGCGAGCGCCCCGATGATCTCGGCGCCCACTGTCTGGAACTTGCGGGACGGGTCGAGCTGGTAGGGCGCGTAGGCCTTCATGGTCGTGACCAGGCCCAGATCGCCCATCCGGTTTACCGGCGGCGTGCCGGCGATCACCCCGATCGCCTTGCCCTTCAGCCGCGGGTCGTCGAGGGCGGTGATGCCGTCGAGTTCACCCGTCCGGGTGACCAGCGTGTAGGACGAGCGGTAGTACGGGTTGGTGGTCTGGACGAGGTCGCTGCCGAAGGCCTGGCCGATGATCAAGTCGCACAGGCCGGTGCCGAGCGTGTTGCGCACGAAGCCCGGGCCTTGCGTCAGCCAGTAATAGCGGAGCTTGACCTTCAGCTCGTCGGCGATGATCGCCGCGATCTTGTTCTCGAAACCATCCTCCTTGCGTTCGGAGAACGGCATGTTGCCGGGATCGCCGCAGACGCGCAGCACATCGGTCGTGACCGTGTCCGGCAGGTGCTGCGCGGTGGCCCCCTGCGCCACCGTCATCGACAGGGCGCAGAGGGCGAAAGTCCGGAGCAAGGGCGCCATCAGCCGCCCATGCACTCCTTCTCGGCCTTCCGGGCGGCCTCGGGCTTGTCCTCGTGTTCGGAGGGACGCACGCGGCCCACCGCGCCGTCAGCACGCGCCTTGAGGTAGGTGTAGAGGTCGTCCGAGTAGCACATGACGTTCTTGTTGTCGCCGAAGGCGGGCATGACCTTCTGCTCCGACGCGCTCACGTCCTGCTTGCCACCGACCAGGATGCCGATGAACTCCTCGTACGAGAGGGTCTTCAGCGAGTCCTTCAGCGCCGGCGCGTAGGTCGAGCCCATGCCGTCGGGACCGTGGCAGACGTGGCACTCGGCGTGATAGCGGCGGTAACCGGAGTAGGTGTACCAGTCCAGCTTCTTGCCGTCGTCGGTGACGTGATACGTCGGATGGCCGTCGGCATCGAAATACTTGCCGTCCTCGACCTTAACGGCGGCGTTCTTCTTCAGTAGCGCAGGGTCCTGCTCGGCGGTCTTGTCGTTCGCGTTGAGCGAATTGGCGAGCGCCGGATTGGCAGGCTTGGCATCCTCAGCATGTACGGCAACCGCGGAAACGGTCGCTAGGGCGAGGGCGGCGAGAACCGGCCGCGTTACGATGTTGCTGAGGTTGTGCAACGTGTAGTCTCCCTAGAACGAGGCCCTTCGTCTCGCGTTGAGCCGCGGCCTCTTACAACAAATTCTAATCACAAGGGTGCCGGCGCGGAAACCCGCGCCGGCACCATTTTGCTACCGAGACCCTGCGGCCGATTAGTTCGGCAGAGCGAAGACGGTCAGCTGACCACCGAGGTTGGTGTACTGCGACAGAGCCGCGTAACCACCCACCGCGCCGAGGCCGGCGTTCGGGTCGGTCAGGCCGGCCGCGAGGCCGATGCCGGCCCAGCCGCCGACGCCCGAGAGGACGCCCACGTACTGCTTGCCCTTGAGCTGGTAGGTCATCACGTTGCCGATGATGCCCGACGGGGTCTTGAACTTGAACAGCTCCTTGCCGCTCTTGTCGTCGACCGCCTTCAGGTAACCCTCGAGGGTTCCGTAGAACACCACGTCACCGGCGGTGGCGAGAGCACCGGACCAGACCGAGAACTGCTCGGCGTTGGACCACTTGATCTTACCGTTGACGCCGTCCCAGGCGATGAAGTTACCCATGCCGCCGTGCGAGTTCGGGGCCGGGTACATCGACAGGGTCGCACCGACGTAGGGCTGACCCGGGGTGTAGGTCACCCGGAACGGCTCGTAGTCCATGCAGACGTGGTTGGTGGGCACGTAGAACAGGTTGGTCTTCGGCGAGAAGGCAGCAGGCTGCTGATCCTTGGTGCCCAGCGCCGCCGGGCAGATACCCTTGGAGTTGGTGTCCTCGCCGTTCTGCTCGGTCGAGTACTTCGACACGACCAGCGGCCGGCCGTAGTTCTTCGAACCCTTGTCCATGTCGACCTTGGACGCCCAGTTGACGGCCGGATCGAACTTCTCGGCGACCAGCAGGGCGCCGTTCTCGCGGTTCAGCGTGTAGCCGAAGCCGTTACGATCGAAGTGGGTCAGGAGCGGCTGCTCCTTGCCGTCGATCTTCTGATCCGTGAGGATCATCTCGTTGATGCCGTCGTAGTCCCACTCGTCGTGCGGGGTCATCTGGTAGACCCACTTGGCCATACCGGTATCCGGGTTACGCGCCCAGATGGTCATGGACCACTTGTTGTCGCCCGGACGCTGCTTGGGGTTCCAGGTCGAGGGGTTGCCCGAGCCGTAATACATCAGGTCGAGCTTGGGGTCGTACGAGAACCAGCCCCAGGTGCAGCCGCCGCCGGTCTTCCACTGATCGCCTTCCCAGGTCTTCAGCGAGGAATCCTTGCCGATGGGCTTGCCGAGCGAGGTGGTCTTCTCCGGGTCGACGATCATCTGATCGTCCGGGCCCTCGGAGTAGCCGCGCCACACCTTCTTGCCGGTCTTCAGGTCGTAAGCGGTGACGTGGCACTGCACGCCGAACTCGCCGCCCGAGATGCCGACGATGACCTTGTCCTTCACGGGCAGAACCGTGGCGGTGTTGGTCTCGCCCTTCTTCGGGTCGCCGTTGACGACCGACCAGTTCACCTTACCGGTCTTGGCGTCGAGCGACACAAGGGTGGTGTCGGCCTGGTGCAGCAGGATGGCGCCGTCGGCGTAAGCCAGGCCGCGGTTGACCGTGTCACAGCACATGACCGGGATCACGGACGGATCCTGCTTCGGCTCGTACTTCCAGACGATCTTGGCCTCGTGCTCGAGGTCGAGAGCGTACACGATGTTCGGGAACGGCGTGTGGACGTACATCATGTTGCCGATCACGAGCGGCGAGCCCTCGTGGCCGCGCAGCACGCCAGTCGAGAAGGTCCAGGCGACCTGGAGGTTCTTCACGTTCGACGCGTTGATCTGATCGAGCTTCGAATAGCGCGTATTGGCGTAGTCGACGGTCTGAAGCGCTTGCTCCGCCGGGTTGGCGATGCTCTTCAGGACGCTTTCGTTGGCCAGCGCCGGCGCGGCGATGGCCGCGACACCTGCGCCGAGCGCGAGGAGATGTACCGCTCTCATGGGTTCCTCCGACAAGTCTTTAAGAGTCTTTCAGACGCGCTGAGAGAGTGGCGTCACTCGGACCCCGACCTGACTGTTTGCGACAGGGATGGACGCTTCGGTAGCGGGCGTAGCGGACTTGAGGAGACCAAAAGATCCCCTCGCCAGGAGCCGCCATCCCTGAGGCGGCCCCCTCGAAACCGAAGCTTGAATGGACCTTAAGAGATTTTTGAGCGCCGTCAACTCGCTGTTCTCCGACCCTGACGACACGGTGAAAGCTTCTTTTCGCATGACAAAGTCCGGTGGAATGTCATTGCTGCGCGAAAAGAAATGTTGCGGCGCACAAGCGCGGCTGGAGGTCTACGGCTCGATCTCGCGTCGGCGTAACGCACGCTCATGCAAGTCTTGCACAGCCCGCGAGAATGCCGTGATCAACTATGCTTCGGTTGCGTGGGCTGGTCCTGACCTGTGACCGCCTGGCACCTCCTCCGACGTCTTCGGGGTTGCGGTGCGCAATCGCCGTCTGTGGAAACCAGACGCCTGTTTCATAGGTTGAGGATGCTGCGTTCTCTCGCCGCATGGGTTGTAAGCCATTCGGGTACGCAGTGAGCGTCGCTCATCGCGATGCTGTGATTGCCGAATCGTCCTGAAACTTCGCGCGACGAGACAAGCAGGACGTCGAGGGTCCAGCAGTTGAGGCACGTTCAGCGGGCCCCAGCATCAAGGCTGCAGGCAAAACAGGAAAATCGCGACCGACGATTCGCCTCGAATCTGTACGCCGTGACGCTTGACCGACGTCTGTGCCTGGGACCCCCGTCAGAGGGCTCCGACCGCACCAGTGCTCTCGAACTCCGCGGTGTCGCCGACAAGGTCCGTCAGCGAGATGTCGAGGCGGCGACCGGTCTTGAGACGCAGCTGCGCGTCGGGTTCGAGCCAGATCGGCCGCAGCCCGGCATGGCTGCCATGGAGATCGCCATAGGCGAAAAGACCGCCTTGCCGGCGCTCCACCACGACGCGGTAGCGAACCCGTACGGTTTCGCACCCTTCGGCCGTAACGAGGCCGCGCCCGGTCAGCGTCGTGAGAATCTCGTTCGGCTCGAACATACGCGGGACGCGGTGGCAGGATTAAGTGGCAATCGCCTTTGCCACTTAATCCTGCCACCGCGGCGTGTCACGCCCTCGTGATGCGCTGGCCCGACAAACCGCGTGGGTTGCCCGCGGAAGCGCCCCCCCGGTCACGGACCGACCGTCGGTGTTCCCTATCCCGGAAGTCCGACCCTCAGAGGTGTGCCCGGCAGGAACGCCCTGATCAGCCGAGCGCGACAGGTCGATCGGCAGCGTGCGTCGGCTCCAGCTCCCGGACCACGATCCGCCCGCTCTCGACGGAGAGCGCGAGATGGCCCTGCTTGAGCGCCAGGGCCTTGTCGCCGAACAGGGTTCTGCGCCAGCCCTGGAGCGCCGGCACCTCGGCAGCGTCGTCATCCGCGATGGCTTCAAGATCGTCGACCGTCGCGATGATTTTCGGCGCCACGGCCTCGGATTCGCACACCGCCTTCAGCAGAACCTTCAGCAGCTCGACGATCGCGCCGTTGCCGCCGCTCCGGCGCATCCGCTCGGGCATGCGGATGTTGCCGGTATCCCGCGCGAGGCCGCGTTCCACCGCCGCCAGGATATCGGCGCCGGTGCGCGAGCGCTCGAACCCGGCCGGGATGGTGCGCAGCCGGCCCAGGGCCTCGGCGTTGCGCGGCGCCGCGGAGGCGACGTCGATGACGGCTTCATCCTTCAGCACGCGGCCACGCGGGACGTTGCGGGCCTGGGCCTCGCTCTCGCGCCACGCCGCCACCTCCATCAACACTGCGATCTCGCGGGGCTTGCGCATCCGGCCGGACAGCCGCCGCCAGGCCTGCGTGGGATCCGCCCGGTAGGTCTCCGGCGAGGTGAGAACCGCCATCTCCTCGTCGAGCCAGGCGCCGCGATCCGTGCGCAGGAGCTCGGCGACGAGGACCTCGTAGACCTTCACCAGATGCGTCACATCGGACAGGGCGTAGCTGAGCTGGGCCTCCGAGAGCGGACGGCGCGACCAGTCGGTGAAGCGCGAGGACTTGTCGATCTTCGCCTTGGCCACGTCGTTGACGAGCTGCTCATAGGACACGGAGTCGCCGTAGCCGCAGACCATGGCGGCCACCTGGGTGTCGAAGAACGGCTGCGGCAGGATCCCACCCAACAGCCAGATGATCTCGAGGTCCTGGCGGGCGGAGTGGAACACCTTCACGGTCCGCTCGTCCGCCATCAGGTCAATGAACGGCTGCAGGTCGATGCCCGCCGCCAAGGGATCGACCAATACGCCGGTCCCGTCCGGCGCCGCGATCTGGATCAGGCACAGTTTCGGATAGTACGTCGTCTCGCGCATGAACTCCGTGTCGACCGTCACGAAGGGTTGCTCGGCGAGACGCGTGCAGACGTCATGCAGCGCGGCGGTGGTTGTAATCAGGTCCATGAATCCGGCTATACGCAACCGACGCCGTCATGGGGAGCCGCCGACGCGAAGGTCCCCATGTTTCACACGGTCAACGTCGTCGCGCCGTCTACGCCGGGCCTGCCAGGGCCGCACGCCGGCGCGCTTCGGTCTGCCGGCGGATCCGCACCACGTCGGCCCGGCGCTGAGCCTCGGCGCGCCCGAGCAGCCGGTCCAGAATGCCGGTCTCGACGCGCTCACCGGTCGCTCCGTCGGTAAGGCGGCGGATCCGGTCGACCCGGAAACCGCGATAACCGCCGTGTCGCGTGTCGATACCGCCCAGCAGGGTGCGCCCCGGCCCGAGCTTCAGCTCGCGCGCCGACAGCGAGCGGTTGCTCCACGTGCCGGTCGCGTCCTCGTAGACGAGGTCGAAACGGCCATCGAGCGGCAGCGTGCGCCAGGCGCCGGGCGGGCTTTCGACGGGCCGGGCGGGGCGTCCCTTCGGATCGGAAAAAGCGTTGTGCCTCATGGACATCATGTGGGTATTGACCGTCCGATCCGGTAGGTCCGCGGCCCGATCCGGAAGCGGATTCCGGCCGCCCATGCTTGACTTGGGGGGCCTCGCGTGAATGGTGCCGGCCTTCCCAGAGAAGAAGCCCGTCATGCACCGTTACCGTTCCCACACCTGCGGGGCGCTCCGCCCGTCCGACGTCGGACAGACCGTCCGGCTCTCCGGCTGGTGCCATCGCATCCGCGACCATGGCGGCGTGCTGTTCATCGACCTGCGCGACCATTACGGGCTGACGCAATGCGTGGTCGATTCCGACTCGCCGGCCTTCAAGGCGGCCGAGGTGGCGCGCTCGGAATGGGTCGTGCGGATCGACGGGCGCGTGCGCACCCGGCCCGCCGGAACGGAGAACGCCGAGCTGCCGACCGGGGCGGTCGAGGTCTATATCGACGACCTCGAGGTGCTGGGTCCGGCCGGCGAGCTGCCGCTGCCGGTCTTCGGCGACCTCGAATACCCGGAGGAGACGCGGCTCCGTTACCGCTTCCTCGACCTGCGCCGGGACAAGCTCCACGCCAACATCATGAAGCGCGGGGCGATCATCGACGCGCTGCGGCGGCGGATGCGCGACGGCGGATTCTTCGAGTTCCAGACGCCGATCCTGACCGCCTCGTCCCCTGAAGGCGCACGCGATTATCTCGTGCCGTCGCGGGTCCATCCCGGCAAGTTCTACGCGCTCCCGCAGGCGCCGCAGCAGTTCAAGCAGCTGACGATGATCGCCGGCTTCGACCGGTACTTTCAGATCGCCCCCTGCTTCCGCGACGAGGACGCCCGGGCCGACCGCTCGCCGGGCGAGTTCTACCAGCTCGATATCGAGATGAGCTTCGTCACCCAGGAGGACGTGTTCCAGGCGGTGGAGCCGGTCCTGCGCGGGGTCTTCGAGGAGTTCGCCGAGGGCAAGCGCGTCACGAAGGAGTTCCCACGCATCACCTTCGCGGACTCGATGCTGAAATACGGCGTCGACAAGCCGGACCTGCGCAACCCGCTGATCATCGCCGACGTCTCCGACCTGTTCGCCAGGGACGACGTGGCGTTCAAGGCGTTCAAGGGCGTGATCGCCTCCGGCGGCGTGGTCCGGGCGATCCCGGCGACCGGGGCCGCTTCACAGCCGCGCTCGTTCTTCGACAAGCTGAACGACTGGGCCCGCACCGAGGGTGCGCCCGGGCTGGGCTACGTGGTGTTCGAGGAGGAGGCCGGCCAACTCACCGGCAAGGGGCCGATCGCCAAGTTCATCCCGGGCGAGGTCCAGGCGCTGATCGCTCAGAAGACCGGGGCGAAAGCCGGCGACGCGGTGTTCTTCTCCGCTGGTACCGAGGCGAAGGCCGCGGCGCTCGCCGGCAAGGCCCGCATCCGCATCGGCGACGAGCTGGGCCTGTGCGACAAGGACCAGTACGCGTTCTGCTGGATCACCGACTTCCCGATGTACGAGTGGAGCGAGGAGGAGAAGCGCATCGACTTCTCCCACAACCCGTTCTCGATGCCGAACATCGACCGCGAGGAATTTCTGGCGCTCGACCTCGATGCCCTGGCCACGGAAGGCCAGGACGGTGAAGTCACGAAGAGAATCCTCGGTATCAAGGCGTTCCAGTACGACATCGTCTGCAACGGCATCGAGCTGTCCTCCGGCGCGATCCGCAACCACCGCCCCGACGTGATGGAGAAGGCTTTCGCCATCGCGGGCTATGGCCACGAGGTGCTGGAGCAGAAATTCGGCGGCATGCTGAATGCCCTGCGCATGGGCGCCCCGCCGCACGGCGGCATCGCCCCCGGAGTCGATCGCATCGTCATGCTCCTGTGCAACGAGCCGAACATCCGCGAGGTGGTGCTGTTCCCGATGAACCAGCGCGCCGAGGATCTGATGATGGGCGCCCCCGCCGAGGCGACGCCCAAGCAGCTGCGCGAGCTGCATATCCGGCTTAACCTGCCCGAGAAGAAGGCTTAAGCCCGGCCGCGCAGTGCCGCGCCTCGTCGCGATCATCGTCGCGCATGACAGCGCGGCGGTGCTGCCCGCCTGCCTTGCCGCGCTCGCAAGCCAACACGTGCCGGCGATCGTGGTGGACAATGCCAGCCGGGATGCCTCCGCTGACATGGCGGAGGCCGCTGGCGCGCAGGTGATCCGCAACGCCCGCAACGAGGGCTACGGCCGCGCTAACAACCGGGGCGTCCGGGCCGCAGTGACGGCGGAGCACGTGCTCATCGTGAACCCGGACGTGATCCTGAGGCCGGGTGCGGTGGACGCTTTGGTAGCCGCGGCGCGGGCGTGGCCGGATGCCGGCCTGCTGGCACCGCGCCTCGTCGAGCCCGATGGGCGCTTCTTCTTCCAGGCGCGCTCGCTGCTCGCGCCCTATCTGACCAATCCCGGCGGCCGGCTGGTGCTGCCGCAGGGGGATGCCTGCGCGCCGTTCCTCTCGGGGGCCTGCCTGATGATGCCGCGCCGCCTGTTCCTAGACCTCGGCGGCTTCGACGAGCGCATCTTCCTGTTCTACGAGGATGACGACCTGTGCCGACGCGTGGCCGAGGCCGGGCGGGCGCTGGTCCATGTCCACGCCGCCGAGGCCCTGCACGGACGCGGCCGCTCCTCGGCGCCCGAGCGGGGCCGCGTGTTCCGCACCCGCTGGCATCAGGCCTGGTCGCGGGCCTATGTCAGCCGCAAATACGGCCTGCCCGATCCGAGCCTCGCGACCCTGGTGACCAACCTGCCGAAGGTGCTGCTCTCGGCCCTGGTGCTGCGCCGGGCCGGCGTCGAGCGCTACGGTGGTTCGGCGGCCGGCGCCCTCGCCTTCCTCCGTGGCCGGACCGCTCTCGCCCGTGAGGGTCTGCCCGAATGAGCGCGCCAACCATCGCCGACGCTCTCGGAGCCGCGCGCAACGGCTTCACCGGCCTGCGGCTGGCCCTGGCGATCGCCGTGGTCGTGTCCCACGCTTTCAGCGTCGCCACGGGTTCCGCCGGGGACGAGCCCCTGGCGCGGCTGACCGGCTACACGCTGGGCGAGCACGCGGTGAACGGTTTCTTCGCCGTATCAGGCTTCCTCGTGACCATGAGCTGCGACCGGCGCGGGATCCGCGACTACGCCCTCGCCCGGACGTTGCGGATCCTGCCCGGGCTGGTGGCTGCGACCCTCGTCGTGTCGCTGGGTCTCGGCACGGCGCTGACCCGCCTGCCCGTCTCCGAGTATCTGCGCGAGCCGGGCCTGTGGTCGTTCATCCGCGGGACGCTGGCGACCTTCAAGAGCAACGCCGCCCTCCCCGGCGTGTTCGAGGCCAACCCGTACCGGGCGCCACTCGGCACGGTCTGGACGCTGAAATACGAGGTGCTGTGCTATCTCGGCGTCCTCGGTGCCGCCCTGTGCGGCCTGCTCCGGCGGCGCTGGTCGGCCCTTGTGATCGTGGCGGGGCTCGCGCTGGCGCTGACCATCGTGGGCGGCCTGCGGGGCGCCGACCTGCCGAAGGGCACGGAAACCGCCCTACGTCTGCCCCTGATCTTCGCGGCCGGCGCGAGCCTGTATCTCTGGCGTGAGCGGCTGCGGATCTCCGGCGCCGCCCTCGCCTGCCTCGCCTTCGGCGCCTTCGTCCTCGCGCGGACGCCGGCCTATCCAGCCCTGCTGTTCTTGGCGGAGGCCTACGGCGTGGTCTGGCTCGCCCTCGGGCCTCTGGCCCGCGGGTCGTTCGATCCGCCCGCCGACTTGTCCTACGGGATCTATCTCTACGGCTGGCCGATCCAGCAGACCCTGCACGCCCTGTGGCCGCAGATGTCGGGGCCCGCGTTGCTGGCCCCTGCCCTCGCCGTAACGGTGCCCGTAGCGGCCCTGTCCTGGTACGGGATTGAGTGGCCGGCCCTGGCGCTCAAAGCGCGGGCGCTGGGACGGCGACGCCTCGGCACAATCGAACCGGCAGGGCCGTGACGGATCCCGACAGGCTGCTCCCGCCCGCCGCAGCTCTGGCGATGGCGGCGAGGCTTTTGGAAGCGCAGGGTTTCACGATCGTCACGCGGAACGAGCGCGGCGACAGCCTCTACCTCGCGCGTCCGGGCCAGGACGCGACCCTTCGCCTGTCCAACCATGCGCGCCGGCCGCGGCAGCGGCGGAACCATCCGGAGGTCGTGACGAGCCTTGTGGTGGCGACGCCGAAACGGCCGGGCCAACTCGCGGTGATGGTCGCGGCGGCGGTGCGGGATTTTGCGGCCTGCACATCCAGAGCTGCGGCCAAGGCGCTGCCAGCTCACAAATAGGAAAATATTGGCATCTCGCGACGCTCAGGATAGGTTTTTTATCCAGGCGGAGGTAGGGCGTACGTCACAACTGACCAACGATCGTCACGCTCAGGACGTCGCTGCCCTTCGCACCGAGCTCGCTGGCCTCGCCGTTGGCGTCAAGCTGATCCAGCTTGAGCGCGTTCTGAGCCGTAAGTACCGCCCCGATCAACCGCGCGCGCCAGCTGGTCAGTCCGATGGCGGCCGCTGGCTTCCGGAGGGCACCGGCGGCGAAATCCAGGCTGAATCGCAAACGGAAGACGCTGTCCTCGAAGATGGATCGCGGGTTCTCTCGATCCGGATTCGGGCCAAACCGCATACGGACTGGGACGAGCAGCACACGGTCATCGGACCAGATGGCACGCGAACGGTCTTCGAGACCTCAGGTCTCACGCAGACGATGCGTGATGGTGACAGCGACGAGATCCTGGCTCGAAGTCTCCTCACACAGGATGGAGCGGAACCGGAAGCCTTCGTCCAACTGGCCCGGGGTCGGCCACGCCCGTCAGTCGAACTGGCGCGGCGATTCGCGAAGACGTTCGAGGCCGCAGGATCGCTCTTCTCGGTTCTGTCTGGGCGGAACACCAGCGATCGAAAGGCTATCTTCGCTGCTCCCGCGAGCGAGTATATCCCCGGGGATCCTTACAACGATCGAGCCATGTGGGTCGGGGCCGTAGGGCAGACTGAGTTGGACCAGTTGTGCCCTCGTAACGGGGGGTGCAGGCTATAGCGGACGCCGTCTCTGCAGAAGTAAGGGCGTCCGGAAACTATTTTGATGAGCAAGATTTCGGCAATAAAGTCCATGTTGGGATCGCAGGTATAATAAATGCCAGGAAAGATCCCAATCTTGTGGCCGAGAACTTTTATGATGCTACGACAGGCAAAATTGCTCGATACGGAGCGAGGGGGTCAATACGGCTGGATGTGCTCGAACATTCGCAGCCATCGACAGTCTGTGTCTATGATCATAAGACCGGAAACGCGTTTCTCAGAGGACCGCGGTCAGTCGACGTTGTCACAGTAGTGCAGAGGCGCTTCCCGGATATGCTTCGATATATTCTAATCCAGATAAAGCCGATGACATGACGAACGCTCGTCAAGTTCGGCCCATCTTTCGAATCTTGAGAAAGAAGTATCCGTGTTTTGCACGGACGAGCGGTCGCTTCCTATTTGTGGCGCCGGTTCACCATATCGCGTGCGGCATCTTTATTGAACGATGCTCTGACCCCAACTGTTTCTGGCCGAGATTAGTCCTGACGGCGCTCTACTTTTTTGGCTTGGACGTCGATATTGCGATCGGTACATACTTCGAAGATTTGAATCGGCCTTCGGCATCTGAGAGCAAGTTCTGGCTTTGGTCCGATCCTACGACGATACAGGAAGCCATCGCGGTCATAGAAGCAGTCGCGCTCCCGAAACTGCGGTTCTATGGAACGCCGGAAGGCTACGCGACGCTGCCGCCGAGGCCACATACAGTCCATAACGAGCCCGCCGAAGACCGCATGCTCGTCCACATCGCGGCCGGCGATCTCGAGACCGCTCGAGCGATCTGGCACGAACGACAGCTGTGGCACGCCGGCAAGTCGTTCCCGCCAGGGACGCGTGCGGATCGCTGGCGACTGCAGCTCGCTGCCGTGGCCGAGCCGCTCATGGCTGACGATCGGCCGGCATTGGCAAAGATCCTGCACAATTGGGAGGCGGCCAACGTTCGCGGGACGGAGCTGGAGCCCTACTGGGAACTCACCCCATTCCCGCTGGAGCGATGAACCCGCCAGATTCTCATTCTGCGTCCGCCGCGTCGCGCAGGTAAGGCTCCACCGGGCCCTTCAGCTTCACCGTCATCGGGTTTCCGGCGCGGTCGAGGGTCTTGCCGGCCGAGAGGCGCACCCAGCCTTCGCTCACGCAATACTCCTCGACATTGGTCTTCTCGACGCCCTTGAAGCGGATGCCGACGCCGCGCTCAAGCAGGGCCGCGTCGTAATACGGGCTGTCCGGGTTGACCGAGAGGCGGTCGGGCAGCGCGAGATCGGACATGGGCGGGCTCCAAGTTCGGCGTGAGCGGAAAACAGGCCCGCGGATTACGCAATCCCCTGCCCGCCCGCAACGCCGGTCGCCGCGGCGACCAAAGCCGCGATGTCGCTGCCCTGCAGCAGCGGCACCAGCCGCGTTACGTCCGCGTGCGGCAGGTCCCACCACGCCGCGGCCAGCAAGGCCTCCACGGTCGCCGCGTCAAACCGGTGCCGCACCACCCGCGCCGGATTGCCCGCCACCACCGCGTAGGCGGGCACATCGCGGGTCACCACGGCGCGGGCCGCCACCACGGCGCCGGACCCGATCGTGACGCCCGACAGGATCATGCAGCCCGAGCCGAGCCAGACATCGTGCCCGATCACCACGTCGCCCCGGGACGCGTGGAAATCCTCCGGCGCCTGTGCGTCCGGAAACAGCCCACGCATCGCGGCGAACGGGTAGGTCGACACCCAGTCCAGCCGGTGGTCGCCGCCGAGCAGGATCTCGACCTTGTCGGCGATGGAACAATAGCGGCCGATCGTCAGCCGCCGCCCGCTTTCCGGGAAACGGACTTTTGGACGCCCGTACGAATAAGCGCCTATGGAGAAGCCGTAAGCCCTCGCCACCTTGGCGAGGTGGATCCGCGTCTCGTTGTGCGGGTTGCGCCCCCTGCGCAGCCGGTGCAACAGACCCCTCACGATGGGATCCGGCGCGGTTTGCGACCGCGTCGTCTCCGGGAAAGCAGGCGAGCTGGAAGGTGCGCGATGGCCGATAACATGTCCGAGGACCTCAAGGCCGGGGCGCTCGTCTACCACCGCCTGCCGCAGCCCGGAAAGCTGGAGATCCAGGCGACCAAGCCGCTGGGCAACCAGCGCGACCTGGCGCTGGCCTACTCACCCGGCGTCGCGGCCGCCTGCATGGCGATCCACGACGATCCGCAGGAGGCCGCTACCCTCACGATCCGCCAGAACCTCGTCGCCGTGCTTACCAACGGCACGGCCGTGCTGGGCCTCGGTGATATCGGCCCGCTGGCCTCGAAGCCCGTGATGGAGGGCAAGGCGGTCCTGTTCAAGAAGTTTGCTGGGATCGACGTCTTCGACATCGAGGTCGACCAGAAGGATGTCACCAAGCTCATCGATGTGGTCTGCGCCCTCGAGCCGACCTTTGGCGGAATCAATCTCGAGGACATCAAGGCGCCCGAGTGCTTCGAGGTCGAGGAGCAGTGCCGGGCGCGGATGAACATTCCGGTCTTCCATGATGACCAGCACGGCACCGCGATCATCGTGGCGGCGGCCGTCCTCAACGGCCTCGAACTCGCCGGCAAGAAGCTGTCCGACGTCCGCATCGTCACCTCGGGCGCCGGTGCGGCGGCCATTGCTTGCCTCAACCTGCTCGTCTCGCTCGGCGCGACCCGGGAGAACATCACGGTCACCGACATCAAGGGCGTGGTCTACAAGGGCCGCGCCGAGCTGATGGACCGCTGGAAGGACGTCTACGCCCAGGAGACCGAGGCGCGCACGCTCGCCGACGTGATCCCGGGGGCGGACGTGTTCATCGGCCTCTCGGCCGGCGGCGTCCTGAAGCCCGAGCTTCTGGAGAAGATGGCCGAGAAGCCGCTGATCATGGCGCTGGCCAACCCCTATCCGGAGATCATGCCGGATCTGGCCCAGCAGAAGCGCCCCGATGCGATGATCTGCACCGGACGCTCGGATTTCCCGAACCAGGTCAACAACGTCCTGTGCTTCCCCTACATCTTCCGGGGTGCCCTCGATGTCGGCGCCACCAGCATCAACGAGGAGATGAAGCAGGCCGCCGTGAAGGCGATCGCGGCGCTCGCCCGCGAGACCCCCTCCGACGTGGTCGCCCGCGCCTATGGCGGCGAGGCCCGGCCGTTCGGTCCCGAATCCCTGATCCCGAGCCCGTTCGACCCGCGCCTGATCGTGCGCATCGCCCCGGCGGTGGCCAAGGCCGCGATGGAGTCCGGCGTGGCCGGCCGGCCGCTCGCGGATTTCAATGCCTATGTCGAGAGCCTCGACCGGTTCGTGCACCGGTCCGGCCTCATCATGAAGCCGCTTTTCTCCAAGGCTAAGGCCGAGCCGAAGCGCGTGATCTACGCCGAGGGCGAGGATGAGCGCGTGCTGCGCGCCGTCCAGGCCATCGTCGAGGACAAGGTCGCGCTGCCGATCCTCGTCGGCCGCCCGCGGGTGGTCGAGTCGCGGCTCAAGCGCTTCGGCCTGTCGATCCAAGAGGGCCGCGATTTCGAGCTGATCGATCCCGAGGACGATCCCCGCTACCGCGCCTATGTCCAGACCTACCTGGATGTCGCCGGCCGGCGCGGCATCACCCCGGATGCGGCGCGCACCCTGGTGCGCACCAACAACACCGTAATCGGCGCCATCGCGGTCCGGCGCGGCGAGGCCGACGCGCTGATCTGCGGCCTGGAGGGCCGGTTCGAGACCCGGTTGCGGATCATCCGCGACGTGATCGGCCTGGCGCCCGGCATCGCCCAATGCGCCGCCATGAGCCTGATCGTCACCAGCGAGGGCGCCTACTTCCTGGCCGACACCCATGTCCGGCAGAATCCGACGGCGGAAGAGATCGCCGAGGTCGCCCAGGCCTGCGCGGGCCATGTCAGCCGCTTCGGCTTGACGCCGAAGATCGCCCTGCTCAGCCACTCGGATTTCGGCCAGTCGGATTCGCCCTCGGCGATGAAGATGCGGGAGGCGTTGGCGCTGCTGCAGGCCCGCGACCCCGACCTGATGGTCGACGGCGAGATGCAGGCGGATTCGGCCCTCTCCGAACTGGTCCGCGACCGGGTCCTGCCCGGCTCGCGGCTCAAGGGGGCGGCCAACGTCCTGATCTTCCCGAACCTCGATGCGGCCAACATCGCGTTCCAGTTCGCCAAGGTGCTGGCGGACGCGCTTCCGGTGGGGCCGCTGCTAATCGGCCCGGCCAAGCCCGCCCACATCCTGACGCCCTCTGTCACAGCCCGGGGCATCGTCAACGTCACGGCCGCGGCCGTGGTCGAGGCGCAGTCCGAGCCGGCGCCGCTGCCCAACGGCGAAAGCGGCGTCGGTATGATCTCCGAGTGATATGATCGCACCGATCCCGGCGGCCCGAACCGCCGGGATCGGTCAAAAGGGTCGGTTCAGGCCGCCCGGGCGGTGTCTACGAAACGGGCGACCGCGGCGCCGAGGTGCTCGGATTGCTGCGATAATTCGGTGGCGGCATCGCGAATTTAGCTCGTCGCCGTGTCGGTCTGATCCGCGGCTTCGGCGACGGCGGTGATGTTGTGGGTGACCGAGCCGGTCCCCTGTGCTGCCTGTCCGACGTTGCGGACGATCTTTTGCGTGGCCGCGCCCTGCTCCTCGACCGCCGCGGCGATCGAGATCGCCACACCGCTAATCTCCTGAATGCGCGTGGTGATCGAACCGATCTCCGTGACCGCCCGGCCCTTGGACGCCTGAACCTGGGCGATCTGGGTCGCGGTCGCCGTCAGGGTTTGGGCCGTGGATTGCAATTCGGCATCCGCGGCCGTGCCCGGGGCAATGATACCGCCGACCGCCCGCCCGAAGGCTTCGGCCTTCTGGTGCATCCCCACCTTGCGCCGCGCCTCGGCCGCGAGGCGGGCCTGCGTCGTTTCCGCTTCGAGCTGCCGGTGCATCGGGATGGGCAGCGGTGCATCCCGGCCCACCCGCCTGGGCGGTGTCCGCGGCCGTGAAACGATCAGCCGGCGGTGCCGCCGATCTCGATCCTCCCGTCCAGGCCGACCACACGGCCGAGACCGCGGACGCGGTTCAGCAGACGGTCGCTGGCGAGGGCGGCCCAATCCTGGGGTATCCGCAGCGTGACGCGGCCCTCCTCGATGAGGAGCGGTGCCCGGGTGAGCGCGCCATCCATGCCGGCGGAGATCGGGAACGCGACGCGCAGCAGCGCGCCGAGCAGGCGCGCCCGTTCGAACAGGCGCGGACCAGCGATGGAACGAAGAATCGGGTTGGCCTTTTCCGGCGCCAGCCCGCTGTGCCGCAGCGACACCGCGAGGGCGAGATAGGCCCGCCCGGGATGATCGACCCCGACGAAGGCGGCGTTCTGGATCGCCGCGATGCTCTGCTCGTCGCGATAATCGGGATGGGCCCGCCAGCCGACATCTGAGAGCAGGCAGCCCGCATGGCGCAGGCGCCGCTCGTCCGTGGTCTCGGGCCCGTCCAGCGTCGCCACGAACCGGTCCGTCCAGGCCACCAGCTCTTCCCCGTGGCGGGGCGAGCGGGCGCGCAAGGCGTTGAATTCCGCGGCCGAGGCGAGGAGCGGATCGATCAGGCGGGAATCGCGGTCGAGCTGCTCGAACAACAGCCCCTCCCGGACCCCCGAGGCCGAGATTGCGATCTCTCGGGGCCGTCCGACCCGGATGATCTCTTCGAGGACGACGGCGCCGTAGGCCAGGAGCGGGCGACGCGCCTCCGAGATCGCGTCGACATCCTGCAACATCGCGACGTCGGTCTCCTCGACGATCTGCAAGAAGCTCATCTCGTCAGTGGGTTCCACCGAGTAGCCGTGCATCACGTGGACGGGATAGCCGCGGGCGGCCTGATGCAGGCGCGCAAGCGCCCGCCATGTGCCACCGACCGCGTAGAACGTGCGGCCGCGCAGGGTCTCGAGCTGCGGCTCGGCCTTGCGCATATGCTCGCGCACGATCTTCGCCGCCTTCTTGATCGACCCGCCGGAGAGATCCTGCAGGGCGAGGCCGCCGAGCGGCATGGTCACGCCCTGACCGACCACCGTGCCGCGCACGTCCACCAGTTCGAGGGAGCCGCCGCCCATGTCGCCCACGACCCCGTTCGGTGCGTGGAAGCCCGAGATCACGCCCATCGCGGAGAGCTCCGCCTCGCGCCGGCCGGATAGCAGCTGGATCTCCTGGCCGCAGGCCGCCTCGGCCGCGCGCAGAAAATCGGGTCCGTTCTCGGCATCGCGAGCGGCCGCAGTCGCCAGGACGAACACCCGGCCGACCCGCATCGTCTCGCACAGCACCCGGAACCGCCCGAGGGCGGTCAGCGCGCGGTTGACCGCATCCTCGTTGAGCCGGCCGGTGGTCAGGACGTTGCGGCCCAGGCCGCACAGCACCTTCTCGTTATAGAGCGGCGTCGGCGCGCGGCTCAGGCCGTCATAGGCGACGAGCCGAACCGAGTTGGAGCCGATATCGATGATCGCCACCGGCGGCTGCGGGTCGCGCGAGGGCCTGTCCGCGGAATGCGCGAGGGTGAGGTTGGCGCGAGGGCTGCCCAAACGTCCGAGTCCTTGATGGAGCGCGGCAAGCCGGACCGGCGGGCCGCGGGTGCAATCCAGAGCTGCGTTCGACGATGTTGCCACCGAACTCGGCTCCAAGTCGATGATACGAAGTGCCTTCGACCGCGCCGCTGTCCTCGGCGACGCCGACTGCTCTAAGCCCAATGGCACCAGCAGGGCAACGTTACGCCCGCCCGGCTTTCTGCCCGGGCGCAGAGTTCGCACGCAGAACTGCACAACCCGCTTGTGAAACCTGTCGAATTGCCTTCGCATGCGCCGGGGCACTTAGCCACGCTGCGCCCGGCGGCTCAGGGCCCGGGGGCTCGACTTCTTCGATGCTTTGCCGCGTCCGGAAAGACTCGGGTTCGTCATGAAGTACTTGTGCGCGTTGAACGGCTCCTCGCCCTCCGCGGGTTGGATCCGCTCGCAGCCGCCGGATGCGAGCAACCGCCAGCTTTGGCGGTTGTCCAAGAGATTGGCCAGCATGATCTGGTCGAGAACCTGCTGATGCACGGTCGGATTCGTGATCGGCAACAGCGCCTCGACCCGGCGGTCGAGGTTGCGGCTCATGAGGTCGGCCGACGAGATGTAGATCGTGGCCTTCGGGTGCGGCAGCCCGACGCCGTTTCCGAAGGCGTAGATCCGCCCGTGCTCCAAGAAGCGTCCGACGATCGACTTGACCCGGATCGTCTCCGAAAGGCCGGGAATGCCAGGTCTCAGGCAACAGATACCGCGCACGACGCAGTCGATCTGAACCCCGGCGGAGGACGCATCGTAGAGCGCGTCGATGATCTGCGCATCGACCAGGGAGTTGCACTTGATCCAGATGGCGGCCGGACGGCCCGCCTTGGCGTGGGCGATCTCCGCCTCGATGTTTTCCAGCAGCCGGTTCTTCAGCGTCAGCGGCGAGACCGCCATCCGCTCCAGCTCGGCCGGCTCGGCATAGCCGGTGATGAAGTTGAAGATCCGCGAGACGTCGCGCGCGATCGCCGGGTCCGCGGTGAAGAACGACAGGTCTGTGTAGATGCGGGCCGTGATCGGGTGGTAGTTTCCTGTGCCGACGTGGCAATAGGTGACGAGCTTGTCGCCCTCGCGCCGGACCACCAGCGACAGCTTGGCGTGCGTCTTCAACTCGACGAAGCCGAACACGACTTGCGCGCCCGCCTTCTCCAGGTTGCGCGCCCAGCGGATATTGGCCTCCTCGTCAAACCGCGCCTTCAGCTCGACGAGCGCGGTGACCGACTTGCCGAGTTCGGCGGCTTCGGCCAGCGCGGCGACGATCGGCGAGTTCGACGAGGTGCGATAGAGCGTCTGCTTGATCGCCACCACGTTCGGATCCCTGGCTGCCTGGGCCAGGAACTGCACCACCGAATCGAACGATTCGTAGGGGTGGTGGACGATGAAGTCCTTCTGCCGGATCGCCGCGAACACGTCGCCGCCGCTCTCGCGGATGCGTTCGGGAAAGCGGGGGTTGTACGGCTTGAACTTCAGGTCGGGCCGGTCGATCCCGACGATCTGCGACAGCTCGTTCAAGGCAAGCATGCCCTCGATCAGGAAGATCGCGTCCGCGGAGATCTCCAGCTCGTCGGCGACGAAGCTGCGCAGCTCCTCCGACATGCCGGCCTCGACCTCCAGACGGATCACCACGCCCCGGCGGCGCTGCTTCAGAGCGGTCTCGAAATGCAGGACGAGGTCCTCGGCCTCCTCCTCGATCTCCAGATCCGAATCGCGCACCACCCGGAACGCGCCGCTGCTCTTGACCAGGTAGCCCGGGAACAGCCGCCCGGTGAACATGCCGATCACCTGCTCGATCGAGATCAGGCGCGCGGCGGTCTCGCTCTCACTGGTGGGCAGCCGGACGAACCGGTCGATGACGCCGGGCACCCGGATCAGGGCGCGCAACAGCCGGCCGTCGCGCGGCCGCACCAGCATCAGCGCGATGGTGGTGCCGAGATTCGGGATGAACGGGAACGGGTGCGCCGGGTCGATTGCCAGCGGCGTCAGCACCGGCGAGACGTGGTTGAGGAAATACTCCTCCAGCCAGGCGGTCTGCTCGGACGTGAGGCCCGCGGGCTCGACGATCTCGATCTCGGAGGCCTGCAACTCCACGCGCAACTCGCGCCAGCGCGCCTGCTGATCGGCGGCGAGGCGCGACACCTCGATGCCGATACGGTTCAGCTGCTCGGACGGCGTGAGCCCGTCCTGCGACGGCAGAGTCAGCCCGGCCCGGACTTGGTCGATCAGGCCGGCCACCCGAACCATGAAGAACTCGTCCAGGTTGTTCGCCGAGATCGACAGGAAGCGCAGGCGCTCGAGCAGCGGATGGTTCGGGTTGGAGGCCTCTTCCAGCACCCGACGGTTGAACTGCAGCCAGGACAGCTCGCGGTTCACAAACCGCTCGGGCGAATGGCGCAGCGATCGTCCGGCTTCAACCACCGGTTCGCGGGCGGCGCTCACGGCCGGTTCCGCAGGCGCGGCGGCTGCGGCAGCGGGCCACTCGTCGGCAGTATCGACCGGCGCAGGTGCCGCCTCCCGGGACGCCGGCGCGGTATCGAGCGACGCGCTCTTGGGCGTTTCACTGGTCGTGCCCGCCTCCGGGGCAGCCGTGCTGGTGGCACCCGCGGACTTTGCGGCGGCGTTCGAAGCTGTGGCGCTCTTCGCGGATGGGGCCTTGGCAGCGTGCGCTCTGGTGGATGCCGTCCTGGGAGAAGCGCTCGGCGCGGCCGGGGCCGTTGCGCCCTGGTCGGCCGTGGTCCTGGCCGGGGCGCGCCTCACGGGGGCGCGGCGTTGCGGCGGATTGGTCGCGTCGGGCCGACGGGGCTCCGCGGCCTCTTCGGCGGCGTCGCGATCCATGGGCTTCTGCGTCGATTCCATTCCGATTCCTGTCCTTGCCCGTCGCGGCGCGTTTAGCATTCTACACCCGTAGCTTTCACGACGCTTTCGTGACGGCTACCGGTTTCCCTCGTTACGCCTCCGCGTCGGCCTCGTCGTCGAAGCCCATCCGACGGAGCACCGCCAGCGCCAGCGGTCGGCTGATCCGCCGGCCGCGCCCGAGCGCGTCCCGGTCGAGCTCCGCCACCAGGTCCCTGGCCCGGCCCAGAGAGCGGTCGATCCGCAACGCCAGCGCGTCGATCACGCTGAGATCGACCACCAGCTGGCGGTCCACGAACAGCTTGACCAAGACGGCGCGCAGCAGGGCGTCGTCCGGGGCCTCGATCGCGATGTTGGGCGCGAGACGCAGCCGCGAGCGCAGATCCGGCGTCGCGAGCCCCAGCGCGTCGATCCCGGCGGCGCTGGTCAGCAGCACCGGGCAGGCCAGCTCGCGGGCGCGGTTGAGCAGGTGGAACAGGGCGGCCTCGTCACGGCCGGCATCCCGGTCGATATCCTCGATCACCAGCGCCCCATTCGACACGAGGTGCTGGACCGTATCCGACCCGACTGCGCTCGCCGACGCGGTCCAGGCATGGGCCCGCTCGGCCCAGATCGCCGCCAGATGGCTCTTGCCGCTGCCCGACGGGCCGGTCAGCACGAGCACGCTGTCCGGCCAGTCCGGCCAGGCCTCGATCAGCGCGTAGGCCGCTTCGTTCGCCGGCCCGACCAGAAAGTCCTCGCGGCCGTAGCGAGGATCGAGCGGCAGGTCGAAGGCCAACTGCCGGGGGGGAACGTTCTCGCGCATGGGTTGCTCAGATGGGTCGGTCAGGATGACCGGGTACCGGTCGCCGTCAAGGTCCGGCCGGCCTCGTCGTTGAGGTCGATCAGCACCGGCTGCTCGGCATGGTACAGGCGGCTCTGGAGATACTGCGCCAGGGCGAAACGCACGAGCACGCCGATCGAGGCGGCCACCGGGACGGCCAGCAGCAGGCCGACGAAGCCGAACAGGGTCCCGAAGGCCAGCAGCGCGAACATCAGCCAGACCGGATGCAGGCCGGTGGATTCACCAACGAGCTTGGGCGCGATGACGTTGCCTTCGAGGAACTGGCCGATGAGGAACACGCCCACCGTCAGCCCGAGATGCAGCCAGTCCGAGGATGGCCAGAACTGCACCAGCGCGACGCCGACCGAGAGCAGGAAGCCGGTCAGCGTGCCGACATACGGGATGAAGGTCAGGAAGCCGGCGATCAGGCCGATCAGCACGCCGAAATTGAGCCCCACCAGCCAGAGTCCGACCGCGTAGAAGCTGCCGAGGATAAGGCAGACCAGCGTCTGGCCGCGCACGAAGCCGGTGATCGCACCGTCGATCTGCCGGGCGAGGTCGCGCACCGTGGCCCGGTGCCGGGGCGGTACCCAGCTATCCAGCGCGGCCATCATCCGGTCCCAGTCGACCAGGATGTAGAAGGCCACCACCGGGGTCACCACCAGCAGCGACGCGATCGAGATCAGAGCCTGGCTGCCGGACCAGATCGACTTGAGGAAGGCGAGCAACCAGGCGCCTCCCTGGCTCGCCAGGGTGCCCACCGAGGATTGCAACTCGGTCAGGACGTTGTCGCCACCGATCCGCTCCAGCAGCGGGCCGGCACGCTCGGCGATGATTCCCTGCAGCCGCGAGACCATGCCGGGCAGCGCGTTGACGAGTGCGGCCATCTGGTTGGCCGTCAGCGGGATCAGGATCAGCAGTGAGACGATCAGCGCGACCACGAACAGCGCCAGGATCAGGAGGCTCGCCGCCAGCCGGCCGAGCCCGAGGCGCTCCAGCCGATCGGCCAGCGGATCGAGCAGGTATGCGAGCGCGATGCCGGCCACGAAGGGCAACATGACCTCCCGCAGCAGGTAGACGAGGAGGCTCAGGGCGACGAGGGTCCCCAGCCCGATCACAGCCCGCGTCCGCATGATGTCGCCCCCTGACGCAACCTACGACGCCCTGTCGCAGAGTGGGCATCGGTCGTCTGCCGATCAAGACTCGCGATCAAGCCTTGACGCTGCCGACTCGCGCCGCGCGTTGGAAGCCGCTAAGGCGAATTCGATGATGACCGGGACGACGCTGGCATGACGGCCAAGGACGCACAGGGACTGACCTACGCGGAGGCGGGCGTCGATATCGACGCCGGTAACGCCATGGTCGAGACGATCAAGCCACTGGTGCGCTCGACGCGCCGGCCGGGGGCGGATGCCGAGATCGGCGGCTTCGGCGGCCTGTTCGATCTGAAGGCCGCGGGCTTCCGCGACCCGATCCTGGTGGCGGCCAATGACGGCGTCGGCACCAAGGTGAAGATCGCCATCGAGACCGGCCGGCACGACACGATCGGCATCGACTTGGTCGCGATGTGCGTCAACGATTTGGTGGTTCAGGGCGCCGAGCCGCTGTTCTTCTTGGATTACTACGCCACCGGCAAGCTGGTGCCGGGCGTCGGCGCCGACATCGTGCGCGGGATCGCCGAGGGCTGCCGGCAGGCGGGCTGCGCGCTGATCGGCGGTGAGACCGCCGAGATGCCGGGGCTCTACGACGGCTCCGATTACGATCTCGCCGGCTTCTCCGTGGGTGCCGCCGAGCGCGGCACGCTCCTGCCGAAACCCGGTATTCGCCCGGGGGATGTGGTGCTCGGCCTCCCCTCCTCCGGGGTCCATTCCAACGGCTTCTCGCTGGTCCGCCGGATCGTCGCCAAGACCGGCCTCGGCTGGGACGCGCCGGCGCCCTTCGACCCGTCGCGAAGCCTCGGCGATGCCCTCCTGGAGCCGACCCGGATCTACGTGAAACCCCTGCTGGCCGCGCTGGAGGCGACCGACGGCATCCGCGCGCTCGCCCACATCACCGGCGGCGGCTTCCCGGACAACCTGCCCCGTGTCCTGCCGGACGATGTCGGCATCGCCATCGACCTCGACGCCATCACTCCGCCCCCGGTGTTCGGCTGGCTCGCCCGCGAGGGCGGCGTCGCCGAGGCGGAGATGCTGCGGACCTTCAATTGCGGGATCGGCATGGTGGTGATCGCCGCCGCCGACGCGGTCGACGACGTCGACGAGGCCCTGACCCGGGCCGGCGAGGCACCGGTGCGCCTCGGCCGGATCACCGCGCGCGGGCCCGAGCCGGTGACGTTCAGCGGGCGCCTCGCGCTCTGATGGCGACCACGGGCAAGACTCGCGTCGCGGTCCTGATCTCGGGGCGCGGCTCGAACATGGTCGCGCTGATCGAGGCCGCGAAAGATCCCGCCTACCCGGCCGAGATCGTTCTGGTCCTGTCGAACCGGCCGGACGCCGCCGGTTTGGCGCGGGCGGCCGAGGCCGGGATTCCAGCACGCGCGATCGACCACAGAGCCTTCCCGGATCGCGCCAGCTTCGACGCCGCCCTCGATGCGGAGCTCCGGGCCGCCGATATCGACCTCGTTTGCCTGGCTGGCTTCATGCGAATCTTCACGCCCGGCTTCGTAGCCGGCTGGGCGGGGCGGATGCTCAACATCCATCCCTCGCTGCTGCCCCTGTTCAAGGGCACGCACACGCACGCACAGGCGCTCGAGGCCGGCGTGCGGCTCCATGGCTGCACGGTGCATTTCGTGGTGCCGGAGCTCGATGCCGGGCCGATCGTGGCGCAGGCCGCGATCCCGGTGCGCCAGGGCGACGATCCCGACAGCCTCGCCGAGAGGGTGATCGTCCAGGAGCGCCGGCTCTATCCGGCGGTGCTGGCCCTGGTGGCCGGCGGACGCGCCCGCCTGGATGGCGACCGCGTCGTCATCGCCGACGCGGCACCGGACGGGGTGCTGTTCAGTTTGTAACGGGGGTTCCGAAGGGACAAGTCCCCTCGGCAGGGTCCGGGGCAGCGCCCCGAAATGATCAGATCGGCCGCTGCAGCTTGCAGCTGTCCAGCGCCGCAAGCGCCTTGGAGCGGGCGGAATCGTTGAAGTAACCGGTGGCCCGGTAGGCTTCGATCTCGGACTCGTCGAGGCTGCGCAGGGTCTGCTTGGCGTAGCAGCCGCACGGACGCTCCAGGGACGCCTCGGGGGCGCTGGTCAGCCGGGCCTGAACGACGGTGCAAGCGTGGCGCACGCGGCCCTCGAGATTGCCCTTCGTGGCGGTCTTGAGCGCCGGATCCGGCTCGTACTGCTGGAACGGGGCCGGGGATCCGCCCGCGAGAGCGGCAGTGGCGCCGAACGCGATCAGGCCGGTCGCGATCAGCAGGGGCAGGCGGCGCATCGTCATGGTCTTGGGGGTCCGGGCTGAGGTTCAAATAACCTTGGCCGTTGGACGCCGCCGGGCGCCGATCCGTCAATGGCGGACCGGACACACAGGGCGGCATTCACCCTGCCGCGGGGGCGCCGTATCAGGATGGCGGAACGGTGTGCCCGGCCCGCCACCCCGGCATCGGCCTCAGGCGGCGATGTCGGAATCCTTGAAGAACTGCGCGATCTCGATCTTGGCGTTCTCGGCGCTGTCCGAGCCATGCACGGTGTTCTCGCCGACCGACTCGGCGAACCGCTTGCGGATGGTGCCCTCGGCGGCCTGAGCCGGGTTCGTGGCGCCCATGACTTCACGGTACTTGGCGACAGCGTTCTCGCCCTCGAGCACCTGCACCACCACGGGGCCCGAGGTCATGAAGCTCACGAGTTCACCGAAGAACGGACGCTCCTTGTGGACCTCGTAGAACTTCTCGGCCTGCTCCTTGGTCATGCGGATGCGGCGCTGGGCGACGATGCGCAGGCCCGCCTCCTCGATCACCGCGTTCACGGCGCCGGTCAGGTTGCGCCGGGTGGCATCGGGCTTGAGGATCGAGAAGGTGCGCTCGGTGGCCATGGTCTGTCCGGTCTGTCTGTGGAAAAGGCGGAGGGTGCGCGCCGGGCTGCCGGGCGCATCTCAGGCGCGAAAATTTCGCTTCGGCGGCAGGCTTATAGCGGGCGCCCTACCGGGCCTCAAGCTGCGCGCGTTCGCGCTATGAAACAAGCCTGGCCGTGGCTCTGCCGCAACACCGCCGAAAAATCGCCTGATTGCGACGGCTCAGTCGCCGCAAGCCGATTTCGTCAGCCTCTCAGGCGCCCTCGGTGCCCAAATCTCGGAGACGAACCATGCGCCTCGCCCTGTCCGCCACCCTGCTGCTCGCCGGCCTCTCCACCGCCTCCGCCGATACCGGGAAGGATCCGTCCGGCACCTGGCTCACCGGAGATGGCCGCGCCAAGATCCGGATCGACCGGTGCGGCCCGGGCCAGAAGCTTGTCTGCGGCAAGGTCGTGTGGCTCAAGGCGCCGACCGCGGAGAACGGCGCCGCCAAGACGGATCTGAAGAACCCGGATCCGAAGAAGCGCAACCGCCCGGTGATCGGCCTGCAGCTCATCGACGGCTTGAAGCCCGACGAGGAGAAGTTCACCGGCGAACTCTACAACATCGAAGAAGGCAAGGTTTACACTGTCAGCCTGGAGCGTGAGAGCGAGGCCGAGCTCAGCGTCTCGGGCTGCATGCTCAAAGTGCTGTGCGGGTCCCAGACCTGGACCCGCGTGCCGGACGTGAACCAGCAGGCCGCCAACAAGAACTGAGGCTCAGATCGCCGCGAGGCCGCGCTGGACGGCCGGCCTCGCCAAAACGGTCTCGAGCCAGCGCGCGACGTTCGGCAGGGCGGCGATGTCGACGCCCTGCTTGAAGTTCAGCTTCGCCCAGGTCACCGTCGCGATGTCGGCGATGGAATACGCGCCTGCCAGGTAGTCCCGTCCTTCGAGCCGGCGCTCCAGCACCCCGTAGAGCCGGTTGGCCTCGGCGGTGAAGCGCTCGATGGCGTAGGGGACCTTCTCGGGCGCGTAGATCTTAAAATGGTGCGTCTGGCCGAGCATCGGGCCGAACCCCGCTACCTGCCAGAACAGCCACTCGTCCACCGCCACCCGGGCGCGCTCGTCCGCCGGGTAGAACTGGCCGGTCTTGCGACCCAGATATTGCAGGATCGCGCCCGATTCGAACACCGTGATCGGCTCTCCGCCCGGGCCGTCCGGATCAACGATCGCCGGAATCTTGTTGTTCGGCGAGATGGCCAGAAAATCCGGCGCGAACTGTTCGTTCTTGCCGATATTGACCGGGACAACCCGGTACGGCAGCCCGCACTCCTCGAGCATCACCGGGATCTTCCAGCCGTTCGGCGTGCTCCAGGTATGGACGTCGATCGGCCGCCCCGACACCGCTGCCATAATCTACCTGCTCCTCGACCGATCACACGGCGGCGCGGCGATCCCCCGCCGATCTCGGACAATCCCGGCAGTGAAGACGATTTCCCGGCCGCGCTCAAGGGCGGCGCGCGAGCGCGGCTCACGTTTTGGAGAGCGAGCCCCAGACCTGTTGGCGAAAACCGCCACGCTCTTGTCTAAAGCGCGACCGTGCGGCGAGACTGCGGCGCGGAATCGTTGTGATACCGGGGGGATTCTCGATGATCGACCGTCTTGTGCGGATCGCGGTGCTGAGCGCGCCGCTCTTCATGGTTCAGCCGCTCCTTGCCAAGGAGGCGCCGGCGAGTGCTCCGTCCACCAGCGAGGCACCAGCGGCCAAGGAGCCGGCTGCGAAGGCGCCGAGCGCCGGGCAGAGCGCGGCACGGGAGCGGCAGAAGAAATGCGGGGCCGAGTGGCGTGCGCTCACCGATGCTCAGAAGAGTGCTCAGGGACCCAAGTGGCCGCAATTCTGGAGCAGCTGCAACAAGCGCTTGAAAGGCGGCGATAAAGCCTGACTTCCACGCGAACCGCCGCGCTTCTCGTTCGTTGCTGGATTTGTATCGAGCAGGAACGGGACCCGTTGCGAAGATGGCGGATCGGCGGGGGTCTCGGCCGTTGATGGGTCTCTTGCGGCATGTCTGAGACATCCGCCGCGAACGGGCCGGCGCTCCCCGCCCCGGCTTTCGATCGTCTGCTCGACTTTTTCGACGCTTGGGTGCCCAAGCCGGCGGCCTGGGCTTTCGCCCTGCGCATCTGGATCGCCATGATGCTGGCGCTCGCTGCGGCCTTCTGGCTGCAGCTCGACAGCGCCTCGTCGGCGGCAACCTGCGTGGCGATCCTCGCGCAACCGAAGCGCGGGCAGGCAATCTCGAAGGCCGTCTACCGCCTCCTCGGCACGCTGATCGGCGCCGCTGTGTCGATCGTGTTCATGGCGCTGTTCGGGCAGGACCGGGTCCTGCTGCTGGTCTCGTTCACGACCTGGCTCGGCCTGTGCGTGTTCACCGCGCAATACCTCCAGGATACGCGCGCCTACGGCGCGATGCTGTCGGGCTACACGGTGGCGATCATCGCGCTGGGCCAGATCGATGAGCCGCAGGGCACTTTCGACGCAGCGGTCTCCCGCGTCGCCGTGATCGTGCTGGGCATCATCGTGATCACCTTCATCAACGATGCCCTCGTTTCTCCGAGCACGTGGCGGACCTTGCTTCCGCAACTCCGAAAGGCCTGGGACGACACGCGTGCCTACGCGCGCGAGACCCTCACCAACGGTGATCTCGGCGCGTCCCGCACCGCCGCGCTGATCCGGACGATCGCGCCGCTGCGGCCGGACGCCAACGCGATCGCCGGGGAGCTCGACGACGGCCCCTGGCGGGCCGCGGGAGCGCGCAGCTGCATCGCGGCTTTCTACGTCTTCGCGGCGGCGATCCGTGCGGTCGCGGCGGCGGCCGCCTGTCTGCCCACCCGCAGCCCTGCGGTCGAGGAGGCGCTTCAGATCTGCCACCGCGTCGCCGAGGATCCCGATTCCGAGACCCTCGAACGCGACGACGAACGCCTGCGCGCCCTTGTCGATGACGCCATCCGCGACGGCGACCGGCCTCTCGACGAGGTCATCGTCCTCCAGCGCGCCCTCGACGTGGTCTGTGCGGCGGCCTTCGCGCAGGACGGCATCCGGGCGGTGGCCGACGGCCATCGGCCGCTTCGGGACGCGGCCCTGCCGACACATCGGGATTTTCCGGTCGCCCTGCGCGGGGCCCTGCGGGTCGCGATCGGCTTCGCGATCACCGCCGCCGCCTTCGTAGCGCTCGGCCTGCCGGAAGCGTCCTTCGCGCTGGTGCAGGTCGCCGCGACCGCCGCTCTGTCCTCCACCACGCCCGATCCGAAGAAATTCGCCAACGGCGTCGTGATCGGCATGACGCTGGCGGCGACCTTCGCGGGCGTCGCCCGGTTCGTGTTCCTCGACGGGGTCCAGGGCTTCCCGATGCTCGCCCTCGTGATGGCGCCGGTGATCTTCTTCGGCTGTTTCCTGTCGCTGAACCCGAAGACCTTCGGTGTCGGCTTCATCGTGATCGTGTTCTTTCCGGTGCTGCTGGGCCCGTCCAATCCGCAGAGCTACGATGCGCAGAGCTTCCTGCTGAACGCGTTCCTCGTCGTGGTGGCCGCCACCATCCTGTCCATCGTGGTGCGCCTGGTGCTGCCGATCACGCGCGAGCGTCAGCGCGTCTATGCCCTCGATTCGGCGCAGCGCGCCCTGGCCGATGCCCTGGTCGGCGAGGGTGGCGACGCGACGACGCGCACCAGTCTGAACGCCGACCGGTTGCTCCAGTTTGCCGGCTACAGCTCCGGAAGCGGCGCCGTGCGCCGGGCCAGCCTCTCGCATGCCTTCGCGCTGGCGCGCCTGGAGGCGGCGGCCGCCCGGGCCCATGCCGAGCTTCGGCGGCTCTGGTCGGTGGTTCCGCTGCGCGAAGCGATCCAGCGAGCCGGCGCCGGGCTGGCCGCCGGCGATGATCGTGTGCTCGAGACCGGTGCGCGGGATCTCATCCGGGCCGCGTCACAGCAGGACCGGATTGTGCGGCTCACCACGGCGCGGGCTGCCAGCGACCTGGTGACGGCAGCCCGTACCATCGCGCGCCATCGACGCTTCTTGCGTCGGCTCGGCATCGCACGCTTCTGACGCTGAGGTTGGGTCGGGACCGGCATGTACGAGGATATCCATATCGGCGGGGTGCTGATCTCCTCGTTCGTCGCCTATGCGCTTGTCGCCTTCGTCATCCTCATCTGCCTGCGGTGGTTCTTCGCCCGCATTCGCTTCAGCCGTTACGTCGCCAACGCCCCACTGGCCGAGGCCGGCATCTACGTCTGTGTCCTCGCCCTCCTGATTGCGTTCATCTAGATGCCCGCCACAACCGCCGATGAGGACGATCCCAAGGCTGCCTCCCGCACGGACGCGCGGAGACAGGCCGATCCGCCGCGCCTGACCGCGCGCCGGGGCCGCACGGCGAAGATCGTTCGCCTGGCTGCCACCGGGGTGATCCTGCTCGTCGCCTTCGTGGCGGCCGTGTTCGTCTGGAACTTCTACGTGGTGGCGCCGTGGACCCGGGACGGCCGGGTGCGCGTGCAGGTCGCCAACATCGCCCCGCAGGTGTCCGGGCAGATCGTCGACCTGCGGGTCCAGGACAACCAGTTCGTCCACAAGGGCGACCTACTCTACGTCATCGACCCGGTGGATTTCGAGGTCGCGGTCACATCGGCGGACGCCGAGGTGAAGAATCGCGAGGCCGACCTTCAGGTCAAGAATGCGCAATCGGCCCGCCGCCAGGCGCTCACCACCGTCTCCACATCGGTGGAGGAGAAGCAGCAGTTCGCCGGTACCGCCAAAATCGCCGAGGCGTCCCTGGAAAGCGCCCAGGCGCAGCTGCGCCAGGCCAAGGTCAATCTCGAGCGCACGCAGGTGAAATCCACGGTCAACGGCCGCGTCACCAACCTGCTGATGCGCGTCGGCGACTACGCCCGCACCGGCACCTCGAACATCAGCGTCGTCGATACGGATTCGTTCTGGATCGACGGCTATTTCGAGGAGACGAAGATGGCCAACGTCCATGTCGGAGACGCCGCTGACATCAAGCTGATGGGCTACGCGCCGCACCTGACCGGGACGGTCGAGAGCATCACGCTGGGCATCTCGACGGCCAACGCCGCCGCCAGCACCCAGGGGCTGCCGGATGTGAACCCAGTCTATACCTGGGTGCGGCTCGCCCAGCGCGTGCCGGTGCGCGTCCGGATCGACCACAAGCCCGACGACGTGCCGCTGGTGGCCGGCATGACCGCTACCGTGGTGGTCGGCACCGGCCGCGCGCCACTGCCGACATGGTTCATGGATCTGCGCGATCGGGTGGCTGGCCCGACCGCCAGCCCTGCCGGTGGGCAGGCCGAAGCCGATCGGCGCTGATCGGGGCCGCCGGGACATCGCCGCGCCTTGCCGCGTTGGCCCTCAACGGCGCCGCCTGCGCGCCGATGAGGAGACGCCCATGTTCCGGACCGCTTTCTGCGCGGCCGCCCTGTTGCTCGCGGCCGGCCCTGCTGTCGCCGCTCCCGAGAAGGCCGCGGTGTTCGATTTCCAGTTCTCCAACCTCTCGCCGGTGCCGGGCGACGAGGCCGACCGGGCGCGGCTCGACCGCACCAGCGCCCAGCTGCGCGAACTTCTGGCGAAGAAGGGCCTGTTCGAGATCGTGCCGACCGACCCGGTGAAAGAGGAGGTCGCAAAGAGCGCGGATCTGCGTCGCTGCAACGGCTGCGCCGAGGATTTCGCGCGCAAGCTCGGCGCCGACGTGGCGATCACCGGCGAGGTTCAGAAGGTGTCCAACCTGATCCTGAACCTCAATGTCTATGTCAAACAGCTCTCTGGCAAAGTCCCGGAGAAGGCCTACAGCGTCGACATGCGCGGCGACACCGACGAATCCTTCGCGCGCGGGATCCGGTTTCTGGTCGAGAACAACATGGGTGCCGGCAAGTAGAGCGCGGCCGACCCGGACGGGCGCAAGCTAATTTTTGCGCTGCCGTACGCGCCGCCATAAGTGTTTGATCCGGCGACGCTGCGCTGCGGTGACGCCGGACGAAAGCAGAGAAAAGCGAGCGTGGCCGGAAATTCCGTGTTGACGCGACTCCGAAGCCGGCGCAGTCTTCGGATGTGTTCAGCGACAGCGGACACGGGCCGGATCAATAGTTCAGCGCAGCAGGCATGTGCTGGTGTTGAGCGGTCATCCGAAGCTGGAGGAGACAGGCATGACTCCACCGCAGCGTGACGCCGCTGAGACGGTTCAGGGACAGGTTCGGCCCGGAACCTAGCGGCATTGAACGAACAACCGGACGGAAGGCAGCTCCAGGGGCGCAGAAGCGGCCGATACGGCACGTCTTCGAAGACGCGAAAGGCCCCACCTCAAGCTGCTGCCGCTACGGTTTCTTATGTCAGGACCCGCTCTGCCATCACCCGCCCGGCTGTGCCGCGGCGGGATGTCATCGTGCCGCGATCCGAACGCGGGTCAGGCAATCCCGAGCTTCGCCTTGAGCAACGCGTTGACCGCCGCCGGATTGGCCTTGCCGCCGGTGGCCTTCATGGTCTGGCCGACGAACCATCCGAGCAGGGTCGGCTTCTCCTTCGCCTGGGCGACTTTGTCGGGGTTGGCCGCGATGATCTGGTCGATGGCGGCCTCGATGGCGCCGGTATCGGTCACCTGCTTCATGCCGCGGCTGTCGACGATGGCGCGCGGGTCGCCCCCCTCGGTCCAGACGATCTCGAACAGATCCTTGGCGATCTTGCCGGAGATCACGCCCTCGCCGATCAGGTCGACGATCGCGCCGAGTTGGTCGGCGGAAACCGGCGTCGATTCGATCGAGAGGCCTTCCTTGTTCAGGCGCCCGAACAGCTCGTTGATCACCCAGTTGGCCGCGGCCTTGCCGTCACGGCCCTTGGCCACCGCCTCGTAGTAGTCGGCTGAGGCCCGCTCGGCCACGAGCACGCCGGCATCGTAGGGCGAGAGGCCGTAATCCTTGACGAATCGCGCCTTCTTCGCGTCCGGCAGCTCCGGCAGGCCGGCCGCCAGAGCGTCGACATAGGCTTGGTCGAACTCGAGCGGCAGCAGGTCGGGATCGGGGAAGTAGCGGTAATCGTGCGCCTCTTCCTTGGAGCGCATCGAGCGGGTCTCGCCCTTGCCAGGGTCGAACAGCCGAGTCTCCTGGTCGATCTTCCCACCATCCTCCAGGATCGCGATCTGGCGGCGCGCCTCGGTCTCGATCGCCTGGCCGATGAAGCGGATGGAGTTGACGTTCTTGATCTCGCAGCGGGTGCCGAGCGGCTCGCCGGGGCGGCGCACCGAGACGTTCACGTCGGCGCGCAGCGAGCCCTTCTCCATGTCGCCGTCGCAGGTGCCGAGATAGCGCAGGATCGTGCGCAGCTTGGTCACGTAGGCCTTGGCCTCTTCCGATGAGCGCAGATCCGGCCGGGAGACGATCTCCATCAGCGCCACGCCCGAGCGGTTGAGGTCGACGAAGCTCTTGGTCGGATCCTGGTCGTGCAGCGACTTGCCGGCATCCTGCTCCAGATGCAGGCGCTCGATGCCGACGGTGATCGACGTGCCGTCGGCCATGTCGACCAGCACCTCGCCCTCGCCGACGATCGGGTCCTTGTACTGCGAGATCTGGTAGCCCTGCGGCAGGTCCGGGTAGAAGTAGTTCTTCCGGTCGAAGACCGAACGCAGGTTGATTTGGGCCTTCAGGCCGAGTCCGGTGCGCACAGCCTGGGCGACGCATTCGGCGTTGATCACCGGCAGCATGCCCGGCATCGCGGCATCGACCAGCGAGACGTGGTCGTTCGGCTCAGCCCCGAACTCGGTGGAAGCGCCGGAGAACAGCTTGGCACGGCTGGAGACCTGGGCATGGACCTCCATGCCGACGATCACCTCCCAGTCGTGCAGGCCGCCCTTGATGAGTTTTTTGGGATCGACAGGTGCGTTCATGGTCGTCCGGGCCGGAATGTGATGCGGTCTCCGCACGATCCGATCCACAACCTCATCCTGAGGTGCTGCGCAGCAGCCTCGAAGGAGGGCTCCAGGGACCGCGCGGAGCCTGGAGGGCTCCTTCGAGGCCCACTGACGCGGTCACCTCAGGATGAGGTCGTGGGTGGGATCGCGGCGTGTGCCGCGTTCCTACTCTTGAAAGACACTTACGGGTCGCCCCGCGCAAGAATCAAGCGCGCCGGGCGATAGCCCGCCGGGCGCCGTAGCCGAAGATCGCCCAGAGCAGGGCGGCGACGGCGCGCACCGGGAAGAAGGTTGGGCCGTCATGGGTGATCGGGGCCGGCCAGGGGATCCCGGCCGCGCTCACCGCCCAGGAGAACAGCACCGAGAAGCCGAGCGCTGCGATCGCCGCGATGAACACCTTGCCGAACTGGCTGGCGGTCCAGCCGAGATAGACCGCCACCAAGATCAGCGCCGGATCGAACGCGGCCCAGATCCAGACCGTCCAGGGATAGAACGGGACCGTCATGCCCACCAGGGCTCGGGCAGCACCGTCCGGCCTGCGGCCTCCTCGATCGCCTGGGCGACCGCGAACAGCGTCTCCTCGTCGAACGGCCTGCCGATCAGCTGGAGGCCGAGCGGCAGGCCCTGCCCGTCGATGCCGGCCGGGACCGCGATGCCGGGAAGGCCGGCCATGTTCACCGTCACGGTGAACACGTCGTTGAGGTACATCTCCACCGGGTCGGCCGAGGCCTTCTCGCCGATCCCGAAGGCGGAGGACGGCGTCGCCGGGGTGAGAATCGCGTCGACGCCCGCCGCATAGGCCTGCTCGAAATCGCGCTTGATCAGCGTGCGGATCTTCTGGGCGCGCACGTAATAGGCGTCGTAATAGCCGGCCGAGAGCACGTAGGTGCCGATCATGATCCGGCGCTTGACCTCGCGGCCGAAGCCGGCGGCGCGGGTGTTCTCGTACATCCCGGCGATGTCCTTGCCGGGCACGCGCAGGCCGTAGCGGACGCCGTCGTAGCGGGCGAGGTTCGAGGAGGCCTCTGCCGGAGCGACGATGTAATAGGCCGGCAGCGCCGAGGAGGTGTGCGGCAGCGAGATCTCCTTGATCGTCGCGCCGGCCGCCTTAAGCCAGGCGGCGCCGTCGTCCCAGAGCTTCTGGATCTCAACCGGCATGCCGTCGACCCGGTACTCTTTAGGGATGCCGATGGTCAGCCCCTTCACGCCGCGGGAGACCGCAGCCTCGAAATCCGGCACCGGAAGGTCGACGCAGGTCGTGTCGCGGGCATCCGGGCCGGCCATGGAGCCGAGCAGGATCGCGCAGTCGCGCACCGTGCGGGCGATCGGGCCAGCCTGGTCGAGGGAGGAGGCGAAGGCTACCGTGCCCCAGCGCGAGCAACGGCCGTAGGTCGGCTTGATCCCGACCGTGCCGGTAAAGGCGGCGGGCTGGCGGATCGAGCCGCCGGTATCGGTGGCGGTGGCGCCTAGGCACAGCCGCGCGGCGACCGCCGCGGCCGAGCCGCCCGACGAGCCGCCCGGCACCAGCTGCGCGTCCGAGCCCTTGCGCCGCCACGGCGATACGACGTTGCCATAGGCGCTGGTCTCGTTGGACGAGCCCATGGCGAACTCATCGAGATTGAGCTTGCCCAGCATCACCGCGCCGTCGCGCCACAGATTGGCCGAGACGGCGGATTCGTAATGCGGCACGAAGGTCTCGAGGATCTTCGAGCCGGCGGTGGTGGTGACGCCGTCGGTGCAGAACAGATCCTTGATCCCGAGCGGGATGCCTTCCAGCGGGCGGGCGTCGCCGGCGCCGATCTTCTTGTCCGCTTCGTCCGCCATCTTGAGCGCGTGATCGGGCGTCTCGCGAATGTACGCGTTCAGCACGCGGGCCTTGGCCATCGCGTCGAGATGCGCCTGGGTCAGCTCGCGGGCCGAGATCCGCTTCGCCTTGAGGGCGTCGCGCGCCTCGGCCAGGGTAAGTTCGTTCGGATCCACGCTGTTCACGTCCTCGCGCGCGCCGCCGCGCGCATGCCGCCAGAATTCATGCTTCGCCGAAGGCCGGAAGCAGCCTACTCGACGACCTTCGGAACCAGGAAGTAATTGTCTTCGGTTTCGGGGGCGTTGGCGACCACGTCGGCGGCGCGGCCGCCCTCGGTGACCACGTCCTCGCGCTTCTTCATCGCCATCGGGGTGACCGAGGTCATCGGCTCGACGCCGGACACGTCCACCGCGCCGAGTTGCTCGACGAAGGCCAGGATGGCGTTCAGCTCACCCTGCAGCGGACCGACCTCGTCGTCGGTGACTGCGATCCGCGCCAGATGCGCGATGCGCCGAACCGTCTTCTCGTCGACCGACATGCCGTCCCGTTCGTCCCTGCCCGGGAGGCATCCCCGGCGCCGGGCCGGGCTATAGCACTGCGCTTCGACGCGCCGCAACGCGGGCGGTGGTCTGCGTGGCCGTGCCGTGGGAAGAGATCCGGTCGGACCGGGGGGATCAGGTCACCACGTGGTTCGGCGTCACCGACATCTCGATCGTGATCCCGGCCTGACGTGCCGGCCGGAAGACGGATTGCGAGACGCCGAAGACCAGAACTTCGAAGGCCAGGACCAACATCCAGCACTGCTTGCGGGTCATAGGCTGCTTGCGGCGGGAGGGGCGCGGGGCGCTCGGCTGGCCTATCGTCGGCATGGCGATACCCAAAACGTGGATTAACGAAATCTTAACCTACCTATTCGCGAACGGATCCGGGTGCATCTGGGTCGATCTGCGGAGAGCGTTAACGCTGTGGACGAGGGAGCGGGTTTGATGTGGGAGCAGGTGTTCACGAGCCTGTCGCCAGGCTTTCTGACACAGCCGGAGGATCTCGACCGCGCCGCCGCGGAGCTCGGCTTCCCCCTGCCCGCCTCCTACCGGAGCTTCTGCGAGACCTGCGGCATCGGCCTGGCGGCCGAGCAGTTCCGGATCGCCGTGCCGGCTCCGTTCGAGGCCAGCGATCTTGCGACTCAGGCCGGGGTGATCGCCGTCAGCGTGGGCAACGCGGTGGCGATGCTGGAGGGTGACGGCGAGCCGCACCGCTTCGATGTCGAGGACGGCGACCCGGCGGTAATCGAGCGCGCCTGCTTCTTCGGCGCGGGCGAGGATGGCAGCTTCCTGTTCTGGGATGTGTCCGGAGCGACTGACGAATACGACATCTGGCTGCTCGCCCCCGATCTCGAGACCGTGCGTTTCGGCGGCGAGAACTTGGCCGATTTCTTCGACCGCGTGACCCGACCCTCCGCCGCCATCGTCCTGGGTCCGGGCGCGACACCCCTCCCGGCCCGGTTTGACGGGATCGCGGAGGCAACGCTGGCGCGGGGCGCCGGGCTGGCGTAGGGCCAAGCCATGAATTTCGACGAGATCCGTACCTTCGCGGCCGCCTCACGGGGCGGCGCGCGCCTGATCGGGGTCGATCTCGGCACCAAGACGATCGGGCTCGCCCTGTCGGATCTGGGCCGGCAGATCGCGACGCCGCTCGAGACTATCCGCCGGGTCAAGTTCACCCCCGATGCCCAGCGCCTTGCCGCGCTCTGCCGGCAGCACGCGGTCGGCGGTCTGGTGATCGGCCTGCCGCTGAACATGGATGGCAGCGAGGGGCCTCGCGTTCAGTCGACCCGCGCCTTCGTGCGCAACCTGAAGCCGATCATCGACATCCCGCACGTCTTCTTCGACGAGCGCCTGTCCACCGCTGTCGTGACCCGGGCGCTGATCGAGGCGGATGCGTCCCGGGCGCGGCGGGGCCAGCTCGTGGACAAGCTCGCCGCCGCCTACATCCTGCAGGGTTGCCTCGACGTGATGCGCAACCTCGCCGATTCCGACGCGGACCCCGTCAGCGACTGACCAGCGAGACCGCGCCGCTGCCGTGCCGCTCGAGGCGACCGTCGAGCTCCAGCTCCAGCAGCACGGTCTGCACCACGCGGGCGCCGACGCCGGCACTGCGCGCGAGTTCGTCGGTGCCGACCGGGCTTGGCCCCAGCAGGGCGATGATCTTTTGCCGGTCGTCCGCGGGCTCGTCCGGCTCGACGACCGGGGCGTCGAAGGCGAGATCAGGGTCTGCGCCACCGTTCAGCAGGCTCGCCTGTCCCTCCAGATCGATCTCGTCCCAGAAATCCGGCTGCTCGGCGAGGTCGGGCCGTTGCCGCGCGGGGGCGGCGTCCGGATCGGGGCCGCGCTCGATGATCGGGCCGATCACGTCGAGGACGTGATGCACGTCGGCCACCAGGGTTGCCCCCTGGCGGATCAGGTCGTTGGTGCCCTCGGCCCGCGGATCCAGGGGCGAGCCCGGGACCGCGAAGACCTCGCGATTCTGCTCCAGGGCGTAGCGCGCCGTGATCAGGGAGCCGGACCGACGCGCCGCCTCCACGACGATCGTACCGTAGGCCAAGCCGGAAATGATCCGGTTGCGCCGGGGGAAGTCGCGGCCGCGCGCCTCCCAGCCCATCGGCATCTCGGCCAGGACCGCCCCGCCCTCCCCTAGGATCGCCTCCACCAGACCGACATGGCTCGCCGGGTAGATCCGATCCTGGCCGCCGGCCATGACGGCAATGGTGCCGGTCTGCAGGGTGGCTTTGTGCGCCCGCGCATCGATCCCGCGGGCGAGGCCCGACACGACGACAAGTCCGGCTTCCCCAAGGCCCCGGGCCAGCCGCTCCGTGAAGGCGAGCCCGGCGGTGGAGGCGTTGCGCGATCCCACCAGCGCCACCGAAGGCCGGTTCAGGATCTGTGGCGCGCCGCGCAGGGCGATGAGCGGCGGAGCCGCGTCGGTGAGCTGGAGCAGACGGGGATACGTCGCTTCCCCGGTGGCAAGCAGGCATCCGCCGAGGCGCGCGAGGGCAGCGATTTCGTCCTCGGCCTGCGCCCGGCTGAACGGCGCGATGCGCCGGCCCTGACGACGGCTCAAATCCGGCAGCGCCTCAAGGGCTGCGGCCGCACCGCCGAACCGGTTGATCAGGGAGCGGAAACTGCGCGGGCCAATGCCCTCGGTCCGGATCAGGCGCAGCCAGTCGAGGCGCTGCGCATCGGTGAGCTGCATGACGCACCCCCGGAATCACGCCATCAGGCGCGTACGCTCAGCCTTTCTGGCCGATGCGCCCCTCGGTGCCGGCCGCGAGTCGCCGGATGTTGGGAGCGTGCTTCCACCATAACAGCACGCCGAGCAGCAGGAACAGCGCAGCTTGCGTCGGCGCGCCGAGTGCCCACAGCACCAGCGGCGTTGCCGCGGAGGCCGCCAGGGCGGCGAGCGACGAGTATTTCAGCGCGAAGGCGAGGCCGAGCCAGATCACCGCGAAGGCGGCCAGCGCCGGCGGGCTGAACGCCAGCAGCACGCCGATGAAGGTCGCGACTCCCTTGCCGCCCTTGAAGCCGAGCCAGACCGGGAAGAGATGGCCGAGGAAGGCCCCGAGCCCCGCGGCCAGCGCCGGGCCTTCGCCGCCGAGTTGACGGGCGATCAGCACGGCGGCCGTCCCCTTCAGGGCGTCGCCCAGCAGGGTTGCAGCGGCGAGACCCTTTCGACCGGTGCGCAGCACGTTGGTCGCGCCGATATTGCCGGAGCCGATCGCCCGGACGTCGCCGAGACCGGCGAAGCGCGTGAGAATCAGACCGAACGGGATCGAGCCCAGGGCGTAGCCGAGGCCCAGGCCGCCGAGGGCCGCCGGCGTCGCGAGATCGGCCAGCATCAGGCCGCCGCCGCGAGATCGTCGATCGCGTGCACGATCCGCCCGGAAACCAGGGTGAGCACCGCGGCCCCCTGGAGGCGCGCTTCATCAAAGGGCGAGTTCTTCGAGCGCGACTTCAGCCGACGCTTGTCGAGCACGTAAGGCAAGTCGGGATCGATCAGCACGAGGTCGGCCGGCGCGCCGACTGCCAATCGGCCGGCCTCGCGCCCGAGGATCCGGGCCGGGTTCACGGTCAGCGCCGCGATCAGCTTGTTGAGCGTGAGGTCGCCGGTATGGACCAACCGTAGGGACGCGCCGAGCAGGGTCTCGATCCCGAGCGCGCCGTCGGCGGCTTCCGCGAAGGGCAGGCGCTTCGTCTCCACATCCTGCGGATTGTGATCCGAGACGACCACGTCGATCACGCCCTCGTCGAGCGCCCGGACCATGGCGTGCCGGTCGGCCTCGTCGCGGAGCGGCGGCGAGAGCCGGCAGAAGGTGCGGTAATGGCCGATATCGTTCTCGTTCAACACGAGGTTGTTGACCGAGACGCCGCAGGTCACCGGCAACCCGTCCTGCTTGGCCCGGCGCACGATCTCCACCGAATCGGCGGTCGAGATCATCGCCGCGTGGTAGCGGGCGCCGGTCAGCCGGACGAGGCGGATGTCGCGCTCCAGCATCACGGTCTCGGCCTCGCGGGGGATGCCCATCAGCCCGAGGCGCGAGGCGAGCTCGCCCTCGTTCATCACCCCCTCGGCGACGAGGTCGGCATCCTCGACATGCTGCATCAGCAGGGCGTCGAAATCCCGGGCGTAAGTCAGGGCGCGGCGCATCACCTGGGCATTCGCCACGGCGTGCAGCCCGTCGGTAAAGGCCACCGCGCCGGCCTCCTGGAGCAGGCCGAACTCGGTCATCTCCTTGCCGGCCAGGCCCTTGGTGATAGCGGCAGCGGGCAGGACATGGACGCACGCGGTATCGCGGGCGCGGCGGAGTACGAAGTCGACGATCGCCGGGCCGTCAATCACCGGGTTGGTGTCGGGCATGCAGACCAGGGTCGTGACGCCGCCCGCCGCCGCCGCGGCACTGGCCGAGGCCAGGGTCTCGCGATGCTCGGCCCCCGGCTCGCCCACGAAGGCGCGCATGTCGATCAGTCCCGGGGTCAGGATTCTTCCGCGGCAGTCGATCCGGGCGGCGTCCGCCGGGGCTCCGGGCGCGCCGCCCTCGGCGATGTCGGCGATGCGGCCGTCCTGCACCAGCACGGCACCGCGCGTCTCGCGCCCCGTCGCCGGATCGAGGAGGGCCGCGTTGGCGAGAAGAATGCTGGTCACAGGGGCGCCCTCGCGGATGATGCCGGGCCGTCGAGACGCATCGCGAGGCCGGCAGCCGCCATATGGGCCTTGGCCTCGGCGACGCTCGCCTGCCCGAAATGGAAGATCGATGCGGCCAGCACGGCGCTCGCCCCGCCCTGGGCCACGCCGGCCACGAGGTCGTCGAGGCCGCCAACCCCGCCCGAGGCGATCACCGGCACGGTCACGGCATCGCTGATCGCCCGCGTGAGGGCCAAGTCGTAGCCGGAACGGGTGCCGTCCTTATCCATGGACGTAACCAGCAGCTCTCCGGCGCCCTTCTCGGCGACCAGGCGGGCGAAGGCTAAGGCGTCGATCCCGGTCGGGTCGCGACCGCCATGGGTGAAGATCTCCCACCGGGCGGGCTCGCCGGGACCGGAGACCCGCTTGGCGTCGATCGCTACCACGATGCACTGCGCGCCGAATTTTTCCGCCGCCCGGGCGACGAGGTCCGGGTCCTTTACGGCCGCGGTGTTGATCGCGACCTTGTCGGCGCCGGCGAGCAGCAGCGCGCGCACGTCCTCGACGGTGCGGACGCCGCCGCCGACCGTGAGCGGCATGAAGCAGGCCTCGGCGGTGCGGCTGACGATATCGAGCAGCGTGCCCCGGGCCTCGCGGCTCGCGGTGATATCGAGGAAGCAGAGCTCGTCGGCGCCGGCGGCGTCGTAGACCTTCGCCGCCTCCACCGGATCGCCGGCATCGCGCAGCCCCTCGAAGCGGACGCCCTTCACGACGCGACCGTCCTTCACGTCGAGGCAGGGGATGATGCGGGTTTTGAGCACGAGCCCTCGGCGGTCCGATCAGGATTCGGGATCGATCGCGAACGGACGATCCATGATGTCCTGATACGTGTACGGGCAGGCTTCTGGGAAGTGCCTCAACGCCAGGCCTGTGGCGTCCGCGGCTTCGTGGCGGGCAGAGCGATAGGCCCGCTCGACAGCGTCGCTCAACCGGTTCCTTAGACTCGGGCTGTCTTGCAGTCCGTCGGAGACGTGATTCCGCTGCACCGCGATCTGGATCGCCTCGCATCGGTTCTGCAAACCGGGGCGGCGATCGATCGTAAGCATGGTCATCAGTAAACCCCGCAGAGCATCAACCAAGCTCCCGAACTAAGTCCGGCCTAAGCTCTCGATGTCATCCGCGAGGTTCGCACAGTCGAGCCCCGCGACATCGCCCGCCCGCAGGCGGGCGCCCTGCTCCTGTGTTCAGATGTAAAAGTCGTCTCGGTAAGCCGTTCCGCGGCAGGCCATCGAAGCCTCCGAGTCGAGGTCCTACGATCGGAAAAGCCTATCACGCCGCCGGGCCGTGCGCCCGCGCGATGGCGGCGAGCGCCGCTTGCGGGTCGATGCGGCCGTCATAGAGGGCCCGTCCGGTGATGGCGCCGGCGATGAGGGCGCAATCGGGCTGGAGCAGCCGGTGCACGTCGTCGATGGAGGCGAGACCTCCCGACGCGATCACCGGGATGCGCACGGCCTGGGCCAGCGCCAGGGTCATCTCGACGTTGAGACCCTTCAGGATGCCGTCGCGGGCGATGTCGGTGTAGATGATCGCCGCGACGCCGGCATCCTCGAAGCGGCGGCCGAGCTCCTCGGCGGTCATGCTGGAGGTCTGCGCCCAGCCCTCGACGGCCACCCGCCCGTCCTTGGCGTCAATGCCCACTGCGATTTTGCCGGGATGCAGGCGCGCCGCCTCGCGGACGAAGGCGGGATCGCGCACCGCGGCCGTGCCGATGATCACCCGGGCGACGCCCTTGGCAAGCCAGCCCTCCAGCGTCTTCATCTCGCGGATGCCGCCGCCGAGCTGCACCGGGATGCCGACCCGGGCCAGGATCGCGTCGACTGCGGCGGCGTTGCGCGGCACGCCCGCGAAGGCGCCGTCCAGATCGACCACGTGGAGCCAGGGAAAGCCCTGCTCCTCGAAGGTCGCGGCCTGCGCGGCCGGATCGTCGCCGAAGATCTTGGCCTGCGCCATGTCCCCCTGCACGAGGCGGACGCAGCGTCCCTCCTTCAGGTCGATCGCCGGGTACAGGATCACGAGTGCTGTCTTCCTTCTCACTGAAACCGGAGCGCGTTCAGGGGCGCCAGTTCAGAAAATTCGCGATGAGCGCCAGGCCGAGGCGCTGACTCTTCTCGGGGTGGAACTGTGTGCCGGCGACGTTGCCGCGGGCGACCATTGCGGTGACGGGACCGCCGTAATCGGCCTGAGCCACAACATCCTCCGGGCATTCCGCGGCGAGGGCGAAGCTGTGCACGAAATAGGCGTGCAGGCCGTCCTCACCCGTGGGAATGCCAGCGAGCAACGCGTGGTCGTGCGCCGTCCGCAGGGTGTTCCAGCCCATGTGGGGAATCTTGAGCGCCGGGTCGGACGGACGGATCGGCTCGACATCGCCCGGGATCCAGCCGAGACCGGGCGTCGTCTCGTATTCCAGCCCGCGGCTCGCAAGCAGCTGCATGCCGACGCAGATTCCGAGGAACGGTCGGCCGGCGACCTGCGCCACCTCGGTCATGGCCTCGACCATGCCGGGGACGGAATCGAGCCCGCGCCGGCAATCCGCGTAGGCGCCGACGCCCGGCAGCACGACGCGGTCGGCAGTGGCTACGACGGCCGGGTCTGAGGTCAGGCAGATGCGCGTGTCGCGCCCGGCCTCACGGGCTGCGCGCTCGAACGCCTTGGCGGCCGAATGGAGGTTGCCCGACCCGTAATCGATGATCGCGACCGTCTCGGTGCTCATGGGCGTCTCGACCTGCCACTCACCGGGCGATTTCCTGGGCGGGGAACAGGCCGATCACCGGCTCGGTGCGACGGGTCGGGCCGGCCGGGAACGGCGGGCGAGGTGCCGGCGCGGTGGCGTCGAGCCAGCGGCCCAGCGCCTTGGCCTCGGCTTCCTCGGCGGTGGCGGCCATCACAGCGTCCCGCGCCGGCCATCCCCGGCGCGCCAGGGTCCAGCGGCGCAGGCTCGACGCTTCGAGGCCGATCAGCCAGGAGGCCAGCAGGGTCACGAGGGTGGCAATACCCGGGGGCAGCCCGAGGGCATGACCGAGGCCGGCGAGCGCCATCAGGCCGGCGAGCACGATCAGCGCCGCGATCCAGAGGCGGTGATAGAGGAACCACAGCAGGCTGAACGCGAAGGCCGGCCAGGAGAATCCATCCCGCACGAGCACCGCCCGCTCCAGGCCGATGGACTCACCCGGCCGCGCATCGGCCGGCAGGTGGAGCGTGTAGCTGCGCATCCGCATCGCGGAACTCCCGGTGAGAGCGTTCGCCGACGGCCGGAACGACCATTCGGGAGCGCGACGAAACCTTGGTCTACAGGGAGCCCTTCGTGGAGGGAACGCGCCCCTCCTCGCGGGGGTCGATCGCCACCGCCTTCCGCAAGGCGCGGGCCAGCCCCTTGAAGCAGCTCTCTGCGATGTGGTGCGCGTTGTCGCCGTACAGGGTCTCGACGTGCAGCGTCAGCCCGGCATTCATCGCGAAGGCCTGGAACCACTCGCGCACCAGTTCGGTGTCGAACTGGCCGATCTTCTCGACCCGGAAGGTTGTGCGGAACACCAGGAACGGCCGGCCCGAGATATCGACGCAGACCCGGGTCAGCGCCTCGTCCATCGGCAGGTGGATGTCGGCGTAGCGCGTCACCCCGCGCTTGTCGCCGAGCGCCTTGGCGAAGGCCTGGCCCAGCGCGATGCCGCAATCCTCGGCCGAGTGGTGCTGGTCGATATGCAGGTCGCCGTCGACCTTGACCTCGAGGTCGAACAGGCTGTGCCGGGCTAACAGATCGAGCATATGGTCGAGGAAACCGATGCCGGTGGCGATCTTCGATTGCCCGGTCCCGTCGAGGCCGACGCTGACCGCGATATCGGTCTCGGCGGTCTTCCGGCTAATGGAGGCGCTGCGCATCTTGTTTCGGACTTCGCGTCGGGGCCGGCCAGGGGCCGCGAGCGCGTTCTAGTGTGAGTTCGTCCGGAATGGAAAGGGCGAAGCCGCCCTATCCCTGGAGCACCCGCCCCGCCACCGCGTCGAGCTTGGCGAGGAGCGCCGGATCGCGGGCGGTCGGCGCGGTCATGATGGCGCCGTCGAGCGCGCGGTGCGAGCCCGCCGGGCACGGCTCACGCTCGGCCGGGAAGTCGCGGGCGAGCCGCGCCACCAAGCGGGCCGCCTTGTCGGCGTTGGTCCGGGCGACCGCGATCACTGCGGCGACATCCACGGCATCGTGGCCCGGGTGCCAGCAATCGTAGTCGGTGACCATCGCGATCGTGGCGTAGGTGATCTCGGCTTCGCGGGCGAGCTTGGCCTCGGGCATGTTGGTCATGCCGATCACGTCGAAGTCCTGCGCCTTGTAGGCGCGGGATTCGGCAAGCGATGAGAATTGCGGCCCGTCCATGCACACATAGGTGCCGCCGCGGTGGACCGCGATGTCCTCGGCCTTGGCGGCCGTGGCGATCCGCGCCTGCAGCGCCGGGCCGACCGGGTGCGCGACGGAGACATGCGCGACGCAGCCGTCGCCGAAGAACGAGGAAGCACGCCCATGCGTCCGGTCGACGAACTGGTCGACCAGCACGAACAGGCCCGGCGGTAGTTCCTCGCGAAACGACCCGCAAGCCGAGAGCGCCACGAGGTCTGTGACACCGGCGCGCTTCATCGCATCGATATTCGCGCGGTAGTTGATGCCGGACGGCGGTAGCCGGTGGCCCCGGCCATGGCGCGCCAGGAACACGATCCGGGTGTTCGCGATCCGCCCGATGCGCAGCGCGTCCGAGGGTTCGCCCCAGGGCGAGGCGACGCGTTCCTCGCGCACGTCCTCAAGCCCCGGCAGATCGTAGACGCCGGACCCGCCCATAACTCCGAGCACCGCTGCCGTCATGCCGCTTGTCCTCATGTCGTGGCGCCGCCGCCAGGGCGTCGGATATCCCATCCACCACCCCATCCTGAGGTGTCGGAGCGAAGCGGAGGCCTCGAAGGAGCCTCCATACCGCGAAGCGATCCCTGGACCCCTCCTTCGAGGCCCGCTGGCGCGGGCACCTCAGGATGAGGGGGTGTATGGGATCCGCCCAGCCGGAAGGCGGACGGCCGCGTTCGCCGAGCGGTAGCACGCAGCCCCCGCCCAAAAAAGATGGGCCCCCGAAGGAGGCCCATCCGGCAAAGGTGGTGCGGAGCCGGCTCAGAAGGTCTTGTGCAGCTCCGGCTGGAGGCCGTGGACCTCGCCGCCGACATCGGCCCAGATCTTCTTCTTCACGTAGTAGAGCAGCCCCGACATCACGATCAGGAACAGGATCACCCGGAAGCCCAGAGCCTTGCGATCCATCATGTGCGGCTCCGCCGCCCACATCAGGAAGGCGGAGACGTCCTTCGCGTACTGGTCCACCGTCTCGGGGACCACGGGCTGGCCGTCCTCGCCCTTGGCGTATGTGACCTGTCCGTCCGTGATCGGCGGCGGCATCGCGATGATGTGGCCGGGATAGTACTTGTTGTAGTGGCCGCCATCGGGAACGGAGAAGTCCTTCGGCGGCTCCTCGTAGCCGTTGAGCAGGGCATGGATGTAGTCGGGCCCGTGCTCGGAATAGCCGACGAACGGCAGCCAGTCGGTCAGGAAGTAGAGCGAGCCGCGGGAATAGGTCCGCGCCTTCGCGATCACCGAGAAATCGGGCGGCGCCTTGCCACCGTTGGCGGCCGCCGCGGCCTGGTCGTTCGGGAAGGGCGGCGGGAACGTGTCGGCCGGCCGGCCGGGCCGGTCGAACATCTCGCCGGAATCGTTCGGACCATCCTTGACCTGATAGGTCGCGGCCAGGGCCTTGACCTGGGCTGCTGAGAAGTGCGGCCCGCCTTCCTGAGCGAGGTTGCGGAAGGCGACCAGCTTCATCGAGTGGCAGGAGGAGCAGACTTCCTTGTAGACCTGGAAGCCGCGCTGCAGCTGCGCGGTGTCGAACCGGCCGAACGTGCCGGCGAAGCTCCAGTTCACGCGGCCCGGGATCGGGCCGCCATGCCCGTCCTCTGCGGAGGCTGGCGCGGCGCCGAACAGGAGCGCCGCGAGAGCGACGGCGGCGGTGGTCGAGAAGACGCGGGTCATCATCATGGTTCCGTCGTCAGCCCGTCAGCCTTTGGTGGTCGGAGCAGCGGCGGCGCCCGCCGGCATACCCGATCCACTCACCTGTTTGCCTGGCCCGGTGACGCTCTCCAGGATCGACCCGGGGAGCGCCTTCGGCGTCTCGAACAGGCCGCAGAGGGGCATCACGATCAGGAAGTGCGCGAAGTAGTAGGCCGTGCAGACCTGTGCGGCGAGGACGTAGCCCCCCTCGGGCGGCTGCGATCCGAGCCACCCGAGCAGCAGGGTCGCACCGATGAACACCCAGAAGAACTGCCGGTAGATCGGCCGGTAGTTGCAGGACCGAACCCGCGACGTATCCAGCCACGGCGCGAAGGCCAGGATGATAACCGCGGAAAACATCAGGATCACGCCGCCGAGCTTGCTCGGGACCGCGCGCAGGATCGCGTAGAACGGCAGGAAATACCATTCGGGGACGATGTGCGCCGGGGTTACCGCGGGATTGGCCGCGATGTAGTTGTCGGCGTGGCCTAGGTAGTTCGGCTGGTAGAACAGGAACCACGCGAACAGGATCATGAACACGAAGACTGCGAACAAGTCCTTGATGGTCGCATAGGGCGTGAACGGCACAGCGTCCTTGCCCGACTTGATCGGGATACCAACCGGATTGTTCTGGCCCGTGACGTGCAGCGCCCAGACGTGGAGGACGACAACGCCGGCGATCATCCACGGAAGCAGGTAATGCAGGGAGAAGAAGCGGTTCACAGTCGGGTTGCCGACCGAGTAGCCGCCCCACAGCAGCGTCTGGATCGTGTCGCCGACCACCGGGATCGCTGCCAGGATGTTGGTGATGACCGTCGCGCCCCAGAAGCTCATCTGGCCCCAGGGCAGCGTGTAGCCCAGGAAGGCGGTGGCCATCATCAGCAGGTAGATGATCACGCCGAGGATATAGAGCACCTCGCGCGGAGCCTTGTAGGATCCGTAATAGAGGTTGCGGAACATGTGCAGATAGACGGCGACGAAGAACATCGACGCGCCGTTGGCGTGCGCGTAGCGCAGCAGCCAACCGTAATTCACATCGCGCATGATCTTCTCGACGGAGTTGAACGCGCCCGTCGCCGAAGGCTCGTAGTGCATCGCCAGCCAGACACCGGTGACGATCTGGATGCCCAGAAAGGCGATGAGGATCGCCCCGAAGGTCCAGAAATAGTTGAGGTTCCGCGGGACCGGGAACGCCACGAACGAGGAGTGGACGAGCCCGACGATGGGCAGCCGGGCCTCGAACCACTTGGCGACGCGGCTCTTCGGGACGTAGGTGCTGGCAGTTCCGCTCATGTCCGCGTCCTTCTCACGCCGCTTCCTTGCCACCCTCGCCGATCCGGATCTTGGTATCCGTCTCGAAGGCGTAGGGCGGGATCGGCAGGTTGATGGGCGCAGGCCCGTGGCGGACGCGCCCGACCGCGTCGAATTGCGAGCCGTGGCACGGGCAGGCCCAACCCTCGAAATTGCCCTGGTGGCCGATCGGCACGCAACCGAGATGCGTGCAGTTGCCGTAGACGACCAGCCACTGGTCGTGGCCGTTCTTGACCCGCGTCGGGAACGCAGCGGGGTCGATCATGGCTGAGAGCGGGACCGCCTGCATGTCGGTCACCTCCTTGGCCGTGAGCTTGCGCACGAAGATCAGCTTGCCGCGCCAGAACACGTTGATGATCTGGCCGTCCTGGATCGGTGTCAGATCGACATCGATCGGCGCGCCGGCCGCGATCGTCTCGGCATCGGGCGCCATGGACGAGATCAGCGGCCAGACCGTAGCGGCGGCCCCGACCGCGAGTCCGGCCCCGGTGGCGAGGAACAGGAAATCACGGCGGCTGCCTTCGTGGGGGCCGTCCGTTCGGGCGCTGCCATCCCGGGTCGCGGGAGCAGTGGCGGAGGTGGTCGCCAAGATTCGGAACTCCGTGCGTTGGCGTGAGGGCCGCAGGTGCCCTGCCCTGATTTCCCGGCCGGGCCGCGATCAAAGCATTATCGTTCTAATCTGAGCAATGAGACCGTGTGCCACCCCCAAGTCAAGCTGCCATGGAGCGCCTCGCGAGGGAGTTAGGTCACGATCGTTGTCATATGTTGCCGAATGCCGGTTCGGCCGCATCGCTACGCCACGGCGTCGTCGAACTGCGCCGTTCCACCGTCCAGGAAGCCGCCCGACTGGCGGGCCCAGAGCCCGGCATAGACGCCGCCGCGGGCGACGAGCTCGGCATGGGTGCCCTCCTCGACGATTCGGCCGCGGTCGATCACCACGAGGCGGTCGAGCGCCGCGATGGTCGACAGGCGGTGGGCGATCGCCACCACGGTCTTGCCGGCCATCAGCGTGTCGAGCGAGTCCTGGATCGCCGCCTCGACCTCGCTGTCGAGGGCCGAAGTCGCCTCGTCGAGAATCAGTATCGGCGCGTCCTTCAGCATCACGCGGGCGATCGCGATGCGCTGGCGCTGGCCGCCGGAGAGCTTGACCCCACGCTCGCCGACCTGGGCGTCGTAACCCCGTCGGCCCTTGTGATCGATGAGATCGGCGATGAACCGGTCGGCATGGGCCAGTTTCGCCGCGCGCTCGATCTGCTCCTGCGTGGCGCCCGGACGGCCGTAGGCGATATTCTCGCGGATCGAGCGGTGCAGCAGCGACGTGTCCTGGCTGACCATGGCGATGGCCTCGCGCAGGGATTGCTGCGTCACGGTGGCGATGTCCTGGCCATCGACCAGGATGCGCCCGCTCTCGACCTCGTAGAGGCGCAGCAGCAGGCTCGCCAGGGTGGACTTGCCCGCGCCGCTCACCCCGACCAGTCCGACCTTCTCGCCGGGGCGGATCGTCAGGCTGAAATCCTCGATTACCGTGGCGTCGCCGCGGCCGTAATGGAATCCGACATTCTCGAACCGGATCTCGCCGCCGCTGACGACGAGGTCCCGGGCCTCCGAAGCATCGACCAGGGCGTGCGGCCGCGCCATGGTCTGCATGCTCTCCTGGATGACGCCGACATTCTCGAACACGCCGCGGACCGTCTGCATCACCCAACCCGACATGGCGATGAGGCGCAGGATCAAAGCGAGCCCGGCCGAAGCCTCGCCGGTGGTCATGCCGCCGTCGCGCCAGAGGATCAGGCAGGCCGCGCCCGTGGCGATCAGCAGCGTGCTGTTCAGCAGCCCGAGCAGACTCGTGGTCAGGGTTACCAGCCGGAACTGGTACAGATAGGCATCGGTATGGACCTCAACCGCGTCGCGCACCGTCGCGCGCTCCTCGCGGTCACGGGCGAAGAGCTTTACGGTCAGGATGTTGGTGTAACTGTCGACGATGCGGCCGATCAGCACCGAGCGGGTGTCGGCGGTCTTGTGCGAGCGGGCGCGGGCCCGGGGCACGAACCAAGTCGTCAGGGCGGCGTAGGCGGCGATCCAGACCAGCACCGGCAGGGCGAGCCAGGGCGAGATCGAGCCGAACAGACCGACCGCCGTCACGGCGTAGATCGCCACGTAGAGCAGCGTGTCGATGAACACGACCGCCAGCTCCCGCACCGCCGGGCCAACCTGCACCACCCGGTTGGCGAGCCGACCGGAGAAGTCGCCCTGAAAGTACGAGAGCGCATGCCCCAGGGTGTAGAGATGCGCCCGCCAGCGGATCTGGCTGGTCGATTGCGGCACGATCAGCTGGTTGGACAGCACCTCGTGCAGCCAGATCGAGAGCGGCCGGACCAGGGCGATCAGCAGGAATACCAGGCTCAGCCCGACAGCGTGGTCAGAGAGGACGGTGGCCCGGTCGGCGGTGGCGAGCAGGTCGATGAACCAGCGCATCACCAGGTAGAGGGAGGCCTCGACGGTCCCGGCGACGACCGCGATGACGAACAGGGCTGCCAGGGCCGCCCGAATCGGGCGCAGGTAGAAGCCGGCGAAACCCAGGACCGTCTGCGGCGGGGTTCGCGTCTCGTCGAAGGGCGCGAACGGATCGACCCGGCGCTCAAGCCAATTCAAAAACATATGTTCGGGGCGCACCGCTGTGGGAAACCCTGATGTAAGGGCGGTGCGCTGGCCGCCAAGCGCGCGCGGTCGTCGCGGCGCCGGAAGTCCAGAAAGTATTCCTTATGCGGGACCGGCCCGTCTCGGCCGATCCCTCTTCACATGCGCGGCCCTGCGGTCCGGCTCAGCGCGCCAGAGCGAGCGTGGCCCCCGATTTGGTCAGCGCTCCCTCAAGTGCGCCGCTGCCCTGGCGCAGACGCGCCGCTACGGTGCCGCCCGGCTGGTAGAGATAGACCTCGCCGTCGCGGAAGTCCCAGGCCGAGACCCGTGCCAGGTCCTTGTTGGGACAGCCGGAAGCCGAGGCCTTGTAGAGGTCGAGGGCCGGCGCGCTGGACAGGGTAACCTTGCAGCTCGCGCCCGTGGCGTCCTTGGCATCCCAGCTGCCGACCACCGAGGCGCGGCCGCTCGTGACCACCGGCGGCGGCGGCGCGGGCGGCGCCACCGGCTCAGCGATCACCGTCGGCCCGTTCGGCGCGGCATTCGCCTGGGCGCCGGGCGGGGGCGGCGCGTCGGGGCTCGCGCTCGCACCGGGCGGGGGCGCGAGCGGCGCCGCCGTCACGGTCCCTGAGGGAACCGCCTGTACGGCATCCAGGGACGCTTGAGACGGCGTCCGGCCCCTCGGGCTCTCCAGACGGGTCGTCGCACAGGCGCCCAGAGTGGCGCTCAGGCAGAGGGCAGCGAAGATCGGCAGGCTCGGGCGCAGCATCGGACCACTTTGGATCAGGCTTGGGGTCGCGCGCGATGGCGCTTCACCCCTGACTCCGTGCCAAATGCGCTGACCGCAAGGCGGCCGCCCGGGCCGCCCCCGACTCCGCTGCGGAGGAGCGGCCTTTTCGCCCCGGTGTGGCCGGGGCGCCTCACCGGTGTGCGGTCAGACCACCCGCTCGACCATCATCTTCTTGATCTCGGCGATGGCTTTGGCCGGATTCAGGCTCTTGGGGCAGGTGTTGGCGCAGTTCATGATCGTGTGGCAGCGGTAGAGCCGGAACGGATCGTGCAGGGCATCGAGCCGATCGCCGGTGTTCTCGTCGCGCGAATCGATCAGCCAGCGATAGGCCTGCAGCAGCGCCGCCGGGCCGAGGAACTTTTCGCCGTTCCACCAGTAGCTCGGGCAGGACGTGCTGCAGCACGCGCACAGGATGCATTCGTACAGGCCGTCTAGCTTCGACCGGTCCTCGGGGGTCTGGCGCCACTCTTTCTCGGGGGCGGGCGTCTCGGTCTGCAGCCAGGGCTCGATCGCGGCGTGCTGAGCGTAGAAGTTGGTCAGGTCCGGGACCAAATCCTTCAGCACCGGCATATGCGGCAGCGGGTAGATCCGAACCGCGCCGTCCTTGTCCTTGCGGGTCATCACCGGCAGAGCGTTGTCCGGGCTCTTGCACTCGTCGATGCCCATTGTGCAGGCGAGCGCGTTCTGGCCCTCAATGTTCATGGCGCAGGAGCCGCAGATGCCCTCGCGGCAGGAGCGGCGGAAGACCAGGGTCGAATCGACCCTGTTCTTGATCCACAGCAGCGCGTCGAGCACCATCGGACCGCAATCGTCGCGATCGACCTGATAGGTGTCGATCCGCGGGTTGGCCCCGTCATCCGGGTTCCAGCGGTAGATCTTGAATGTCTGCAGGTTCTTGGCGCCGGGCGGCGGCGCCCAGGTGCGGCCCTGCGTGATCTGAGAGTTCTTCGGAAGGTTGAACTGGGCCATTGCGATCATATCCGGCAATATCGGTCAGAACCGGAAACCGGTCTGAGGGGATGCACGCGCCGCGCATCGGCACGTGCATCGTGATGGTTGGCCTCAGTACACGCGCGCCTTCGGCTCGATGTACTGGATCTCGTTCGACATCGTGTAGGTGTGCACCGGCCGATAATCGATGTTGACCTGGTGCCGGCCCTCGTCGAGCCAGGAGAGGGTGTGCTTCATCCACTCCTTGTCGTCGCGATCGGGGAAATCCTCGCGGGCATGGGCGCCGCGGGATTCCTTGCGGTTAACGGCCGATTCCATCGTCACAACCGCCTGGCCGATCAGGTTGTCGAATTCCAGGGTCTCCAGGAGGTCGGTGTTCCAGACCAGCGACCGGTCGGCGATCTTCACGTCGGCGGCGGCGTTCCAGACCTTGTGGATCAGGCCCTTGCCCTCCTCCAGAACCTCGCCGGTGCGGAACACGGCGCAGTTGTTCTGCATCGTCTTCTGCATTTCGGCGCGCAGCTCGGCGGTCGGCGTCGAGCCGTTGGCGTGACGGAAGCGGTCGAGGCGCTCGAGCGCCTTGTCGGTGGCGCCTTTGGGCAGTTCCTGGGCCCGGCCGTTCGGCTCGACGATCTCGGCGCAGCGCTTGCCGGCGGCACGGCCGAACACCACGAGGTCGATCAGGGAGTTGGAGCCGAGGCGGTTGGCGCCGTGGACCGAGACGCAGGCCGCCTCGCCGATCGCCATCAGGCCCGGCACCACCGTGTCGGGGTTGCCGTCGCGGAGGGTGAGCACCTCGCCGTGATAGTTCGTGGGGATGCCGCCCATGTTGTAGTGCACGGTCGGGATGACCGGGATCGGCTCCTTGGTCACGTCAACGCCCGCGAAGATCTTCGCACTTTCCGAGATGCCCGGCAGGCGCTCGTGCAGGATCTTCGGGTCGAGGTGATCGAGGTGCAGGTAGATGTGGTCCTTGTTCTTGCCGACGCCGCGGCCGTCGCGGATTTCCATGGTCATGGAGCGGGAGACGACGTCGCGCGAGGCGAGGTCCTTGGCCGAGGGGGCGTAGCGCTCCATGAAGCGCTCGCCCTCGGAATTGGTCAGGTAGCCGCCCTCGCCGCGCGAGCCCTCGGTGATCAGGCAGCCGGCGCCGTAGATGCCGGTCGGGTGGAACTGCACGAACTCCATATCCTGGAGCGGCAGCCCGGCGCGCAGAACCATGGCGTTGCCGTCGCCCGTGCAGGTATGGGCCGAGGTCGCCGAGAAGTAGGCGCGGCCGTAGCCGCCCGTCGCCAGGATGGTCTGCTGGGCGCGGAACCGGTGGATCTCGCCGGTGGCCTGGTCGAGGGCGATGACGCCGCGGCAGCGGCCTTCCTCGTCCATGATCAGGTCGAGGGCGAAATACTCGATGAAGAAGTCGGTCTGGTTCTTCACCGCCTGCCCGTAGAGGGTGTGCAGCATGGCGTGGCCGGTCCGGTCGGCCGCCGCGCAGGTCCGCTGGGCGGTGCCCTTGCCGTAATCGGTGGTCATGCCGCCGAACGGGCGCTGGTAGATCTTGCCCTCTTCCGTGCGGGAGAAGGGCACGCCCCAATGCTCGAGCTCGTATACGGCGGCCGGGGCGTTGCGGACGAGGTACTCGATCGCGTCCTGGTCGCCGAGCCAGTCCGATCCCTTCACGGTGTCGTACATGTGCCAGCGCCAATCGTCCGGGCCCATATTGCCGAGCGAGGCCGAGATGCCGCCCTGCGCCGCCACGGTGTGCGAGCGGGTCGGGAACACCTTGGTGATGCAGGCGGTGCGCAGGCCGGCCTCGGAGCAGCCGACGGTGGCGCGCAGGCCCGCGCCGCCCGCGCCGACGATCACCACGTCGAAGGCGTGATCGTGAATGGTGTAGGCAGGCCCGCTGCCGTTTGTGCCGTTGGCGGCCATGATCGGCTCCTCGAAATGCGTGATGGCGGGGTTCAGGCCGGCTGTCCGAAGCCGATGCGCAGGACCGCGTAGAGGCAGGCCACGGCCACCAGGACCGCGTAGGCGTTGTTGGCGAACACCGCGGCGATCTTCGTGCCCTGGCCGTGCACGTAATCCTCGATGATCACCTGCATGCCGATCCGCATGTGGATGGTCACCGACAACAGCGCCAGGATCAGGATGATTGAGACCAGGGGCTTCGCAATCAGATGCGTCGCTTCGACGTAGCCCCGACCGGCCATGCTGGCGACAATCACCACGAAGGCCAGCATCAGGACGACGTTCGCGACCGCGGTCACCCGTTGCTGCCACCAATGGCTGGCGCCGTGATGGGCGACGCCGAGGCCGCGGACGCGCGCGCGCGGGGTGCGGATGGAAACGCGGGTGTCCTGGCGGATCTCTTCCTTAGCCATGCCAGCCTCCTCAGCGGACCAGAAGGGCGACCGCCCAGATAACGATGGTGAGCGCGACGGACCCGATCAGCGTCAGGCGCGCCATGCTCAGGCGTTTCTCCCGGTCGAACCCGACGCCCGTATCCCAGACCAGGTGGCGTAGGCCGCCGAGCATGTGGTGCATCAGCACCCAGGTGTAGGCGAACAAGATCAGCCGGCCGAAGATCGAGCCGAAGACGCCGGCCACGTAGGAATAGGCAACCGGCCCGGATGCAAGCGCGACGAGCCAGATCGCCACCAGCGCAGTCCCGCCATAGAGCGCGGTGCCGGTAATACGGTGAAACACCGACATCGCCATCGTCCAGGTCCAGCGATAGATCTGGAGATGCGGTGAAAGCGGCTGTGCCACTGTCGGGCGCGCGGTGGGTGCCATTGGGTTGAAGCCTCGCAGCTGCGAACTGGACCGTCTCTAATCTGGTGGTAGCGCTAGTGCCTCCGGCGGCAAGCCGCAATGTGTCATGCTGCGGCGCAATGCAGAGCGCGTGTTGATAGAGCGGCGGATCTGTCACTTGAGTTGCCCCAGCAGACGCCACCAGGCGTAATCGAGGGGTGCGGCGACCACGAGCGAAGCCAGGCCGAAGGCCAGGGTGAGTCGGGTGGCGTCCCGCAGGCGCACGCCGCCGAGCTCGCTGGCGAAGACGATGGGTGGGGCCTGGTAGGGGAAGAACAGGGTCGAGTAGCCGATCACCTGGATCGACACGACGGCGAGCGCTGAGAGGCCGCTGGCCTGAACCATCTCTCCCGCCAGCGCCGTGTAGAGGGCCGGCGCGCCGTTGGCGGTGACCAGCAGCGTCATGAGGGTGCTGATGCCGGTCAGCACCGCGAAATTCTGGGTCGGCGCATCGGGGGTGAGCGGCGCCACCGCGAGCAGCCCATGGCCCAACCGCGCCCCGAGCCCGGTCTCGTTGACCAAAGCGACCAAGCCGAGCAGCCCCGCGATATAGAAGCAGGTCCGCAGGTTCACCTGCTGGAACGACTCGGCCGGCAGGACCCCGATCCGCGGCAGCAGGCAGAACACGGCGGCCGCGAGCCCGACCCAGGCCGGGGCGAGGCCGTGCAGGCTGTCGGTGACCCAGAGGGCCAGGGTGCAGGCCAGGATCACTGCCAGGCGCCGCTCCGCCGCGGAGACGGGCGGCAGCACCGGAAGGGCCTGAGCGCCGTGGCTGAGGCGGTCGGGGAACAGCCGCACGATCAGAGCCACCAGCATCACGCCCTTGACCAGCGCCAGGACCGGTGCGTGCAGGAGGAGATAGGACAGGTAGGAGAGGTGCAGGCCGAGCACCTGCTCGGCCGAGCCGGCCATCACGAGGTTCGGCACGTTGGCCGGCAGGATCGCGGCCGACAGGATCGGGGTCGCCACGCCCACCGCCAGGACGGCACCGGTCCGCCCCGGCCGGCCGGACACCAGCCCGAACCCGTCGCAGAGCGCCAGCGTCACCGGGACCATCAGGGCGATCCGGCCGAGGTTGGATGGCATCACGAAGGCGATGAGGAAGCTCAAAATCACCAGACCCGCGATGAAATACGCGTAGGAACCGGACAGGCGCCCGGCCAGCGCCCGGGCCATCCGGGCGCCGAGGCCCGTGCGGGTCATGCCCTGGCCCACCACCATGCCGGACAGGACCAGCCAAAAGGCTGCGGCCGAGAAGCCGGAGAACACCGTCGCGGCGCTGCCGAGTCGCAGCAGCATCGCCAGCCCGAAGAAGGCCAGCGCGGTGACGATCTCGGGCAGAAGCGCGGTCGCCCACAGGCCCATGCACAGGACCAGCAGCGCCGCTGTCGCCGGGATAACCGCCGCCCCGCTCATCCACTCCCCCCGCGCCTCGTGCGGCCGCAGGCATGAGCCGGTTTGGAACGCTTCGCAATTCGGGAGTCCGCGACGCAGCCTTCGCCGCAGACGAAGGCTGCGGGTCCGGAGAACGGGACCGGACATGGAAAAGCCCGGCCGATGCCGGCCGGGCTTTTCCGTCGTGAGGCCGCTTCGAAACGCGCGGCGCTCAGTAGCCGTAACCGAAGGTGCTGCAATAGGCCGGATCGTAGCCGTAGCCGTAACCGCCGGCGCAGCTATCGTCATAGCCGTAGCCGAAACCACCTAAGCCGTAGCCAACGCCCAGTCCAAGTCCGACGCCGGCCAGACCGTAACCGAGGCCGCGACCGTAGCCGCCGCCATAGCCCCGCCCGTAAGAGCCGCGATTGGCGTAGCCCCGACCGGCAAAGCCGCGGTTTCCGATCACGCCGCGCCCACCATAGACGGCGCCGCCGCGCTGGAAACCGCTACCGCCAAAGCCCCGGCCGACACCGATCCCCGGTGCCCCGACACCCGCACCGCGAAACCCGCCGCCGGCGAGACCAGCACCGCGGAATCCGCCGCCACCCAGACCGCCGCCGCGGAAACCGCCACCAGCAAGTCCGCCACCGCCCAGTCCACCGCCCCGGAACCCGCCGCCGCCGAAGCCACCACCATGGAAGCCGCCACCGCCGAACCCGCCGCCGTGAAACCCGCCGCCGTGAAACCCGCCGCCGCCGAACCCGCGGGCGTCGGCGCTCGCAGGAACGAAGGCGAAGGCCGCCAAAAGTGCCGTCGATGCGAAAGCAAAGCGCTTCATTGAAAAGTCCAATCCTCGAGAGGAGTATGACTTTTCAACGTGCCATCGATCTCCCGTATCCACGTTCGATGATTGATCGTGGCGTGTCAGTCCGTCGCTGTTCGGCAATCCAGCCCCGAAATCCCGCGAAAGCTTGTCCGTATGTACGGGCGAACGCGCTTTAGCGGAACGGCGGCTCGTCGAAGCTGCGCAGCTTGCGCGAATGCAGCCCGTGCCGGTCTGCCCGCAGCGCGTCGAGGGCCGCCAGCCCAACCCGCAGATGCTCGGAGACCGCCCGGTCATAGAAGGCGTTCGCGGCACCGGGCAGCTTGATCTCGCCGTGAAGCGGCTTGTCGGAAACACAGAGCAGCGCCCCATACGGCACGCGCAGGCGAAAGCCCTGCGCGGCCACGGTGCCGCTCTCCATGTCCACCGCGATGGCGCGCGACTGATTGATCCGCCGCCGCTCCTGGCTGAACCGGAGCTCCCAGTTGCGGTCGTCGTAGGTGACCACCGTGCCGGTCCGCAGGCGGCGCTTGAGCGCGTCAGCCTGCTCGCCGGTGACCGAGGCGGCGGCGCTCTGGAGCGCGACCTGAACCTCGGCGAGCGCCGGCACGGGAACGTCCGGCGGCACAAGCTCGTCCAGAATCCGGTCGCGGCGGAGATAGGCGTGGGCCAGGACGTAATCGCCGATGGTCTGCGACTGGCGCAGGCCGCCGCAATGGCCGACCATCAGCCAGCAATCCGGGCGCAGCACCGCCAGATGGTCTGTGATCGTCTTCGCGTTCGAGGGGCCGACCCCGATATTGACCAGGCTCGTGCCCTGCATGGTGCCGTCGGCGCCCCGGGCGACGAGGTGATAGGCCGGCATCTGGTGCCGGTGCCACGGCGAGGCGGCGATCACCGCGGCGGGATCGGCCGTGGCCGCCTCCGCCCGGCTTACGGAGATGCCGCCGGGCAGGACCAGCCGCTCGAAGCCTTCCTCTCCCGAGGCCAGGCGCTCGAGCCCGTGGCGGACGAATTGGTCGACGTAGCGGTGATAGTTGGTGAGCAGGATCCAGGGCTGGACCTCGCGCCAGTCGCAGCCGGTGTAATGGACCAGGCGGCGCAGCGAGTAATCGACCCGCACCGCGTCGAACAGAGCCAGCGGCAGCGGCTCGCCGTGGACGAGATCGAAGGTGCCGTCGGCGATCTCATCGCCCACCAGCGACAGGAGCGGAACGGGGAAGTAGGTGGCGAGCTCGGCGCCGTCCACCGCGCTCCCGCGGGCATCGAGGCCTGCCTCCAGGACGTAGGGATAGGGGATTTCCTGAGCGCTCAGGCCGACCTCGATCTGGATGCCGTAATCGTCGATCAGCGGTTGCAGCTGCCGGGTCAGGTAATGGCGGAAGAAGGCCGGATGCGTCACCGTGGTGGCGTAGGTTCCGGCCGCCTGGAGCTTGGCAGTCGCCCGCCGCACCCGCGGCAGCGGGCCGGCGGGGCGGTAGCTGATCCGCAATTCGGGATAGC